>NZ_JASEYC010000003.1:179956-461461 GCF_035064245.1 Citrobacter sp. R-1.5.2 | reverse complement strand
CTGATAGAAACAGAAGCCACTGGAGCACCTCAAAAACACCATCATACACTAAATCAGTAAGTTGGCAGCATCACCAATATTCCACGACCTCTTTACCCTCATATATTGTTGGTTTATAGTCTAACCATGCTTTCAAGCGTATAGAAACAGCGTCTGCTTTTTGACTGGTCATTTTTAAAACAATAGAGTTAATCCCTTCCACATTTTCGTTCAATAAATAAAAAGGAATTTTCTTTTCTGAATTGGAATTAATAACCTCATCTAATTCAATGAATCCTTCTTTATCAAACTTGTAATCACCAGATTGTAAAAAAATATTATATCGTATTTTTCCTAAAGACGCACTATTACTATTTGATGCATTTGCAATCACAAGATGAATCTTTTCATCAATAATTTCCGAACTGAATTTCAATGAGGGGTAATACTGATTAAGTTCGTTCCGCTTATGAGCCTCTGTCACAATTCGATTCGCTTTTTTTGCTTCATTTCTAGCACTGATAGCAGTCATTAAAGCTAAGATAGGTATTACTGTGGTTACCAAAAACTGCCAACTTTCTTGCATACTTATCACCATAAAAAAGTAACTTTCCTGATACTATGTTGATACCAATCAACGGCGATATTATTAAGCTATCTCAGACATAAGATCAAGTCTGATTTAGAGAAGTTGAATAATAGTACACTCGTATGCTAGCACACACTAATTTTTTAAACGACTCTCTCCGCGTTACTTATTTTTGTTTATTAATGGTTTTCATTTCACCTTCCGGTTTTTCGCTCTAATTTCTTACCCTCACCAGTGAATTGTGCAACAGGGGAAACTACCACTATTTTTATCCGCTTTATGTCTTTTAGTGTTTCCCCGCCTTACGGCGGGATGAAATAACACTCTTTTTGTCCTACGGACGCTATCAAAGCCCAATCCGTATAATATCGCGGAATACTTCGCCCGCCCATCCATATTGCGCCGCTTAATTCGGCGGTATGTTTTACAGTCATTCATATATTTAGTATTAATTAATAAGGGTAAGCCTTATACATTGTTGTTATTTTTTGAGCCATTTATGGCGATAAAAAAATAAAGCAATGCCCACTTACGCATTATCGCTTCGCTCTAATGCCGTGGGGTCTACCGACGGTTGCCTGCCGCAGGCTAAAACCGTTTCCTTCGGAAACAAAATCAAGGTCAACGTCAACCCCGGCGTTTTCCTTACGTAAAACGAACAGCAGCATTTGGCATTGAGGAATATTTGGATGGCGATATACAGTTTCAAAATGGAGAACATCAGCAGAGGCGAAGGCCAGTCTTCGGTTAACTCTGCTGCATATCGTCACCGTAAAATTTTCTTCGATAACAGAACGGGTGAAATTTGCGGTCGTAAAACAGCACATAAAAAGGACCTTGCCTTTGCGCAGATTTTTGCACCTGAACATACCCCACCTCACCTGATTGTTGACAGTGAAACACTCTGGAATGCTGTTGAAGCCTCAGAGAAGAGAAAAGATGCCCGTCTTGCCAAAGAGTTTAAAATTGCCCTCCCTGCCGAGCTAACAGCAGAACAGAGCATTGAACTCACTGCTGCTTTTGTTCTTGAGCACTTTACCAAGCAAGGCATCATTGCTGATGTTGTTATCCACGATATCAATGGTCATAACCCACATATCCATATAATGGGAACCACCCGTGAGGTTCTTTCTACCGGCTTTGGTAAAAAGGTCCGTGAGTGGGACAAGCCTGAAACGCTCGATAACTGGCGTAAAGGCTGGCAGGACATCTGTAATAGCTTCCTTGAACTGTATGGTCGTGATGAACGCGTTGATCACCGTTCTATCAGGGTTCAGTATGAGGAAGCTCTTGAACAGGCAACGGTTGCAGCTACCAATGAAGAGAAAGCTATCTGGCTTGCTAAAGCTATTGAAACAAACCGCGATCCAATACTTCATATCCCTCGTGACCGTTGGGGAACTGTTGCAGCTCAGGAACAACGTGCTACAGAGCAAGCTATACGAGATGAGCTAAAAAAAGAAGCTGGGGAAGCCTACTTTGCCTTTAAAGATCTGCCATTAGACATCGTTGTTGATGTTGCCAGCTTTAGGGTTCATGCACTGGCTGAACCGGAAGAAATTGTTCTCCCGGATAACACAGGTAGAGCTTCATCTACAGGCTTGCAGAAACCTGTTCTGGTTGCCCCTGTACCTCATACACACACTAAATTGAAAACCCTATCCTCTTCAACGGCAAAAGCACTCAAACGCGCTCCTGTTAAAGTTAAGAGGAAGAAAGTTGAACCTCGTCAGAGCGGTGTGTTTAAGCGTTTCACGCTGTTGGTAGTCGAATACATAAAAGAGAAATTCGTCTGGGCCAGAAAGAAACCGTCCCCTGTTTCAGTTGATGCTGAACATGATAAGCGTATCGCTGAAAACTATGTCTTTGATGAAGTTCAAGGCATCTACGTCCCACGCGCTGAGCATGAAAGACGTGCCAGATTTAACAGTGACACTTATAGTCCAACCAAAGAGGAGATCAGGCGCTTTCCAAGTCGTCCACAGCGCGAACTTACTGATAGCGATCTGGACTATATACCAACACCAGCAGCTGATAGGAAACCGCTAGAGCCGAAGTTAAGACCTCCGGGTTTTCCTCCTGAGTGGAAATAATCACAGTTTATTCCCACATAAATCATAATGTATCGTATATATTATCAGAAAAATGATAAATTCCTTCCTCATATTTTCTCAAATTGGTTCTGCAACATTGTGAATAATGTGATAAAGAAACCTTGCAACGCAAGGTTTCTTTATGATTGATAATAGTCACTCCTTTTTCATATCAGCATATTCCTCAAACAAAACCTTATATTCATGAGTTTTCGTTTTGTTAGTACCATTTCTAAAAATAATACTCATTAAAGAAAACCAGTTAAATATCATAAAACCTGAAATAGCAGCCAACAGAACAGATAATGCTTTTTCTATAGGTGTAATTCCATTTTGAGCAGTATCAATACTCAAAGAAAGTGCTACTAAAATGAAAGCGATATGCATGAAGTTTGAAAACAAAGTTTCATTATTACTAATGTAGTTATAAAACTTGCGGCTGAAAGATGGACATTCTTCAATTGAGATATGATTTGGAGTAATAAAACTCAACTTGCCATTGAGTTTAGAAAAATAGCCTACTGGCTTATTGTTCTTAGCCATGATTTCTAGCAATACTTTATGAAAGCGCACATCTTTAACTCCAGTAATATGTGAATTAATTTCATTCTGCACAATTATCAATTGAGGGCTGAGATTAATTTCTTCTTGAGGTATCTTTGATAACTCAATGATCTCTTTTGCTTTTAATTCTTTCTCTTTAAAAAGAGTTGATGCTAATGCTGCTGTACCAGAAACTATAGCTACAGATGTGAAAGCCATATTAATTACTTACCCCTAAAATGTGAACCAATTAATAAAAACCCAACATTAACCATTGTTATTAAATTTCTTCCATTATCAATGCAACACTTGGATAATAACACCCCAAAGCATTTTTAAACATAGAATCCGTATCAATGAGATATGCATATGAAATAGTCTTTGTTTTTACGTTCTCTATAGCTTTGTTGATCAGATCATCGATATGATCTCCAATAGTAGTTTCTTGTGAATTTGTCTTAGTATAAAAAACAACAAAAGTTGCTGAAAAATGGCGATCGGCCTGCCCTACCAAACGATTAGCATCACTACGTGCTTCATCCATTTTAAAATTAGTAATAACATTACTTTCGTTTATATTATCAAGATTGTACCACGCATGTTTAGCTTCGATAGCAACATCATCATTTTTATTTGTAATGTAAAGATCAACACGACCTTTACTGGTATCAGTATCTTCCTGAAGACAGCCCTTCATTCTTTTATTTGAAGGGTATTCTTCAATTGCAGCCCAGCCTAATGACCATGCAGCACCAGCAAGTACACTCACATTCGTCCGTTCGTTATACCACCAACAACAATCTCTCTTTCCTAAGAGATCGACATAGCGTTGATTTGCCTGAATCCATCCATTCAATAGTTGCTCAATGAAACTATCATTTGTACATGTTTTCTTTATAATCATATACCACTCCATATAACCATGATGTGAATCACACGTAGTGCTCTCAAGATATTAATCTTAATTGATTTTTTGCTAAATAGCTGTGCCAAATAGTAGATCATTTTGAGGGGACTCTGCCCGGAACAGTTTGAAAACCAGAAGCTAGCTGAGCGCTGCATCCCCCCTATATGGGCAGGAACAGGGTTAAAATACCGGCCTCACGGCAGACATCCTTAACGGTACGTCCGGCTTCGACGGACTTCAGAACGGCGATAATCTGGTGTTCAGTGAATCAGGCTTTGCGCATGGTGATCTCCTCAGAGGACATAATCAGTATCTCAGAAGAGCTCTGAAAATGAATGGTCCGGTTTGCCGGGATGCTTACAGATCTCACTCCATCCACGTCTTCAAAACATTATGTAAAAACCAGCACCCCAAAATTAAAGCAAAAATATTATCGCTGTAATTAAAGGTCGCTAATTAAATCTTTTCGGAAATAATCAATAAAATCAACACTACAGCATTGTGTATTACATGTTTATCTTTACCTTAACTAAGAAAACAAGTAAAATAAATAACTGTTATATATATTGCAAAAGGAATAATTATGGGCGTGAAAAATGTTCACCACAGAGATCAAATCCTTAAAAGATTTCATAACCTAATATGTCGTCTACAGGAAGCTTCAATACAGAGAAATAAAAACTCTAATATAATGAATACTAAATTTGGATACTATTACGATTTACTTAATAAGTATATAAACGAAAATACATCCACTCTAAGCGATAATGACTTACTTGAATTATTTGGTTTAGTTACAAGATTTAATGAACTTGATTATCTGTTCACAAAAGATTGTAAAATACAATATAATACATCTGATCTAATTGAAATTATAGAAGGTGAGAAAAATATAAATGATGGAAGTCATAATTACAATGATAAGTTCTACGAGTTATCGATGGCAATTCGATTTGCTAAGGGCCATGACACTTCTGCAAAAGTTGATATGAAAACTATCTGCGATGTTATCATTGATAATAAAGTGGCAATAGAATGTAAATACTTACATAGCAGAAGCAAGAACTCGGTTAGAGCTAATTTAAAAAAATCACTCGAACAAGTTGAGAAAAGAATAAATACCGGATTAGCATCCGAAGGCTTTTCAGCAATTAATGCAACAAATGTCTGCAACAAAGAACGGATAAAATCTTTTGCAAATAATACATTAAAAATGTATATGGAGAGTTTTGAAAATATTCATCTAAGTAAGAAAGAGATTTTTGATAACTGCTGCTCAAACAGAAACATGATAAGTTCAATTTGTTCATATGCCACGCATGAAGCGTCGGTAATAATACATGAATCCCTAGATTTCTTTCGTAATGACAAACCAGTTTTATTTGAAAGGTTCAGTAATAAAGTTTACGCAGTTGTTTTTCAAGTAAATGATTGCATATGGCTTGAATATGAGGAATTTTATGCGCCTGTACAAATCAGAGGACTTGAGCCAGTCTTTAACCCACAAATAACAAATGATGAAAAATCTACAGTAATGTATAATCTCAAAAAACTTGCCATAGGTATCTGATTATTTACATTCCGACTATCCAATTAAAAAGCCACGTTTAAAATAAATGTAAACGTGGCAAATCAAAGCTAATATAATTTACATTATTATTCTGAATACAACATTGTCAGAGATGATAGTCTTACCAGCTATAAAAGTTACAGCAAAAATTATAGGTAGACCCATAGTAGCTCCCGCCACTCCTTTAGACATTGCAATTAGTATAGACAGGCCAAAGGACAATACTACAATCACGAAAGCATACCTGCCGGGGAAGGCTCCATATAAAACACTAGCCATGCAGCCGGTGCAGACATGAACACCGCGCTGGCTCTCTTTCAGGCAAAAAGGCACTGGATTGTATTGTTTTCCAAAGAAGAATTTTAGGACCAATAACCCCCCTCTTCGCATTGTCTATATAAGGGAGGGGGATTTAATTTACAACTATAGTAACCATTTTCAATTTTATTATCGGTCTTCTCTACACGATGTGTATACAAGCATGATTACTGGATTGATATATATCCCCCCAGAGGTTTTCTATTATTACTTGCATCAAAAAACTCATTGCACGACATATTAAATGGTCTAGTTACTGATAGTTCATTTTGAAGACATGTTGTGATGAGAGGTATTGGTGGAACTATAATCGTTTCTCTGTTTACACAAGCACTTGATCTTAAGTTAATAACATTGATGACGTTATTATTATCATTGCGAAGAATTGCTATTTGAAAAGAAGAACAATATACAACTACAGAATCAGAAGTTAACCATAAATCAGAAACAGAATATGTCAACTGAACAAAGTTAGAATGCCCCATCAAACTGTTAAGTACTTGAGCATCGGAAAACGTAATATCCATGTCATAATCCTTTTAAATTGCTAATCTACACCATCAGTATCGGCATTATGCGATAATACTTTAGCGGTTCCTCACACTAGAAATTTCGACAACGAGTATATCCTAAATAGCTGCGCCTAATACCACAACACTTTTGCGAGTCCATGTCGACCTCCGGGGAATGGGCTGGCGGTTTCCATAAAATGGCGAACTTTTTTCAGCAACTGCCACATGGAATGACACTGATGATTTCGTGTTATTGTGTCGTGCAGGGCCTGCCACAACTGCTCAACGTGATTCACCTATGGCGAGTAAATTCTAACCCAGAAGTGACTCACATAACATAACCAGCTGCATCCAAAAAAATCGTAAACAAACCCAGCCAGACACAGAAGGATGTCTATATTTAAGATTTCAGCTAGTTTATCCTGATGGATAGTGGTAGATTTTATATTATTTTCAAAGGAAGTTAACTTGCAATGCAAAATAACATCGATAATATATTCAGAAAAATCCACCGCACTTTTAAAAGAAAGAACAACAAATGCGATAACATTGAAATCCTGAATGCTATACTGAATGAGAAATTGGGCATTGGTGAATTTTCTGTTCATCCGACAGCGATTACAAACACTATGAACAATCTTCATGGCTTCTGTGTTTGCTATAAAGAATACAAGGCATTTATCCCACAACTTGAAGTATATAGATCAAAGAATACGCTTATAAAAGCTATGGGTGAAACATTAAATGAAGCTGAGATAATCCTTCCCAATTATGTATCACTCGGTATTATTTCACACCACTGTGGTCAAATAAACAAAGCGCCAAGTCGAGATATGAAAATACTGGCAGGTGAACGTTCTCTCACATCAATGTTCCCTCCTGAAGTGCTTTCACTTTTAGTTATAGAACACTACACAAAATTTCCCGTTCTCGAAAAATGTTTAGTACAGATAAGAGAAACAACAGAGACATATTGTCTCGGATTATACCGTTCAGCAATAACTACTCTCCTACCTTGTATTGAAAGCATTATTCGATCGTTAGGTATTAGGCTTGGACTAGATGAACCTGAAAATGTGGGAACTAAATTTTTACTTAGTATTTATGATGCATGGCTAAAGTTCTACATTAATGACTATGTCTACCGTGATTATGACTGGAAACCTATTTGCATTAGCTCCAAAGAATTCTTCTCCGGATTTGAAGAAAGATACCAGATTGCATTAAATGGTAGAAACTATATAGAAAAACATCTTTATCAAAATACACAGAATGATACAGGGATAAGTAATTTAAATCGACACAGTATACTTCATGGCTTCATGACGGAATACTATACAAAAGGAAACTACCTTAGATTGATAAATCTCCTTAATAATCTTTGTTTTATGTTAACGATTTCAGGGGATCCTGTTTCATTGTTTCTTTCTTGCGATACTGTTCGGTCTGAAGCGTTTTTACTTAACCTTGCAATCTTTGAACGCGCAGGTATGAATCGTGCTATTTTTCTTGATAAGCAAAATATTACACGTTGATAAATACAACTATCATTATGAATGCTAGAATTATAATGATTAGCTCTGCAAAATAGCAGATTTTAAACCACATCATTGTGAAGGATGTGGTTTAAATAATTATGATTTAATATTACATTCTTCGCCTGAAAACAACATTATCAGAGAAAATTACCTTACCAGCGACAAATCCAATAACCGCAATTATTGGTAGGCTGATAGTAGCCCCCGCAATTCCTGTAGACATTCCGATAAGAATTGACATGCCAAAGGTAAGCAATATAACCACGAAAGCATACCACTGCGGATAAGCCCCATATAAAACAGTCGCCATGCAGCCGGTGCAGACATGCACACCGCGCTGGCTCTCTTTCAGGCAAAACGGACACTGGATTGTATTGTTTTCCATGATAGACACCTTAGATCGCTTTCCAGCCATTGCTTGTTTTAACAAGATTAATCATGCTCTCTTCAGGTTCATTCATACCCTTGACGCTGGAGAACGCTTTTTTGTCTACCCAAGAAGGAACATCCGTCAACTTCCACGTATAAGACACGCGAACAACTTTCTGATTACCGTTTCCCGGTTCAGTCCACTCCTTTATCTCAGAAACTTCCCGATGACCGACACAGGCACCTTTCTCACGGTCCCAAAACTCAACCTCTTGGCCTTTATCTGTTACTTCTAGAACATCGATACTGCTAAAGCCATTTGCCTGTTGTGAAACAGTGAGCAGCCCTTGTTCAACAAGTCCTTTAAGGATCTCATCACTGGCACTGTATCCGGCAGAACGGTAGCTAAGGTTAACCTTAATCGGAAAACCTTTGTTGAATACAATGTCGTTGTCCTGCAGTGAGTAGCACAGCTTTGATTGCGATATTTTCGTGTTGATCGCTTTCTCAAAGTCGCCTTTTTCACCGCAGCCAGATAAAAGAGCAGCAATACCTGCAGCGAGTAAAATTTTACGCATGATGTTACCCCAGATTTATTTGTTGATAGTGCCGTTTCTCAGAACAACCAGACGAACTGGCATATCTGCGTTGTTGACGGTAGCGAACCCGCGGACTTCGAAATTGTTTACCGTTCCGGTGACACTGACTTTCTGGCCTTTCTTATAGGTAAGAACGGCATCATCAATACCAGAGTAGTAATCCAGCCAGACCATCCCGCCGCAGTAGCTTGTATCGGCTGTTTTAAAGAGCAGGTAATAGTTAGGGGCTGTTTTGGGCATACCCGTCATCATATCGCTGGCACTTCTGCCCTTCGTAACTTCAAGAACAGTGGCATTGGTGATAGCGATCCTTTTGCCAGTCCATTTCTTTTCTGCTGCCATCGGATTTTCTTCATGGTCTTTGCAGACAGCACCAAGACCAGTAATGGACGTTGCTGGACCACTATCCTGACCGGAAGCTGTAACCCCCAGCGCTTTATCAACGGTGCTGTTCAATGATGACAGTGAAGAGTTAATTGCCCCGTTAACGCTATTCACGCCATCGTTGAGCTGTTGGCATCCAGTAAGAAATGCCAGAGAGACCACCAGTGGTAAGAAGTTATGTCCTTTCATTTATTCCTCAAAGATTTAGTCCGATTTGTCTCGCCCGATCCAAGTATTCTTGCCCGCAGATCAGGAATCATCTTCTAATCAATTGATAGGATTGAATTATTTTTGTTGTTCGTCATATCGTTTAAATCGATCGATACAAAACAAATGATAGCTTAAAACTATCAAACAATGATTATCGATCGATACTAACAATTAAAACATCGATCGATAATCAGCTTTCAATCGATTAAACCTATCAATAGTGATTTATCGATCTTTTGTATCAATTGATTGGGAGTGATGGGAAATGTTCGATAGCCACAGTTGGCCTGCTTTAGCTAAATGATCAAGGGATAAGGAATGAAGCAGCACACATGATTTGTTCTGATACTTTTATAGGTGGAACAAAACCTGTCTACAGCGATCTGAAGCAGAGGAAAATGTCACAGACTTGACCTAAGCCGACATGGCATAGCTTATACCCCTGCTGCTCGGTGATACCGCACGAGTTTTATCACTTACCGATTTCTGGTTTTACTTAAAAAGTAATATCTTTCATGAAGTTAATATCATAACAGCAGCAGTGGGATGTTCAGGTCAGAACATTAATGATTTTACGGTTTCTTCACTGATCTGACTGAGTTCAGAAATCAACCTTCTGTAACTACTTACCATTCGCTCCCTGTCCAAATCGCCTTCGCCCTCTGACAGGAAGAAATAACCGTAATCTTTAATATTGATGCTTTCGCCGTTTTCCAGAATAAGCTTTATTCCATTTTTACTTTCTTCTATATCGTTTACGATACACGTCATAAAAGGGATGTTTTCATTTGATTTAAAGATACTTATTGTTTTTATTTTTTTCATTACACGCCTTCCTTATTTTGTCTGTTATGTAATTAAATACCATTTATCACTGAGTAAAATCAAATTTAACTCACCATGCGCAGCATTGATTACTTCTTTGTTATCATTCTGTTTGAAAAAAATATTTATCTTATGAGCTAATGCTCATGTGCTACCGCACGGCTACGCCCTGACACTGATATGAAATGAGATTTAATGTTCAAAGTATTATACTAATATCGAAAACCGACCATGTGCCTGCACATAATATCTTATTCTCGACATATGGCATTTGCTCTTAAACACATTGGAAAACTATATTTTCAGAAGCAGCACTTCGTGATTGTTTTGAACAATCACATTGCTGGAACAGGGTTCATCCCTGTTGATGATGGATTTATCCATGAAGAATTGCGGCGACAGCCGCTATGAGGTAAATGGGAAACAATTTCAACTTTAATAAGATATCAGCAGCGCTTAGTGATTGTTTGAAACAATCACTTTGCTGAGATATAAATTGAAGAGAAGAAACCAATGAAATAAAAAGTAGAACTGTACCCCAAAGTACCTCTGCATAGTTGTTCTCAGCTTCGCTAATTGAATAATGAAGAAGAAAAATGCTCTCAGGCCAGCTATAGCTTAAAACCAAGTACCGACATCCGGGAGTTAAAGTCCTGAATCCCGGTACTTAAGTTGATAACTATTCTCGAATAAAAATGATAAAGTATTATTTATATATATGCTGTGGCACTACAAGTTTCAACAGTAAACACATTAAGTGTTAGTTATTTTAAAAAATATAAACTTTAACTATTGACTTGCACGCAAAATATAGTATTTACTTAAATATATAACTAAAAAATAAAGGAGTAAATGCCATGATAGAAAATAAGATACAAACTGAAGTAAAGAAATCAAGAAGAGGTCTCCCACGTCATACTAAAAATCCATTTCTTAATGATACAAGTCTACATACAAAAACTGGCGTCAGACGTATTACTACAGGAAAAGATCGATTAGCATTAGTAAATGAAAATACAGGAGAACAGGTTGGACATGGTGGTTTCTTTCAGTCAATGGAAGTAGACAAGACACAGTTTGTGAAACTTTATGTTGATGGTGTATCAGCTATTGAAGGTTTGTCTTCCTCCGGTAAAAAAGTGTTCAAGATACTTTATCTTGCTATCAGGGATAATAAAGATACAGACACGATATTAATGTCATTCGATATCGTTGATCAAGATATCGTAAAAATATCAAGAACTACTTATTTCAAGGGTATGAAAGAACTTGCTGACAAGAAATTTATTGCTGAGACCATGATACAAAACTATTATTTTATTAATCCAGACTATATGTTTAATGGTGATCGTTTAACTTTCATGAAAACTTATTACTTGAAGGACAAAAAAACAGCGAATAATAAAAATTAATTACCTACGAGAAAACAGGTTAAAAAACCGCCGAAATAAACCACGATTGCATTAAAGATATTTTCTTGCCAAGAGAGAAACAGAGCTAAAGAGCTAATTTGACACTAACACCATATCTCGTAATATAAATATATCCACTATTTATTAACGAGGTATTCCTATGAGAAAAGTAAAAACAGACAACAGTGATTTAATCTAGTATTTAGAGACAGTCAAAGAACTAAAAAATCATATTTCGATAGAAGAATACAGGAATGAATACCGTAGGCTACGCTCCGATGATGTTCCTTTGATTAAAGCCCAAAAGTTTAAATCTGCACATACTGAACTTCGCAGGCTGGAAAAAAAGAGAGAATCTCTTATTGAATACTTTATTGACGAGTTAAATCCCATCAGCAGTTCAAAAGCTAACACATCAGCAAGATCATCAGGTAATCTTGATCTGTTTAACGAACGTGTATTATACCGTAAGGCCATTTCAGAAAAGAGCGATGAAGAAATAATTGCCTTAGTCATAAAACAGCGTACAGAAGCTGCTGTTGAGTTCCAGCGTTCAATTGAACAAAGCCTTGGGCAACTCTCTCATATCTCGTCAGAGTTCGAGCCATCAAGCCAAAAGCGCAGAAAAATGTATCTTTAAAGAACTACCCTATGTTATGCGTGTCAAATGGGATGTTTTAAGATTGCTTAACCGACAATATTTACTATATTATTTAATAACAGGTATGCTTTTGATTGTTCAACAACACCGCATACATTATTTTTATTAATCGCCCCCTTTTAAAACATCGGATAACATACTATGAGTGAAGCTCTCAAGGCACTGAACAATATTCGTACACTTCGCGCACATGCTCGTGAAACAGATCTGGCAACTCTGGAAGAGATGCTGGAAAAACTCTCTGCTGTCGTTGAAGATCGTCGTGAGGAAGAAAGTGCCGTCCGTAAAGAACAAGAAGAACGTCAGGCTAAGCTTGAAGCCTTCCGTCAGAAACTGTTAGAAGATGGCATTGATCCGGCAGAACTCCTTGCTGCTGTTGGCTCATCTCAGCCTAAAGCTAAATCGACTCGTGCTCCTCGCCCCGCTAAATACAAATATACAGATGAAAACGGTAATGAGCAGACTTGGACGGGTCAAGGCCGTACTCCTAAAGCGATCGCTGCTGCTATTGAAGCAGGTAGAACACTGGAAGACTTTGCGATCTAACCTCAATAAAACCGTCAATTTTTTTGGCGGTTTTATTATGATGTTTATTGTCAAATAGTAATTCCCTACAACATCCCCGCAGTAGCCTACGGCATGCCCCCGCCATAAATGTACATAATTGCATACTTTTCGTTGTTTTTATCCGTTCCTTCCGCTGTTATAGTTATCTTGTATTTCTCACAACTACAAAATTATCATCCTTTTACAGGACCCCCGTGGGTCCTTTTTTTATTAATACGTTGTGACTAAGTGATCATAGCAGTTGAGCTGCGTTCGTAAGAACGCGTATCTGTAATGAGCATGATGATTGCGGCTACACGGCTGTAGCTCTTCGAGTGTTGTTTTTTGTTGTCAGTTCAATTTTCATCAGGCCTGCATGACCATAATTTTCTCACAGAATCATGCTTTTGAATTATCACAAGCATATGCCTAGATCTGGGAGCTAACACCACGACATCTTTCCATCACTTTCTGCTTCGGCCCTGTTGGATGCAGCTTATCTTAGTGTCAGTTTTACTTGAGGCCATCCCAGTCTGGAAGATTATTGGCTATCCTTCTCCACCAATGGTACAACGCCATAGAAATCCCCATCCAAACGTCAAATAGCAAACTTCTAGCAATAGCATCTGTTGGATCCATCCCCGATTCCTTCCATGTAAAAAACCACATCAGTATTCCCCAGACAGAGCCAATCGGTATCCCCATCAACAAAGCGACTTGCCAGAATCGAGCGAAAGGCAACGGAGGTATCCTGATACCCATTTTCCATGCAATGCGTAACAGAGGGGGAGCATAGTTACTGCTCCACATTTTCTTGCTTTTCATAATGGAAATGGCTCGTTCTTTTTTCTCTTCAAAATCCATGCAAGTCCTCTCTAATTTCATCAGAACCCTTCTCAACATGAAAAGCCAGCTTAGCAATGGAATGGTCTGCCCAAAACCTCACTCAGTTATCTCCACTGAGGAAGTAGAAAGGCTATCAGGCACTACTTTGCCAGATGGCAACTATCACATCAGTTCAACACCCCTGTATGCTTTAGACAAACTAACAATACCTTCACCAGTCGAGTAATTACAATTGCTGTTATCAGTTTACCCTGTATGTTCGTTCACATTTCGTGTCCGGGCTATCATTATTTGAATAAGCATTCCGGCGATACACGGTCACGCTCCATTTTCTCAAGCAACTGTTGTAATCTCTTGACCCTCAATTTCTGCGCTTTTTTCTCACCAATCTCCTGATAGTATTCTTCCCGCCGCTCCGCAACTACTTGGCGGAACTTTTTCAAAAACTGTTCCAGTGTTTTCATATCTGTCGTCGCAGCTTCAGCTTGGATTTTTTTATACATATACATAACATGGAATTCATCAATCATATTGGTTATCTCCGCTTCATTACAGAATTATTTCCCTCTACACGAGGGAATATTCTTCATATTTTAATATCACATCACTGTCATTTTTAACTTCCAATAAACAGGGTCTTGATTTTCATCCTGATTTATATTCTTAAACGCGAGTTCAATGATATGCTCCAGATGCCAATGTAAAATCTCTTCCTTCAAATCATTTTTATCGATATCATATGTATTATTTTTAATAGAGTATTTCATTATCTCACGAGTTATCAATACATCATAAATAACTTCTGAATATTTCCCCCAACTCAAAATCGAGATTGCTGTTTCAGGATCTTTTTCGTAAATAGCATATATCTCATCACAGAACCCTTGTAAGATGTTAGCAATGAGTTCATTTTTTGTTTTATCATAGCTGTTCAATATAATCTCTTTCATCTTTAATCCTTTTGTTATGTTGATAGTTATTAAAAATAATTAGTTGTTATAAACGATATTGATGATAACAGAACCATATTCCAGATCTAACTCATCATACAGTGTCTCATTTACATAACGATTTAAATCATCTAACAAGGTCTTATCATTCATGATTTCTTCGACGGAGCTTCCTCTTAATGCGATAAATATATCCAAGCTCTCTTGGATAAGGTTCATCACTTTAGGTGTTTTCTCACATAACATACTTACGATTACTGTCATATCATTATTCATCTGTTTTTCCTTTTTTTATAGTTAGCCCCTTTCGGGGCAAGATTAGTTCTTACTTTCTAAAGTTTTCTGAATACCCTACCAGCAAGGCTGCTACTTGTTCAAAGTTGACCTGATTAATATCACCACAGTTTCCCTCTTGCGTGGTAAATCTCTCAAAGTTATTCTGAATATGGTCAATCACATAAATAATAAAGGGACTCATAAAATCAGGATCATCCAGATAGTCATTGGCATCTCCATCGCCATTAACTTCCATGAACAGATTCCAGCTTGCTGTAAACGATCTACAAGCAAGATCATAAAACAGTTCTGTTGATTTATTTTCAATAACAGTTTCTTTAGACATACTTATACCCTCATAATTAAATGCTTATTTTATTCATTTCGTTTTATATTAGCCCCTTGCGGGGCCGAATAGATGACGACAGCGATTATGTATGTAAAATATAGTGACTCATCACATGATGTATCTGCCTCAGGTTGACAAGCACTTCATCAAAATATACGTTTTTAATCGATGCTTTATATTTATGTTTTTTCAAGAACTCATTAAAATCTTTCTTACCATTCTCTATTATTGATTTTAAAACACACTCCATATAACCATCGTCTTCAAGGTTATGATAGAATCTTTCCCCCATATACTCATGCATACATCGCAAATAGTAGTCATAGTCTTCCCCGCTTTTCAGAACAAAGTATTTTGTATCATCATTGCTAACATTTATTTCTATTTTTTGCACTTTCATTTTCGCTTCCTCTTTTATGTTATTTATTATTTCTGCGTGAATCGGAAATAGTATTTTCAATCCATGCATCAATCTCACTTTCCACAAAGGCTACAGATCTTGCCCCTATGATTACCTTATCCGGGAATCGTCCTTCCTTGATAAGCTCATACATTGTGGTTCGACTAAATCCGACTCTTCTCAGAACTTCTGGAACACGGATTAATCTTTTACCTGCGATTTCATTTCTCATTTGTTTTTTCCTCTGTTGTTTCAACGAGGACAATAATAGCGAATTCGCTTATGGCGTTTTAGGGATGTTGGCAAAAGAGTTTTTCAAAAAAAATGGGGGTATGTGAACAGAAAAAAAATGGTTGAGGATGGATGTGATCACGTTCGCTCACGGCGAACGTAACCCTTTTTTACTTGTCTTCTTTCGTCTTCTTCTCGTCTTTGACGTGATCTACAATCTTTGTGTCTTTTAAGACATTGTTTTCCATCATGTAATCTTCAAACGATTTCAGATAGTTCTCGTCTGTCAGCAACGCCATTGCCAGCGGATAGTCAGTCACCTTAAGCATTCCCTCATCCCTATCCTTCTCGCTGTTCTCATGCAGCAGCGATGACATCAGTGAAAGTGAGATTTTGGTGTCATTATTATCTGCTCCCCAAAAAATGAGATCCATCATCGGGATGAGTCGATAGTCGATGATTTTTCTCAACGTGCTTTTGCCAAAACGATACTTCCGAACACCCGGATCGTTCATTTTTAGCTGTTTTTTCCATTGGGGTATGAGCACTTTCAGGTGTTCGATGATGTCTTCGGTTGAAGCCTCTTGCAGGAATATATCGACAGTAACTGAGGACAGACTTTTGATACCGGATTCCTTCAGGTACTCCGACATGTATTCAGACTGACTTATCTGGGATGTTTCAGGATGTGTTCCAATCAGTGTTAAACTTTTCGCATATAATTGTGCGTTGCTCCGGGTTACGGGGACCACTGCGTAAGTTCTGGCAAGCCCATGTCCTTGCGTGGACGTGTCGCCGCTAAACAAAATTTCTCCTCTTAGGATCTTATAGCGGTAATCATCCAATAAGAATCTGTTCAAAGGCGGTAACGTATCCCTTCTCAGCAACATCTTGTAGGCCAAGATACGCCGCTCAACCTCAACATAAAATTGCTGTAGGGTGAGTTTCTTTATCGCTTCATACCGTTCAACGTCAAACCATTCTTCCAATACTTTCCTGAGTTCGCTTCGTTTCATTGCTGTGCTGTCCATTTTACCATTTTTAGTTGTTTTAACTGACAGAACAATAGGTTGTCCAGTAATGGCGTAGTTCAGCTGAGCTTATTGCTGGTAGGTTCTTAAGATTGGTGTGAAATCATCCATCGATCACTAAATTTCCAGAGGCTTCCTCTCTCGGATTACTGCTTTTAAAGGATTTAGTTGTATAGGAAGGGATGAAGACTGGATAAGTTTTTTGATGAAAAACAGGGATTTTAGATACAAAAAAAGCCCGTTTACACGGGCTTTTAATGCAATACTTTATGCAGTACAAAATCAGAACTAATACCTAAGCTGTTGATTTTGTTAAGAAATTGGCGGAAGCGTAGAGATTCGAACTCTAGAACCCTTTCGGGTCGCCGGTTTTCAAGACCGGTGCCTTCAACCGCTCGGCCACGCTTCCAATGAGGCGCACTATAAACATCCCGAACGGACCTGTAAAGCACCAATGTGTTCGTTTGCCTGAAAAACAGCCAAAATGTTGTTAATCGACTTAAATAACAACAAATTGACCGTTTATTCAGCACAAATCCGGGATGCTGCTGTTTAATGTTTTTTGATGTACATATCTTTGGTGAAGTAATTCCCGCGGTTATCCGGTGCAAATCCGCCTACCCACGGCTTTACCAGGTGTGTGCGGACATAGTGGTAAACCGGAATAGCGGGTACATCCTCGCCTAACTCGTCTTCCGCCTGCTGGTAATATTTCCCACGTTCTGGCAAAGAACGGGCTTTCGCCGCATTACGCATCGCTTCATCGTAGGCTGGATTACTGTATCGGGTGGTGTTTTCACTATCGCCTGTGCGGAAAATGTTGAGGAAACTCGATGCATCGTCGTAATCCGCTATCCATGCATAACGTACGACGTCAAAATTGCCGGTGTGCATGGTATCCAGCATAGTTTTCCATTCCTGGTTCTGCAGCTTTGCCTCAACGCCAAGATTTTTCTTCCACATTGACGAGGCGGCAATCGCGATTCGCTGATGCGTTTCGAAGGTGTTGTAGAGCAGATTTAAGGTAAGCGGATGCTCAGGACCGTACCCCGCTTCCGCCAGCAGTTTTTTTGCCTCAGCAATGCGTTTGTCGAGTGGCCATGATGCGTAGTCCGGCGCATGTAATTTTACCCCGCCAATTTCAGGCTGGCTGATAACCCACGCCGCACGTTGTCCCTGCCCCATCACCTTTTGTGCGATGATGTCTTTATCCAGCGCCATATTCAACGCCCGACGCACGCGCGGGTCGTTAAACGGCGCACGCGTGGTATTAAACTGATAATAATAGGTTGAAAGCTGTGGTGAGACATGGAGTTCATCACCCATCGTCTTTTTCAATTGAGCGAACTGATTGACCGGAACACTAAAAACAATATCGATTTCCCCGGCTTTGTAACGGTTAACGTCTGCGGCCTCTGAACTGATGGGCAAATACGTCACTTTATTAATGACCGTATGCTGATCGTCCCAGTAATGCGGGTTGCGCACGGCAACAATCCGCTCGTTGACGACCCACTGCGACAACTTATACGCACCACTGCTGACAAAGTGCTCCGGACGAGTCCACTTATCGCCAAAGCGGCCAATCAGTACTTTATCCAGCGGGACCAGTGATGGGTGCGCCAGCATCGCTAAAAATGCCGCTGTCGGCTGCGTCAAGGTAATTTCCAGCGTAGTGTCATTCAGCGCTTTGACCCCAAGCGTAGTGGGATCTTTTTTCCCCTGAGCAATATCAACCGCATTTGCGACATGCATATTGCCCAGATAAGAGGCATAGGGTGAAGTAGTTTGCGGTGAAACCAGTCGCTGCCAGCTCCAGACGACATCCTGTGCAGTAATAGCCGATCCATCTGACCAGGTTATGCCCGGACGTAAATGAAAGGTCCAGACAGTGTTATCTTTATTCTCCCAGGAGGCAGCAAGCCGGGGCGCAATAGTGCCATCCAGGTTTACGGCCACCAGTCCATCGAACATATCGCTGATTAAATTAAACTCAACGTTGCTTTCAACTTTATGCGGATCCAGTGAGGCTGGCTCACTGCCGTTATTTCTGACCAGTTCCTGTTGAGCTGCCAATTCTGTGCCCGCGGGAACTGTCGCAGCGCTCGCCACACCGTTGATAGACATCAAACAGACAGCCAACAGCGTAAATGTAAATACCTTCGATTTATGTTGAGTCATTCCCTTTACCTTATTGCTCTGTTTTATGTTGACACCGCTGTCACTCTTAAAGGCATGTAGGGAATAACGCAATATTTTTCAGTTACCTATCAGATATCGATCTGACATTTTTGCATAAACAGTGGTAACATCTAATCCAGATGCTTTTGCTGAAATAATATGCTTAAGCCCGGCGGGTTAAAATGCGTAAAGATGGGTAAAACCGCTGGGTCGTTACCGGTGATTTCATTATCCTCCATCATTAATTACATCTGTCATAAGAGAGTGACTCATGGATCGTATTATTAGTTCTTCGCGCGATCGTACATCGCTACTCAGCACGCATAAGGTGCTGCGTAATACCTATTTCCTGCTCAGCCTGACGCTGGCGTTTTCAGCGATCACCGCAACAGCCAGTACGGTACTGATGCTGCCGTCTCCGGGTCTGATTCTGACGCTGGTTGGTATGTATGGTCTGATGTTCCTGACCTACAAAACGGCAGATAAACCAGTAGGTATTCTGTCTGCTTTCGCTTTCACCGGTTTCCTGGGTTACATCCTGGGACCGATTCTGAACACTTACCTGTCAGCAGGTATGGGTGACGTGATCGGTATGGCACTGGGTGGTACGGCGCTGGTCTTCTTCAGCTGTTCTGCGTATGTTCTGACCACGCGTAAAGACATGTCCTTCCTCGGCGGTATGCTGATGGCAGGTATCGTGGTAGTGCTGATTGGTATGGTTGCGAATATTTTCCTGCAACTGCCAGCGCTGCATCTGGCGATTAGCGCGGTGTTTATCCTGATTTCTTCAGGTGCCATCCTGTTTGAAACCAGCAACATCATCCGTGGTGGTGAAACCAACTACATCCGTGCAACCGTCAGCCTGTATGTATCGCTGTACAACATCTTCGTCAGCCTGCTGAGCATTCTGGGCTTCGCCAGCCGCGATTAAGATGTCCACACGCATTATCCAGCCCCGCTTATGCGGGGCTTTCTTTTTTGGTAAACTGCCACCAGTTTGACTAACGCAGTGAAGAATTATGTTGATCTTTGAAGGTAAAGAAATCAGTACTGATAGCGAAGGCTATTTAAAAGACACAACCGAATGGAGCGAGCCGCTGGCAGTTGCCATTGCTGAAAACGAAGGCATTACGCTCTCCGCGGAACACTGGGAAGTGGTGCGCTTTGTACGCGAGTTTTATCTGGAATTTAATACCTCTCCCGCTATTCGTATGCTGGTCAAAGCGATGGCCAACAAATTTGGCGAAGAGAAAGGCAACAGCCGTTATCTCTACCGCCTGTTCCCGAAAGGTCCGGCCAAGCAGGCAACCAAAATTGCCGGTCTGCCGAAACCGGTGAAATGTATTTAATAGCGGATACTAAATCCCGTTAACTCTTCGCCAGGCCGATGCGGTTCGCTGAGAACTCTGTCTACCCTGGCGCTACGCGGGCCCCCGGCTTTTAACCACTTCATCAGCTGTTCTACCCGGTCGCTTTCACCGCAGGCGACAACCTCTACGCTGCCGTCATCCATATTCTTCGCGTAGCCAGTCAATCCCAGCCGTTGTGCTTCATGCTGGGTGGTATAGCGAAATCCTACCCCCTGAACCCGGCCATAGACCCAGGCGATTATGCAGACTTTCGACATTGCGGTTCTCCTTATCATCGCGGTGCGCGTTGCAAATACACGTAAAACTCAGGACAATGGCGCCCATTTCTTTGAATTGACAGAATAGTAAATTATGAGTGTACGTTTAGTGTTAGCCAAAGGGCGCGAAAAATCATTACTGCGCCGCCATCCGTGGGTATTTTCCGGTGCCGTCGCACGTATGGAAGGTAAAGCCAACCTCGGTGAGACCATCGATATTGTTGACCATCAGGGTAAATGGTTAGCACGCGGCGCGTACTCACCCGCGTCGCAGATCCGTGCACGCGTCTGGACATTTGACAAGTCTGAATCCATCGATATTGATTTCTTTACCCGCCGTTTGCAACAAGCGCAGAAGTGGCGAGACTGGCTGGCGAAAAAGGACGGGCTGGACAGCTATCGACTGATTGCCGGGGAGTCTGATGGCCTGCCGGGCATCACCATTGACCGTTTCGGTAACTTTCTGGTGCTGCAACTTCTCAGTGCAGGTGCCGAGTATCAACGTGCCGCATTGATTAGCGCCCTGCAGATTGTCTTCCCGGAGTGCGCTATTTATGACCGTAGCGATGTTGCCGTGCGTAAAAAAGAAGGCATGGAACTGACTCAGGGCCCCGTCACGGGTGAACTGCCGCCAGCACTGCTGCCGATTGAAGAGCACGGGATGAAACTGCTGGTTGATATTCAGCACGGACATAAAACCGGTTATTACCTCGATCAGCGTGACAGCCGCCTGGCCACGCGTCGTTATGTGGAAAATCAGCGCGTATTGAACTGTTTCTCCTATACCGGTGGATTCGCCGTCTCTGCATTAATGGGCGGCTGCCGCCAGGTCGTCAGCGTTGATACTTCCCAGGAAGCTCTCGATATCGCCCGCCAGAACGTAGAGCTGAACAAGCTGGATCTGAGCAAAGCCGAGTTTGTGCGTGATGACGTGTTCAAGTTGCTGCGCGCCTATCGCGATCGTGGTGAGAAATTTGATGTTATCGTGATGGACCCGCCGAAGTTTGTCGAAAACAAAAGCCAGTTGATGGGTGCCTGCCGTGGCTATAAAGACATCAATATGCTGGCAATTCAATTGCTGAATCCGGGGGGCGTACTGCTGACATTCTCCTGCTCCGGATTGATGACCACCGATTTATTTCAGAAAATCATCGCCGATGCCGCAATAGATGCCGGGCGTGATGTACAATTTATAGAGCAGTTCCGTCAGGCCGCCGATCACCCTGTGATCGCTACCTACCCGGAAGGGCTGTATCTGAAAGGGTTTGCCTGTCGCATCATGTAACTTGAAAAGTGGAATATTACCCTTACATAGAGGGTATCTATTTCCCGGGAGGTGACTATGATTGCCAGCAAATTCGGTATCGGCCAGCAGGTCCGCCATTCCCTGTTAGGTTACCTCGGAGTGGTCGTGGATATCGACCCGGAATATTCGCTTGATGACCCGTCACCTGATGAGTTGGCGGTAAACGACGAACTTCGCGCCGCTCCCTGGTATCACGTGGTGATGGAAGACGATAATGGCCTGCCAGTACATACGTATCTGGCTGAAGCACAGTTGAGTAGTGAGCTACAAGAAGAACATCCAGAGCAACCGTCGATGGATGAACTGGCACGGACAATCCGTAAACAGCTCCAGGCCCCACGCCTGCGCAACTGACAACATTTCTCCGGCCTACGACAAACACCGTTGTAGGCCGGATATACAATGCGCCATCCGGCAACAGTACAACCTTACTTCGCCAGTCCCAGTCTGGGGATTTCAATCGCCGGGCAACGATCCATTACTACCGCCAGGCCCGCATCGCGCGCCAGCACGGCAGCCTGTTCATTAATCACGCCAAGCTGCATCCACAAGGTCTTCGCGCCAATAGCAATAG
Organism: Citrobacter sp. R-1.5.2; assembly: GCF_035064245.1. Classification (NCBI taxonomy): domain Bacteria; kingdom Pseudomonadati; phylum Pseudomonadota; class Gammaproteobacteria; order Enterobacterales; family Enterobacteriaceae; genus Citrobacter; species Citrobacter sp. R-1.5.2. Next base: position 438,635 of record NZ_JASEYC010000003.1, on the reverse strand, counting down.
CCTCCTGTGCGACTCCCCATGCTGCTTCTGAGTTTCTAAAGACATCCACCATATCCACTTTCTCTGGTACGTCTGCCAGCGTCGCATAGCCCTGCTGCCCCAGCAGCGACTTCCCGGCAACCTTAGGAGACACGGGGATAACGTGATAACCCTGATCAAGTAAATACTTCATTACCCGATAGCTCGGGCGATCGGGTTTATCGCTTGCTCCTACCAGCGCAATCGTACGGGTAGATGTCAAAATGCCAGCAATATCGGTCTCTTTCATCGTATTCCTCCAGGCTGTTTTGCAAAGTGTACGACAAACCTGACGTCGCAACCATTCATCCCATACTGGCGCATGAGAGCTAAACTGGAAAATATGTCTATATGTTAGTAAACATGATTGTCGAAAAATTTAGATACATCTTATGCAGAACATTTTCTGGACAGGAGAACCTTATGAAAACCGGCATTGTGACAGCCCTGATTGCTCTGCTTTTGCCGGTAACCGTTTGTGCGACCTCTTTGCGCCTGTCTAATGATATTGACCTTCTGGTGCTGGACGGAAAAAAGGTGTCCAGCTCTTTACTGCGCGGTGCCGACAGTATTGAGCTGGAGAATGGTCGGCATCAGCTTGTCTTTCGCGTTGAGAAAACGATTCGTCTCTCCAGCCATGAAGAACGTCTGTATATTTCTCCTCCGCTGGTCATCAGTTTTGATACTCAGTTGGTTAGTCAGGTCAATTTTCATCTCCCCCGTCTTAACAACGAACGTGACGCGACGCATTTCGATGACGCTCCCCGTGTGGAACTATTAGATGGCGATTCCATGCCCATTCCGGTCAAGCTGGATATTTTGTCGATTACCTCATCGGCAAAAATCGTGGATTACGAACTCGAGACTGAACGCTATAACAAATCGTCTAAGCACGCTTCACTCCCACAATTTGCCACTATGATGGCAGATGACAGCGCATTGCTCTCGGGAGTCTCTGAACTGGATCGGGTGCCGCCACAGTCGCAAACACTTACCGAACAGCGTTTGAAATACTGGTTTGGGCAGGCCGATGCGCAAACACGAAGTAATTTTCTGCAATGGGCAGAGAAACAGCCGCCCTCGTGACCTTTATGTTCACCTACGCATTTTTTTTGTCTTTCTCTTGCAGCGTCAAGAGCTTCCAGTACTCTGTAGTGAGGTTAACTTGGGAGCTGTACTATGGAACTGACGACTCGCACTTTACCGGCGCGTAAGCATATTGCGCTGGTTGCACATGATCACTGTAAACAGATGCTGATGAGCTGGGTAGAACGCCACCAGCCATTGTTAGAAAAGCATGTCCTCTATGCGACAGGCACGACAGGAAATCTCATTCAACGCGCGACCGGTATGGATGTCAACGCCATGCTCAGCGGTCCAATGGGTGGCGATCAGCAGGTCGGTGCCCTGATCTCTGAAGGGAAAATTGATGTGCTGATCTTCTTCTGGGATCCACTCAACGCCGTGCCTCATGATCCGGATGTTAAAGCCCTTCTGCGCCTGGCCACAGTTTGGAATATTCCGGTTGCCACCAACGTATCTACCGCCGATTTTATTATCCAGTCACCAAACTTCAGCGATGCGACGGACATACTGATCCCGGATTACGCCCGTTATCTGGCAGAGCGCCTCAAATAATCGCCAGACAGGCGGCGGCCGCCGCCTGTTCTTCAGGGTTTTCTCGCTACCGGGACGTCCAGTTGTTTTAGTTCATCAACAAAACAAGATGGCGCGTCTTTATTAAACAGCAACCACACCCGATGCCGGGCACGCGTAAGGGCCACGTAAAGCAACCTTCTCTCTTCTGCATCCGGAAAATCCTCGACCATTGGCAGTAATGCCTCTTCCATAATCGACTCACGGGCCGGGGCCGGAAAACCATCGTTGCCATCATGAAGCCCAACGACAATGACATAATCCGCCTGCTGTCCTTTACTGGCATGAATAGTCATAAAATCCAGCTGTAGTTTGGGCCAGCGGGTCGCTGCTTTCTCAAGACTGGCAGGTTTAAGGTGGTGATATCGCGCCAGCACCAGTATGCGTTCTTCTGCTTTCGCAAAGCCGGATAGCTTATCCAATAGCGCATCCAGCTGACTTTCATCGAGCAGAGTAACGGCTTTTCTGTCGCCAGTTGCCAGGCTATTGAGCGGTTTCTTAAGCTGATGCGGGTTTTGTTGGATAAACCGATTGGCTATCTCGCCAATACGGCTATTAAAACGGTATGTCGTATCCAGATCGCAGCGATCGCCCTCACCAAAGTGTTGCCGGAAGGCAGTAGTCAACGAAAGTTGTGCACCACTGAAACGGTAAATGGCCTGCCAGTCATCGCCCACGGCAAATAGCGTGGTCTGTGAGTTTTGCTTGCGCAATGCGGCTAACAGGGCGGCGCGCTGTGGGGAGATATCCTGAAATTCATCAACCAGGATGTACTTCCAGGGGCTGATAAAGCGCCCTTTCTCCAGAATGACAATCGCCTGATGGATCAATCCTGAAAAATCGACGGCATTCTCTTCTTTCAGAGCGCTTTTCCAGGCCTTGAGCAACGGTGCCATCAGCTTTATACGTTTGCTGAACAGATCGCGGATCGCCTCCGGCGCATTGGCGATCATCTCCGCCTGTGCTCCACCATGCATACGCATCAGGCTAACCCAGCGATCCAGCCGTGAGGCCAGGCGACGCTGTAATTTTTCATCGTCCCAAAAATTGCCTTCTGGCACGGACCACTGCATCTCTTCTTCCAACCACTGTCGCCAGCCTTTAGCCTGTGCTTTTTTCTCGCTGCACTGCTGACGCCATGTGGCGATAAACAGTTTATTTCTGGCGGCAGTATCATTTTCGAGTTTGCTGACTGTCGGGACTTTTTTGCTACCCTGTTGAATAATATGCAACGCCAGTGAATGGAACGTCCGTGCGGTGACGTCTTGCGTCTGCAGCCGTTCGCGAATGCGCTCATCCATTTCCTGAGCGGCTTTGCGACCAAACGCCAGCAGCAGGATTTGTTCAGCAGCCGCTTCTCCCCGCGCCAGCAACCAGCCCGCACGCGCAACCAGAACGGATGTCTTGCCACTTCCTGCACCCGCAAGCACCAATAGCGACTGCTCGCCATTCACCACCGCACGCGCCTGGGCTGGATTCAGCGGTGAGGACTCAATCTTCTGGAAAAACTCGGTATGCTCCGCCAGCATCGCATCGGTATATGCCTGGTTATGCTGCAAACGACACGCTTCAATGTCCTGCAGCCACGCCTGGCACTGATGCAACGCCTCACGACAATGATCAAATTCTTCCAGCCGGTTGACCGGCAGGGGCAACGCGTCAAAAGCACGGCGGATCTGTTGTTGCAATCCGGATGTTTGGCTCCGCGTCAGCCATCTGTTTTCCCCTGTACGCGCGGCAATCGCATCCAACTGTTCCTGTAGCACCCCTGCTGCAACGTCACTCATATCCTGGCTCCACTGTTGCCAGAGCATGCTCAGATGATGATGGAAACGCTGGGTTTCCGCCCATTCAGTGCCGTGAAGGCGTACAACTTTATCATCAGAAAGCACAAATTCCAGTTCGCCCCATACCAGGCCCCTTTTACAATGGATAGCCAGTAACTGATTGAATGGAATAAGATACTCATGACGGTCGCCGGAGACTTTAATGCCGGCATTGAGAATAACGGCCCGATCGTAAGGGTGTTGCGCCAGACGTTTTCCCAGAGAAGTTGCTTTCAGTTCCATAAGACTTACGCGGATCCACACGAAGAGGTTTGCTTATCAGTGTAACCGCCAGAGAAAACGTGCTCCAGCCCAAAAAAACGTTACAATTGCCAAATTCACAGAAAACCAGAGTTAACCGAGGGTTTATGCGTACTGTTCTGAATATTTTAAATTTTGTGCTTGGAGGATTCGCCACCACCTTAGCCTGGTTACTGGCGACGTTAGTCAGTATCGTGCTTATCTTCACACTACCCTTGACCCGCTCCTGCTGGGAAATCACACGCTTGTCGCTGTTCCCCTACGGTAATGAAGCGATTCACGTTGATGAACTCAACCCGGCGGGTAAAAACGTGCTTCTGAATACCGGCGGCACGCTGCTCAATATTTTCTGGCTGATTTTCTTCGGCTGGTGGCTGTGCCTGATGCATATTGTTTCCGGTATTGCCCAGTGCATTACGATTATTGGTATTCCGGTAGGTATTGCGAACTTTAAAATCGCCGCAATTGCACTCTGGCCCGTTGGTCGTCGCGTGGTTTCAGTCGAAGTTGCCCGTGCCGCACGCGAAGCCAACGCGCGTCGTCGCTTTGAATAATCGGAACTGATGGCCTTTATGTTAAGTCCACTGCTTAAACGCTATACCTGGAACAGCACCTGGCTGTACTACGTGCGAATTTTTATCGCACTTTGCGGTACTACGGCGCTGCCGTGGTGGCTGGGTGACGTCAAACTGACCATCCCGCTAACGCTGGGTATGGTTGCTGCCGCGCTGACCGATCTGGACGATCGGCTCGCGGGTCGTCTGCGCAATTTGATCATTACACTGATCTGCTTTTTTATTGCCTCGGCCTCCGTCGAATTGCTCTTCCCCTGGCCGTGGCTTTTCGCGATTGGATTAACGCTTTCCACCAGCGGCTTTATTTTGCTGGGAGGCTTAGGTCAGCGTTATGCGACCATCGCTTTTGGTGCATTACTGATCGCCATTTACACCATGCTGGGCACATCACTTTACGATCAGTGGTACCAGCAACCGATCCTGCTGCTTGCTGGCGCCATCTGGTATAACCTTCTGACGCTTATCGGTCACCTTCTGTTCCCGATTCGTCCACTGCAGGACAATCTGGCGCGCAGCTACGAACAGCTGGCACACTACCTGGAGCTGAAATCCCGCCTTTTTGATCCCGACATCGAAGACGAAAGCCAGGCCCCCTTGTATGACTTAGCGCTGGCCAATGGGCAACTGATGGCGACGTTGAACCAAACAAAAATATCATTACTGACCCGTCTGCGCGGTGACCGTGGACAGCGAGGAACCCGCCGCACACTGCATTACTATTTTGTCGCACAGGATATTCACGAACGCGCAAGTTCCTCACATATTCAGTACCAGACGCTACGCGACCATTTCCGTCACAGCGATGTGATGTTTCGTTTCCAGCGATTAATGTCGATGCAGGGACAAGCCTGTACACAACTGTCTCGCTGCATTTTGCTACGCACCCCTTACCAGCACGATCCACACTTTGAGCGCGTCTTTACACATATCGATGCCGCCCTTGAGCGCATGCGTGCAAGCGGTGCCCCTGCAGATCTGCTCAATACGCTGGGATTCTTACTATCAAATCTGCGGGCTATCGATGCGCAACTCGCCACCATTGAGTCTGAGCAGGCTCAGGTACTCTCGCGCAATGAGTCAGAAAATCAGCTTGCCGATGATAGTCCGCATGGATTCAGTGATATCTGGCTGCGTCTGAGTCGCAATTTTACGCCGGAGTCGGCGCTGTTTCGTCACGCGGTTCGCATGTCGCTGGTGCTCTGCGTCGGGTACGCCATTATCCAGATAACGGGTATGAACCATGGCTACTGGATCCTGCTGACCAGCCTGTTTGTCTGCCAGCCCAACTACAACGCCACACGACATCGTCTGGCGTTAAGGATTATCGGCACATTAGTTGGGATAGCGATTGGGTTGCCCATCCTGTGGTTCGTCCCATCTCTGGAAGGGCAATTAATACTGCTGGTGATCACTGGCGTGCTCTTTTTCGCTTTCCGCAATGTTCAGTACGCGCATGCAACAATGTTTATCACGTTGCTCGTATTGCTGTGCTTTAACCTGCTTGGAGAAGGGTTTGAAGTCGCACTGCCGCGCGTCATCGATACGCTGATAGGTTGTGCCATCGCATGGGCAGCCGTCAGTTTCATCTGGCCAGACTGGCGTTTTCGCAACCTGCCACGGGTGATTGAACGGGCGACCGATGCAAACTGTCGTTACCTTGACGCCATTCTCGAACAATATCATCAGGGGCGAGACAATCGTCTGGCATACCGTATTGCACGCCGTGATGCGCATAATCGTGATGCGGAGCTGGCATCCGTGGTGTCGAATATGTCGAGTGAACCGGATGTCACCGCCCAAACGCGCGAAACGGCATTCCGCTTGCTGTGCCTCAACCATACCTTTACCAGTTATATCTCAGCGCTGGGCGCACACCGTGAACAGTTAACTAACCCGGACGTTCTGGCATTACTGGACGACGCCGTTTGCTATGTTGATGATGCACTGCACCATCAACCCGCTGACGAGCAGCGCGTATACCAGGCGCTTGAAGGACTGAAGCAACGGATTCAGCATCTTGAACCACGCCCGGACAGTAAAGAACCGCTGGTCGTACAGCAAGTTGGCCTATTGATAGCACTACTACCAGAAATCAGACGATTACAGCAGCAAATTGCCGCATTGCCGTCTAGTACACCGGTTCAGGCGTAAGAGAACTCACCCACTCCACAAGCTCCTGGCGACGAATCGCCGGGAGCGCCGCCTCATGAATCCCCCCAATCGCGCCTTCAAGGGCATAGAGTATTTTCACCGTCAGGGCGGGATTAACCTGTCGCAGTTTCAACCAGCACATTTTTGCCCCCAACATGCGTAATGTGCTTTCATCTTTTATACCTGCTTCATTCAGCAGAGTTTCCAGATGAAATGTCATGTTCGGCAGTCCACGCAGGCGATGCTGTGCAAAACGACTTTGTTTTTCTTTTAACGCCGCATCCAGTGAATACCGTGATAGCGACACCAGTTGTTGCTGGTTTTGCCACAGCGTATCGTTCACCTGATAATAATTGAGCACCACCGGACGTCCACGTTTTATAAATGTCAGCCAGACAGGGGAATGTTTTACACAGTACGGCGCGCTCTGTTCACAGGCCCGAAGATATAACTCGCCACTGGCGACCATAGCAAATACCGTGTCGTCAACTGTCAGGCTATAACCACCAAACAGCGATCGATAACGAATAGTCCCCAATGACGCCAGATATTCTTGTGATTTATAGATCCTTGCATAAGAAAGTTTTTTCATAAAAATCCTTTTAAATCATAACGTAATAAAATGATTTGCAGTAGCGGATCCGTTAATGACGAAAATAGGCAACTTATTCGCAAGGGGCAAGATGAATTTTGTTTTTCCCATAACAACAACCAAAAACTGCGAACCTGTTTCAGAAAATAAGGTTGATCTTTGGTGATAGCAGGGTTACTGTATATCCATACAGTAACTCACAGGGCTGGATTGATTATGTACACTTCAGGCTACGCAAATCGTTCTTCGTCGTTCTCTTCCGCATCAAGCAAAATTGCGCGCGTGTCGTCAGAGCACACTACCGCTGGGCTTATCAGTGAAGTGGTCTATCGCGAGGACCAGCCCATGATGACGCAACTCCTGCTTCTTCCTCTGCTTCAGCAATTAGGTCAGCAGTCGCGCTGGCAGCTCTGGCTGACGCCTCAGCAAAAACTGAGCCGCGAGTGGGTGCAGTCGGCCGGGCTCCCATTGACGAAAGTCATGCAAATTAGCCAACTCTCTCCCTGCCATACGCTGGAATCAATGGTCCGTGCGCTGCGCACAGGGAATTACAGTGTGGTTATCGGCTGGCTGACGGAAGAATTAACAGAAGATGAACATGCAGAACTGGTAAAAGCGGCAGATGAGGGAAACGCAATGGGATTTATCATGCGTCCTGTACGCGCTCAGACACTTGCGGGGAGACACCATTCCGGGCTAAAAATTCACTCGAATTTGTATCATTGAGTAAAATTAGGAATTATCCTGGAATTTTTTTTCACCCTCAAATTCAGCTTTGAGCTTTAACACATTTTTTGTGAGAACGCCTGTGTGAAGCGGTTTCCGCGATAGTGGCTGTACAATTAATCATCCATAAATGTTAAATATTGTGTATACAAGCCTTTTTTTTTCATATGCCTGACGGAGTTCACACTTGTAAGTTTTCGAGTACGTTGTAGACTTTACATCGCCAGGGGTGCTCGGCTTAAGCCGCAGATATCGGTAGAGTAACTATTGAACTGGTCCCCGGGTGAAGGATTTAACCGTGTTATCTCTCTGGAGATATTCATGGCGAATTTTGGATGATAACGAGGCGCATAAAATGAAAAAGACAGCTATCGCAATTGCAGTGGCACTGGCTGGTTTCGCTACCGTGGCGCAGGCCGCTCCGAAAGATAACACCTGGTATACTGGTGCTAAACTGGGTTGGTCCCAGTTCCATGACATCGGCAACAATCAGATCAACAACAACGGACCGACCCACGAAAGCCAACTGGGTGCTGGTGCGTTCGGTGGTTACCAGGTTAACCCGTACGTTGGTTTTGAAATGGGTTACGACTGGTTAGGTCGTATGCCGTACAAAGGCAACACTGAAAATGGCGCATTCAAAGCTCAGGGCGTTCAGCTGACCGCTAAACTGGGTTACCCAATCACTGACGATCTGGACGTTTATACCCGTCTGGGTGGTATGGTTTGGCGTGCAGATGCTAAAAACAACGACGGCTTCAAAGACCACGACACTGGTGTATCCCCAGTATTCGCTGGCGGCGTAGAGTATGCAATTACTCCTGAAATCGCTACCCGTCTGGAATACCAGTGGACTAACAACATCGGTGACGCGAACACCGTTGGTGGTCGTCCAGACAACGGTCTGTTGAGCGTTGGTGTTTCTTACCGTTTCGGCCAGCAGGAAGAAGCAGCTCCGGTAGTTGCTCCGGCTCCGGCTCCGGCTCCAGAAGTACAGACCAAACACTTCACTCTGAAGTCTGACGTTCTGTTCAACTTCAACAAAGCGACTCTGAAACCAGAAGGCCAGCAGGCTCTGGATCAGATGTACAGCCAGCTGAGCAACCTGGATCCGAAAGACGGTTCCGTCGTTGTTCTGGGCTTCACTGACCGCATCGGTTCTGACGCTTACAACCAGGGTCTGTCTGAGAAACGTGCTCAGTCCGTTGTTGATTACCTGATCTCTAAAGGTATCCCTTCTGACAAAATCTCCGCACGTGGTATGGGCGAATCCAACCCGGTTACTGGCAACACCTGTGACAACGTGAAAGCTCGCGCTGCACTGATCGACTGCCTGGCTCCGGATCGTCGTGTTGAGATCGAAGTTAAAGGTATCAAAGACGTTGTAACTCAGCCTCAGGCTTAAGTTATCGTCTTATAAAAAAACCCCGCCAGGCGGGGTTTTTTTTTACCTGCATATCATTCAAAAACACAGGTACGCTCCATATTGACGTTACCCGTACCCTACTCTTTACCCAGTAACGCCTGAAGATCCTGCTTCAATGTCGACATCTTGTTCGCATACTTTTCTTTATGCTCCGCATCTTCAATCAACTGCACAATCGTTTCTGAGAGCGTTTTACCACGTCGCTGCGCAAGCCCGGCTAAACGCTGCCAGACCATAAACTCCAGATCGATCGATTTCTTACGCGTATGTTGATGTTCTGCATTAAAGTGCCGCTTACGCCTCGCCCGGATCGTTTGCTTCATGCGATTGAGCAGTGCTGGGTTCATGTATTCTTCAATCCAGGCGTTGACCCGAACCGGTTCATTTTCGAGGGTTAGCAACAAATCAACGGCTTCTTTGGCAGCACTGGCTTCCACATAGCGGGTAATCAACTCCCCCTCGCGATGCTTCTTCACCAGGTACTTCCATTTCCATCCGCTTTCAAGATTTTCAAGTTGTTGATATTTCATTGCGATCTCAATGTTACCGTGTAACTCTTATCAGAATATCAGCTTTTTGGGCATCTGAAGAAAAGAATATCCAGCCTGTGAACTGTCGCGCGTCATCACATCCGTTTAGCGGTGCTTTCCACGTGTGCAGTGCTGATGGTTACGGTATAATCTCGTTTTTTACAACAGACTAAAAAACATCAACTTTGACCATTACGAAACTTGCATGGCGTGATCTGGTTCCTGATACCGACAGCTATCAGGAAATATTTGCACAGCCGCACGTCACTGACGACACCGATACCTTACTCAGTGATACTCAGCCACGTTTACAATTCGCGCTAGAGCAGCTTCTTCAGCACTGGGCTACGTCCTCGTTTATGCTGGTGAAAGCGCCCGAAGAGCTGGAGTATCTCAATCTTATTGCAACGGCTGCACGTACCTTGCATACGGATGCCGATAGGTTAACCGGGGGGCATTACGATGTATCCGGCCACACTATTCGTTACCGCGCAGCGGAGAAAGCAGACGACAACTTTGCAACGTTAACTCAGGTGGTTAATGCGGACTGGGTTGAGGCCGAACAGCTGTTTGGCTGTCTGCGCCAGTTCAATGGCGAAATTACGCTGCAACCGGGACTGGTCCATCAGGCCAACGGCGGTGTGCTGGTTATCTCATTGCGCACACTTTTGGCTCAGCCGTTGTTGTGGATGCGCCTGAAAGCCATTGTCAGCCACGAGCGTTTTGACTGGGTAGCCTTTGACGAGTCTCGCCCCCTGCCAGTCTCCGTCCCTTCTATGCCGCTTAAACTGAAAGTGGTGTTGGTCGGCGAACGTGAATCGCTGGCAGACTTCCAGGAAATGGAACCAGAACTGGCAGAACAGGCTATCTACAGCGAATTTGAGGATAACTTGCAGATAGTGGATGCCGAAACCATGACACAGTGGTGTCAGTGGGTAACGCATACTGCCCGACGCAACAATCTGCCCTATCCCGCTGCCGATGCATGGCAGGTTCTCATCCGCGAAGCCGTTCGCTATACCGGCGAACAGGACACGCTGCCGCTTAATCCGCTATGGATCACTCGCCAGTTCAAAGAAGTGTCCCCTCTTTGCGACGGTGATACCTGCACTGCGGAGCAATTGAGTCTGATGCTTGCTCAACGTGAGTGGCGAGAAGGATTCCTCTCTGAACGGATGCAGGATGAGATCCTGCAAGAGCAGATCCTCATTGAAACGGAAGGCGAGCGTATTGGGCAAATAAACGCCCTGTCGGTGATTGAATTTCCAGGTCATCCCCGCGCGTTTGGTGAACCTTCACGTATCAGTTGCGTCGTGCATATTGGCGATGGCGAATTTACCGATATTGAACGTAAAGCAGAGTTGGGCGGAAATATTCATGCCAAAGGTATGATGATTATGCAGGCGTTCCTGATGTCGGAACTCCAGCTTGAACAACAAATACCGTTCTCTGCCTCTCTGACATTTGAGCAATCATACAGTGAAGTAGACGGTGACAGCGCCTCAATGGCAGAACTGTGTGCGCTGATCAGCGCCCTCGCTGACGTTCCTGTCAATCAAAGCATCGCGATAACCGGTTCTGTCGATCAGTTTGGTCGTGCTCAACCTGTCGGCGGTCTGAATGAGAAAATTGAAGGCTTCTTTGCCATCTGCCAGCAGCGTGAATTAACGGGGACTCAGGGGGTGATTATCCCTACAGCCAACGTCAGACATCTGAGCCTGCCACCCGCACTGCTGCAGGCAGTTGAAGAAGAAAAATTCACTATCTGGGCAGTAGACGACGTAACCGATGCGCTGCCACTGCTATTAAATTTGGTGTGGGATGGCGAAGGTCAGACGACGCTGATGCAAACTATCCAGGAGCGTATTGCTGCGGCAACGCAACAGGAAGGCCGTCATCGTTTTCCATGGCCGCTACGTTGGCTGAATTGGATTATTCCGAACTGATCGGACTTGTTCAGCGTACACGTGTTAGCTATCCTGCGTGCTTCAATAAAATAAGGCTTACAGAGAACATGGTAGATAAACGCGAATCCTATACAAAAGAAGACCTTCTTGCCTCTGGTCGCGGTGAGCTGTTTGGTGCTAAAGGCCCACAACTGCCTGCACCAAGCATGCTGATGATGGATCGTGTCATCAAGATGACCGAAACCGGCGGCAACTTTGACAAAGGTTATGTGGAAGCTGAACTGGACATCAACCCGGACCTGTGGTTCTTCGGATGCCATTTTATCGGCGATCCGGTAATGCCAGGTTGCCTGGGTCTGGATGCCATGTGGCAGCTGGTTGGATTCTATCTCGGCTGGTTGGGCGGCGAAGGTAAAGGCCGTGCGCTGGGCGTGGGCGAAGTGAAATTCACAGGTCAGGTTCTGCCGACCGCGAAGAAAGTCACCTACCGCATTCACTTCAAACGCATCGTTAACCGCCGCCTGATCATGGGTCTGGCTGATGGTGAAGTGCTGGTTGATGGTCGTCTGATCTACACCGCAAATGATCTGAAAGTGGGTCTGTTCCAGGACACCTCGGCGTTCTAATTGCAGACATCTGTAGATCTGGTGTGCGACATGGCCTAATGACCACGTACGTTAATTCGCCGGTCTACAAAAGGCGAAACCTCCGCTCTGCGGAGGTTTCTTTTATCTAAAGAGACAGAATCAGGCCATTAAAACCCTATCCCCCATGGCTTCTCGCCAGCCTCCCAGCCAGTATGACCTCTGATTCAGCGTCTGATAGGGACACATTTCTTTTGAGCGTCCGGCAATGCCGGCCTGATATCCACGTTGATGTGCCCGTTCCAGGCGATCTCGTTTTTGTCTCTTCATGCCTCGTTTCCCTCATTTTTGGGTCTGGTGGAAAAGAAAACAGTGATTACTAAGTGTGCAATCACACTAAACGAATACCCCTAAACATCAGGCTCGTCAATGCGCAAAATTCACGCCAGTGTCATATTTGTGAGCTAGCTGGTAAATCATTTGTACAAAAATTCTCTGTCAGAACAGCTACCTCAACCACTAAAAAAATAAAAAAACCGCCTCTGGCGATGAGCCTGAGGCGGCATAATTTACAATTATTTAAGCTTATGGAATGCGTTTCAGCTCTTGTGCGATTGCCGTCGCTTCCTGACTCCAGGCGATGGCCAGAACTTTCACCATTTCATCGTAGCCATCCTGCGTCTGTACAACTTCGATATGGAACGGACGCTTGATTAATTGCCCCTGGTGATTAAGCAACCATTCACCGCTGACAATCACTTTGCCATCGTAACGTCCGTGAAAGCCTGTCACCGTCACGTTAAGCGTATCCTGGGTGCTTCCCAACGGCTGAGATGCAACCACCCAGCCAGGAAGTTGCATACTGAGATTTGCGACAAGGGTATTACGCAACTGCTGATCCAGTGGGCTGGCCCAGAGATTGTTATTCGCTATCACATACTTCACGTCGCTGGTCTGGTACACCACACCATTCCCCGCCAGGTAATCAGGTACTGCAACCTGTTCAACCCACAGCAGGCGGTTGCCCTGATTAGCTGAACTTTGTACCCCCCCTTGCGCAATGGGGAGCTGATAATAGCTTTTATTCTCTCCGCTGGAGCTACATGACGTCAGCCAGACCGCCATCATCACCACTAGCCACTTTTTCATTGTTTCGCCCTCTTCGGCTCTGGATCTTTTTTGTCCTTCGCTTCAAACACCAGCGCGTTACTCTTGTCGTTCAGCGTTTTCAGAACCGGCTGCAGCTCACGCAGTACCTGATCAAGACGCTGCATATCTGCCACCATCTTGTTGTAGGCCGCAGAACCCGGCTGGAAGCCCTGCATGCTGCGATTCAGTTCACGCAACGTATTCTGCATATCCGCAGGAAGCTGCTGCATCGACTGGCTGGACGTGATCTTATTCATGTTATCCAGCGTAGTTTGCAGATGCTTCATCGTGCGCTGGCTTTCCGACAGCGTATTGGTTGCCTGCTCAATCATCGGGTTCAGCGGTAGACTATTAATCTTATCCAACGCTTCCATCAGACGCTGCTGAATCTGCGCCAGACCGCCGCTCACTGTCGGAATAATTTGATAACCATTAAACTCGCGCACTCCTGTAATTGGCGGCTCTTTCGGGTAAAAGTCGAGATCGACATACAGCGCGCCGGTCACCAGGTTCCCCGTCTTCAATGACCCTCTCAGTCCACGTTTGAGCAACTCAGCAAGATGAGCCCCCACATCGGTGTCTTCACCCAACTGCGCTTTCAGCCGTTCAGGTTCGATACGCACCAGAACAGGAATGCGGTAATCGTTGTTAAATACCTGGCGCATATTTGGCGCAAAGAAAGGCACTTTACTTACGGTACCCAGGCGTATGCCACGGAACTCCAACGGCGCCCCCGGTTGCAGACCACGAATTGAGTCCTTGAAGAACATCAGGTAATCAATGTGATCGGTATACAAGGAATCCTGAATACTTTTTTGATCGTCATACAGATTAAAAGAGGAGTGCTGTTCAACCGGTTGGCCTTGTTCCAGCCCTTCCGGTACGTCAAAGCTGACTCCGCCGCCAAACAGCGTGGTGAGCGAGCCCATTTCCACTCGCATACCCGCCGAAGTGAGATCGACGGCAATACCGCTGTCCTTCCAGAAACGGACATTACTGGTTACCAGTCGATCGTTTGGCGCATTGATGAAAAGCTGGTAACTGATCGTACGTTTTTGCGCATCAAACGTACTGGTCTCAACCGAGCCCACGCGATATCCACGGAACAGAACCGGGTCACCCGGACTCAATTGTCCTGCTTTTTTACTGTCCAGGATCACGCGGATCCCTTTTGCATCAGGCGGTGCCAGCGGTGGAGAATCGAGCAATTGGTAATTTTCCAGCTTGCTGCCTTTATTACCGGGTTGCAGCTCAATATATGCCCCGGACAACAGCGTTCCCAGGCCACTGATACCTTCACGTCCCACTTGCGGCTTCACCACCCAAAAGACCGAATCTTTATGCAGCAGCTTTTCCATCCCGGAATTGAGACGTGCTTTAATTTCCACATGGGTCAAATCATCCGTCAGGGTAGCGCTTTCAACCACGCCGACATCCACACTACGGCTTTTAATCGTCGTTTTACCCCCTTCAATACCTTCGGCATTGGTCGTAATCAACGTGACTTCCGGCCCCTGATGGCTGTAGTGGTAAAACAGAACCCATGCGCCAATGAGTGCAGTGACGATCGGAAATATCCACACGGGCGACCAGTTTTTTACCTTCTGCACTTTGGCTTCCCCACTTTTAGATTCCATGCTGTCAGGACTCCTCATGGCCTGGTTCTGGTTCACGGTCCCACGACAGACGTGGATCAAACGTCATCGCAGAAAACATTGTCATAATGACGACTAAAGCAAACATCAAAGCACCCATTGCAGGATAAATGTTCATCAACCCTCCCATACGCACCAGCGCTGAGAGCACCGCAATAACAAAAACGTCGATCATTGACCAGCGACCGACAAATTCCACCACCTCATAAATCAGGTGCATACGTTCGCTGTCGCGTTTGCCATGCCCTTTGGCATCCCAGCATAGCCAGGCGATCGCGATCATTTTCAACGTCGGCACCAGAATACTGGCGATAAAGATAACCGCAGCCACGGGATAAGAACCTTCGCTCCAGATTAAAACCACACCCTCAAGGATGGTTGACGGCAGCTTTGACCCGAGCAAATCGGTGATCATAATCGGCAGAATATTGGCGGGAAGATAAAGCATGATCGACGTGAACAGTAATGCCAGTGTCCATTGCAAACTGTTTTTACGTCGCACATAGCCTTTCGTTTGACAGCGCGGACACACCAGCTCTTCAGCCGGAAGAATAGCTGTGCAACAGGAGCAGGAACGCAATCCTTGCCGGATACCGGGTACGCCTGGCTTTAAGACCTGTTTGATAGCCGGCATAGGCGCAATATCATCCCACAGCCAGCGACGATCAACACACTGGAATGCGCGTAACTGGAGAAGGCAAAAGAAGCACCACGGGATGAAACTACTGCCCACACCGATATCGCCATAGGCCATGAGCTTAACAAAACTGACCAGCACGCCCGCGAGGAAGATTTCCGCCATTCCCCAGCTTTTTAACTGGAACAAGACGCGCGCTAACCGCGCTTTGAGCCGCCCCGGCATCTCAACCCGATTCACCAGCAGTAAAATAGTCAGCAGGCAAAAAGCGGGAACCAGTTGCACGAAGAGCAAAAAGAAAGTGCCGAGACTGGCATAGTCTTCCGAAAAAAGAACACTGGGGATTTCCAGCAACGTGACTTCGCTGCTCACCCCTGCGACATTCATATTCACAAAGGGAAACAGGTTGGACAAAAGCAGCATAAAAAGTGCCGCTAAAACATAGGCGGTGGGACGCTGCCTTGGCGCGTCCCATTCAACAGTTAACGTAGTGCCACATCGTGGACATGCCGCTTTCTGACCATGCTCAAGGCGAGGAAGCGCCACCAGCATGTCACACTGCGAGCACAAAATATGCTTCGCGGCATGGTGATGTTCGCACATATGTGCTCCTTTAATTATGCGCCATTCTTTAAAGACTCAAGATACTCCCAGCGCTCAAAGGCTTGCTCAAGTTCTTGTTCCGCTTCGTTCAGATTAGCTAATACCTGCTGCGTTTGCTCATGCGGTTGACTGAAAAATGAGGCATCAGCCACCTGAGCTTGTAATGTTTCCAGCTTAGCTTCCAACGATTCCAGCAATGCAGGAAGCTGCTCCAGTTCGCGCTGTAGTTTATAGCTTAGTTTGCTTGTGCCGCGTTTTACAATTTCTGCTTTAGGTGCAACAGTTTCCTCAGTTTTTTTCTCAACGGGTTGTTTTAACGCCACATACTGTGTTTGTTGGCCACGTGCGTCATGATAACCGCCCACATAACGACCAATCTTGCCGCCACCTTCAAAAATCCAGCACTCGGTAACCGTATTGTCAACAAACTGACGGTCGTGGCTTACCAGCAATACGGTCCCCTGATAACCGTCAATCAACTCTTCGAGCAGTTCCAGCGTTTCGACGTCGAGATCGTTGGTGGGTTCATCGAGAATCAAAAGGTTGCTGGGTTTCAGGAACAGACGCGCCAGCAGCAGACGATTGCGTTCCCCGCCAGACAATGCACGTACCGGCGTCATCGCGCGTTTCGGATGGAACAGGAAGTCCTGAAGATAGCCCAGCACATGGCGCGGCTTACCGTTCACCATCACCTCTTGCTTACCTTCGGCAAGGTTATCCATCACGGTTTTATCCGGATCCAGTTCAGCACGGTGCTGGTCGAAATAGGCAACTTCCAGCTTCGTCCCGACGTGGATGCGACCACTGTCAGCCTGCAATTGTCCCAGCATCAGTTTAAGCAGCGTCGTTTTGCCGCAGCCGTTAGGTCCAATTAAGGCAATTTTGTCGCTGCGCTGCACCTGCGCGGAGAAATCTTTTACCAGTTGCTTCCCGTCAACCTGGTAATCAACATTCTCCATTTCGAAGACAATCTTGCCTGAGCGGCTCGCTTCTTCAACCTGCATCTTCGCCGTACCCATCACTTCACGACGCTCACCGCGCTCCCGACGCATGGCCTTCAGCGCACGCACACGACCTTCATTGCGGGTACGACGCGCCTTAATACCCTGACGGATCCAGACTTCTTCCTGCGCCAGTTTGCGGTCAAACTCCGCATTCTGTAGCTCTTCTACCCGCAGCGCTTCTTCTTTTTCCAGCAGGTACTGATCGTAATTACCCGGATAGGTCACCAGCTTGCCGCGATCGAGATCGACAATGCGCGTTGCCATATTGCGAATAAACGAACGGTCGTGGGAGATAAAAATGATCGTGCCGTTAAAGGTTTTCAGGAACCCTTCCAGCCAGTCGATGGTTTCAATATCCAGGTGGTTGGTCGGTTCATCCAGCAGCAATATGCGCGGATTGCTGACTAACGCCCGGCCCAGCGCGGCTTTACGCAGCCAGCCGCCGGAAAGCGATGCCAGCTCCATGTCTGGCTCCAGCCCAAGCTGTTCAAGTACTTCGTTGATACGGCTTTCCAGCTGCCACAGATTGTGGTGATCCAGCTGTTCCTGAACCTTCGCCAGTTCCTGCAGGTTTTTATCACTCGGATCGGTGATCACCAGATGCGAGATATCGTGGTAACGCTTGAGATACACCGCCTGCTCTGCAATGCCTTCGGCAACGAAGTCATAGACGCTGCCTTCGACATTGCGCGGCGGATCCTGTTGCAGACGCGCTACAACCAGATCCTGCTCATAAATAATACGCCCGTCGTCAAGACCCTGCTCACGGTTCAGGATCTTCATCAGCGTCGATTTGCCCGCACCGTTACGGCCTACCAGACAGACGCGTTCGTTATCCTCGATATGCAATTCTGCATTATCAAGAAGTGGCGCATCGCTGAACGACAGCCATGCACCATGCATACTGATCAATGACATTTATTTTTCCTTTCAGGCTGAGGTAATCAGCCAGCAATTGTGGATCTGACGGTTACGGGCAAAGTCCTGGGAAAGCGTTTTTTGGGTAATTTCTTGTGCTTTCAATCCCAGTTCAGCCAGACCGTCGAGATCCATACGGAATCCACGTTTGTTGTTGGAGAACATAATCGTGCCGTCTTTGCGTAGCAGACGTTTCAGATCTTTCATTAGCGCCAGATGATCGCGCTGCACATCAAACGAGTCTTCCATACGCTTAGAGTTTGAGAACGTCGGCGGATCAATGAAGATCAGATCAAACTGTTCATTGGCATCACGCAGCCAGCCCAAGCAATCAGCCTGAATTAAGCGGTGCGCACGTCCGCTTAGCCCGTTCAGTCGCAGGTTACGCTCTGCCCATTCCAGATAGGTACGCGACATATCTACCGTTGTAGTGCTGCGCGCGCCACCCAATCCGGCATGTACACTCGCGCTACCGGTATAGGAGAACAGGTTAAGGAAGTCTTTCCCTTTGCTCATCTGCCCCAACATGCGGCGTGCAATACGGTGATCAAGGAACAGGCCGGTATCCAGATAATCGGTCAGGTTGACCCACAGGCGTGCGTTATACTCGCTCACCTCAATGAATTCGCCCTTCTCGTTCATCTTCTGGTATTGGTTCTTCCCTTTCTGACGCTCACGGGTTTTCAGCACCAGTTTGTTTGGTGCGATTTCCAGTACCGACAGCGTAGCGGCAATGATGTCGAACAGGCGCTGACGTGCTTTCTGCGCATCAACCGTCTTCGGCGGCGCATATTCCTGAACCACAACCCAGTCGCCATAGCGGTCAACCGCAACGTTATATTCCGGCAGATCAGCATCGTACAGGCGATAGCATTCAATCCCTTCCTGACGAGCCCATTTTTCCAACTTCTTAATATTCTTACGCAGGCGGTTGGCATAATCTTCCGCCACTGTTGCAGGTTTACTGTCAGCGGTCGTTTCTGCAACGTGATAGTTTTTCTGTACACAGTCCAGCGGGCCATTTTTCGCTTTAAACTGTTTGTCCGCGCGCAATTGCAGACTGCTGAGCAAATCGGGTGATGCACTGAACAGCGACAGATTCCAGCCGCCAAACTGGTTTTTCATCGTGCGTCCCAGCAGGCTGTGCAGAGCAATCAATGCCGGTTCACTGTCCAGACGCTCGCCGTAGGGTGGGTTGCTGATAACAGTACCGTAAGGTCCTTTCGGCAACGGGTTGCTCAGTTTGGCGACATCTTTGACTTCAAACGTCATCAGATCGGCAATACCGGCACGGCGGGCGTTACTGCGCGCTTTTTCAATCACGCGGGCATCGCTATCTGATCCATAGAAGTGCGAGGTATAGTCCGCCAACCCTTTGCGCGCACGCACCTGTGCTTCAGCTTTCACTTCTTGCCAGACGGTTTCATCATGCTGAGCCCAGCCACTGAACCCCCAGTACCCACGGTGCAGACCAGGCGCGCGATCGGTTGCCCACATTGCGGCTTCAATCAGCAACGTACCGGAACCACACATCGGATCGAGCAGCGGCGTACCCGGCTGCCAGCCTGAACGCATCACAATGGCGGCCGCCAGCGTCTCTTTAATCGGTGCCTGACCCGCACGATCACGATAACCACGCTGATGCAGGCCGTCTCCGCTCAGATCGAGCGCGATGCTGGCAGTATCTTTGTTCAGCCAAACGTTAATGCGCAGATCGGGTGATTCACGATCTACGTTCGGACGCGGCAGGTTTTTACGAGTAAAGGCATCGACAATCGCATCCTTTACTTTCAGTGCACCGTACTGGCTATTACGAATCGTCTCGTTCAGCCCACTAAAATGCACGGCAAAGGTGGCACCAGGATTAAATATCTCTGTCCAGTCGATTGCCTGAACACCGAGGTACAGATCAAGATCGCTATAGACCTTGCACTCTCCCATCGGCAGGATAATGCGCGAGGCCAGGCGGCTCCACATCAGGCTCTGGTAAACAAGCCGCGTGTCGCCCTTAAAATGGACCCCACCCTGAACGACCTGACACTCCAATGCGCCGAGGTTTTCCAGTTCAGTTTTTAACAGCTCTTCCAGCCCGCGGGCCGTACTGGCAAACAGAGAATTCATAATGTCACTTTTACTCCGAGAAAATTGCTGCGCATTATAGCTAATATGGGCTGTATGTCATAAAGTTGAAGGCTTATTTTCATTCGAGGGGCTGTACAGTGGTCACGTTAACCCGACTTTTTATCCATCCGGTTAAATCAATGCGCGGCATTGGGCTAACGCACGCCCTGGCAGATATCAGCGGCCTTGCCTTTGATCGCATATTTATGATCACTGAACCTGGCGGAACGTTCATCACCGCCCGACAGTTCCCGCAAATGGTCCGTTTTACCCCGTCGCCATTCCATGACGGCCTACATCTTACCGCGCCAGACGGCAGCAGTGCGTTAGTGCGCTTTGCCGACTTCTCCACGCAGGATGCACCTACAGAAGTGTGGGGAAACCATTTTACCGCACGGGTCGCACCAGCGGATATCAATCGCTGGATCAGTGGTTTCTTTTCCCGTGATGTGCAGTTACGTTGGGTTGGCCCACAACTGACGCGTCGGGTAAAGCGGCACGATGGCGTACCGTTATCTTTTGCCGATGGTTTTCCCTATCTCCTGACAAACGAGGCCTCTCTGCGCGATCTGCAGCAGCGCTGCCCGGCCAGCATCAAAATGGAACAGTTTCGCCCCAACCTGGTGGTTGTAGGTGCTAGCGCCTGGGAAGAAGATACCTGGAAAGTGATACGCATCGGCGACGTTATCTTTGACGTGGCTAAACCCTGTAGTCGCTGTATTTTCACTACCGTCAGCCCAGAGAAAGGTCAGAAACATCCATCCGGAGAGCCACTGGCAACGCTGCAAACCTTCCGTACAGCGCCAGACAACGGTGATGTCGATTTCGGCCAGAATCTCATCGCCCGAAATAGCGGCGTAATTCGTGTGGGTGATGAAGTAGAAATACTGGCAACCGGACCCGCCCGGCTGTACGGCGCGGCGGAATCTGATGATACCGCTTTGCAACAACAACCCGATGCAACAGTGATGATTGACTGGCAAGGTCAAACGTTTCGCGGAAATAATCAGCAGGTATTGCTGGAACAACTTGAAAACCAGGGGATCCGTGTTCCCTACTCGTGTCGTGCGGGAATTTGTGGATGCTGCCGGATTCGGCTGGTAGAAGGTGAAGTCAGCCCACTGAAAAAATCAGCGATTGGAGATGACGGAACGATTCTTTGCTGCAGTTGTGTCCCCAAAACGGCAATCAGGCTGGAAAGTTAGACCGCCTGCTCAAGGCTGAAACTGTCGACAATTGCCTGCGGTTTCAGTCTGTCATTCATGATTTTAATCGCATCGCCAAGTTGCATGGTGCGACCGGCAATGACCACGCCCGGCTGTGCAAGCAAACACAGTGCGGCATTTTCACCCGGCTCTACCACTAACAGATTTACCTGTTCTTCAGTATCGCTTAAATAAACACAGGCAGCGTCACCGACCACTGGCGACCAGTTCGCGCCGTGCGCTACAAAGTGCCAGCTTTTTGGCATTTGCGGTTTAAGATACCGAATAGCCACCAGCGCATTTAACACCAGTTCCGCTTTTTGTTCTTTAGCTAAATCCAGGTAACGGCATTTTTCTTCGAAGGAGAAATAAAGCGCAGCGTCATCGACACAAAAACCAGACGGAGAAAATGCATCAGGCGTGAGCATTTTACGCGCAAAACGCGAGCGGAATAACATGCCATTGGCTAAATCGAGCATCATTCGATCGTGCTCTTCATCATAATACCAGCGCCAGTTATCGTCGGGTTTAATTCGCATCAGTTTCTCTCCTTTCCTTAATCATCGCCATTACGACACTATCCTTTTGCCGCTTCGTTTATTGCCCTAATAATAAAAGCTCAGAATGTTTAAATAAGCAACAGTAAAGGAATATAAAACAACCAGGGCTAGAAATAAAGCCCTGGTTGTCGGATTAAGGCATAGATCAGATATTGCTGACGATTTCTTTAATCAACGGCGGACCTTTAAAAATAAATCCCGAATAAATCTGTACCAGTGAAGCACCGGCAGCCATTTTTTCCCGTGCGGCAATCACCGAGTCGATCCCGCCAACACCAATAATCGGCAACTGCCCTTTTAATTCCTGAGACAACTGACGAATAATTTCTGTACTTTTTAATTGCAATGGTCGACCGCTCAAACCACCCATTTGGTCACAATTCTTCATTCCCTGAACAAGGGAGCGATCAAGGGTGGTATTTGTGGCAATAACGCCATCAATATTATGACGAACCAAACTGTCGGCAACTTGGATCAGTTCTTCCACAGAAAGATCCGGCGCGATCTTTACCGCCACCGGCACATATTTATGGTGGATCGCCTGGAGATCGTTTTGCTTATTTTTAATAGCCGTAAGCAGATCATCCAGAGCCTCGCCGTATTGTAGCGTACGCAGCCCCGGAGTATTTGGTGAAGAGATATTAATCGCAATATAGCCGGCATAAGCATAGACTTTTTCCATACAAATCAGATAGTCATCTTTACCATTCTCTACCGGGGTGTCTTTATTCTTACCAATATTAATCCCCAGAATACCGTCAAAATGCGATTTTTTGACGTTCTCCACCAGGTTATCAACGCCCAGGTTATTAAACCCCATACGGTTGATCAAACCTTCTGCATCAACCAGACGGAACAGACGTGGTTTATCGTTACCCGGCTGCGGACGCGGCGTCACAGTACCGATTTCAATTGAGCCGAATCCCATCGCCCCAAGTGCATCAATGCACTCCCCGTCTTTATCCAGTCCGGCAGCAAGACCGAGCGGGTTTTTAAACGTCAGCCCCATACAGGTAACCGGTTTTGCGGGTACTTTCTGGCGGACAAGCGCTTCAAGCGGCGTGCCGGTAATGCGACGTAATTGCTGGAATGTCAATTCATGAGCGCGCTCAGGATCGAGCTGAAAAAGGGCTTTACGAACGAAGGGGTAGTACATGAACTCTCCTGGATTCCCGGTGTGCAAACCGGGGGCGTATTATGTGCGATCGCGAGCAAAAAGGGAATTGACCTGCGGCAATAAATAGCAATCGTTTTCCTGCTTCTGCCGTTTTATTCATTTTTCAACTTTTCTATCCCGTATAAATCATTTCGATAAACAAAATCTCTCTGCCAGACTGCACAAATTGTTATCAATGTTAAATAAAAGCGAACAATTGGTTATAAGGGGAGATTGGAATTATGCGCGTCATTACTCTGGCGGGAAGCCCACGCTTCCCCTCTCGCTCCAGCGCGTTACTGGAATACGCCCGAGAAAAACTGAACGGTCAGGATGTCGAAGTCTGTCACTGGAATCTGCACAACTTTGCCCCAGAAGACCTGATTTATGCGCGCTTCGACAGCCCGGCGCTGAAAACCTTTGTCGAACAACTGCACGACGCCGACGGATTGATTGTGGCAACACCGGTCTACAAAGCAGCTTACTCCGGTGCGTTGAAAACGTTGCTCGATCTGCTTCCTGAACGCGCACTGGAAGGCAAAGTGGTTTTGCCGCTGGCAACAGGCGGTACCGTTGCGCATTTATTGGCCGTTGATTATGCGCTTAAGCCGGTGCTGAGCGCGTTAAAAGCCCAGGAAATCCTGCACGGTGTTTTTGCTGATGATTCACAGGTGATTGATTATCAGCATAAACCGCAGTTTACGCCCAACCTGCAACTGCGTCTGGATAATGCGCTCGACACCTTCTGGCTGGCGTTGCATCGTCGTGATGTCCAACTTCCTCAATTGAATGCTCTGCGAGGTGCCGCCCATGCTTAATCTGCTCAAGCGTCACACGCCGTGGCTGGCGTTAACCGGATTGCTGTCACTTTCAACGCTCGTCCATGCCGCAGAGTCTGCACCAGACGCGCTGCGCATAGGTTACCAGAAAGGAAGCGTCAGTATGGTGCTGGCAAAAAGCCATCAGTTACTGGAGAAACGCTACCCACAGACCAAAATCTCGTGGATTGAGTTTCCGGCAGGGCCGCAAATGCTGGAAGCACTCAATATTGGCAGTATCGATCTCGGCAGTACCGGTGACATTCCACCGATTTTCGCCCAGGCCGCCGGAGCCGATCTGGTTTACGTTGGCGTCGAGCCGCCCAAACCAAAAGCCGAAGTGATTCTGGTGCCCAAAAACAGCCCGATCCAGAGCGTTGCGCAGCTCAAAGGGCATAAAGTCGCCTTCCAGAAAGGTTCCAGCGCCCACAATTTACTGCTGCGAGCCTTACAACAGGCCGGGCTGAAATTTACCGATATTCAACCAACATATCTGACACCCGCAGATGCCAGAGCAGCCTTCCAGCAAGGTAACGTTGATGCGTGGGCTATCTGGGATCCTTACTATTCCGCCGCGTTGCTGCAGGGTGATGTGCGCGTGCTGAAAGACGGCTCAGACCTCAAACAGACCGGCTCCTTTTATCTCGCCGCGCGTCCTTATGCCGAGAAAAATGGCGCGTTTGTTCTTGGCGTGCTGGATACCTTTAGCCAGGCCGATGCGTTAACCCTCAGCCAGCGCCAGCAAAGTATTACCCTGCTGGCCAAAACCATGGGGCTGCCAGAGCCGGTGATTGCGTCTTATCTGGATCACCGCCCGCCAACGACCATCTCGCCCGTCAGCGCCTCTGTTGCCACCCTGCAACAACAAACCGCCGATCTGTTTTATGACAACCGGTTGCTGCCGAAAAAAATCGATATTCGCCAGCGTATCTGGCAACCCACTCAGCAGACAGGAGCAAAATTATGAGTCTGAACATGTTCTGGTTTTTACCTACCCACGGCGACGGTCATTATCTGGGAACGGAAGAAGGCTCGCGTCCGGTCGATCACGGCTATCTGCAGCAAATCGCACAGGCCGCCGATCGTCTGGGTTTTACCGGCGTTTTGATCCCAACCGGTCGCTCCTGTGAAGATGCCTGGCTGGTCGCCGCCTCCATGATCCCGGTCACCCAGCGATTAAAGTTTCTGGTCGCGCTGCGTCCAAGCGTAACCTCGCCGACGGTTGCCGCGCGCCAGGCCGCCACGCTCGACAGACTCTCTAACGGCCGGGCGTTATTTAACCTGGTGACCGGCAGCGATCCGCAGGAGCTGGCTGGCGACGGCGTGTTTCTTGATCACACCGAGCGCTATGAAGCTTCTGCTGAATTCACCCAGATCTGGCGTCGGCTGTTACAGGGGGAAACGGTGGATTTCAACGGCAAACATATGCACGTCCGCGGCGCGAAGCTGTTTTTTCCTCCCGTACAACAACCCGGCCGCCACTTTATTTCGGCGGTTCTTCCGATGTCGCGCAAGACCTGGCTGCCGAGCAGGTTGATCTCTATCTGACCTGGGGCGAACCGCCTGAACAGGTGAAAGAGAAGATTGAGCAAGTGCGAGCCAAAGCGGCAGCGCTTGGACGCAAGATCCGCTTTGGTATTCGTTTGCATGTGATCGTGCGGGAGACGACGGATGAGGCGTGGCAGGCAGCGGAACGTCTGATAGCCCATCTGGATGACGACACGATTGCCAAAGCCCAGGCCGCCTTCTCAAGAACGGATTCGGTTGGCCAACAGCGGATGGCCGCGCTGCACAACGGTAAACGCGACAAACTGGAAATAAGCCCGAACCTGTGGGCAGGCGTTGGGCTGGTGCGTGGCGGCGCCGGAACCGCGCTGGTCGGCGACGGCCCTACTGTCGCAGCGCGCATAAACGAGTACGCCGCGCTGGGTATCGACAGCTTTGTGCTGTCGGGGTATCCGCATCTGGAAGAGGCATACAAAGTTGGTGAACTGCTGTTCCCACATCTGGATGTCGCTATACCCGAAATTCCACAGCCACAGCGCCTGCACCAACAAGGCGAAGCGGTGGCGAACGAATTTATCCCGCGTAAAGTCGCACAAAGCTAAGGAGCCAGCTAATGGCAACACCGAAAAACAGGTGGTTATTGCGCCTCGCGCCCTGGTTTTTACCGGTGGGTCTGGTGGTGGTCTGGCAGTTCGCATCCACAATGGGCTGGCTTTCCACCCGCATCCTGCCCTCCCCGAAGGGTGTTATTGAAGCCTTCTGGACGCTTTCCTCCAGCGGCGAGCTTTGGCAGCATCTGGCGATCAGCTCCTGGCGCGCACTGGTCGGATTCTCCATTGGTGGATCGATTGGCCTGACGCTGGGACTGATTAGCGGTCTTTCACGCTGGGGAGAACGCCTGCTGGATACATCGGTACAGATGCTGCGTAACGTTCCCCATCTGGCGCTGATCCCGCTGGTGATTTTATGGTTCGGCATTGATGAATCTGCCAAGATTTTTCTCGTCGCCCTGGGCACGCTGTTCCCGATCTACATCAACACCTGGCACGGGATCCGCAATATCGATCGCGGCCTGGTGGAGATGGCACGCAGCTATGGATTGTCCGGCTTTTCACTGTTTATCCATGTGCTCCTCCCCGGCGCTCTGCCCTCGATTATGGTTGGCGTACGCTTCGCCCTTGGGCTGATGTGGCTGACGCTTATCGTTGCGGAAACCATTTCAGCCAATGCCGGTATTGGCTATCTGGCGATGAATGCCCGCGAATTTCTGCAAACCGATGTGGTCGTGGTGGCCATTATTCTCTACGCCCTGCTCGGCAAACTTGCCGACGTCAGCGCCCAATTGCTGGAGCGGGTCTGGCTGCGCTGGAACCCGGCTTACCATGTGAAGGAGGCTACCGTATGAATACCGCTCGCTTGAACCAGGGTACCCCGCTTTTACTGAGCGCCGTGACAAAAAAATACGCCGCCAATACGGTGCTGAATCAATTGGATCTGCATATTCCGGCGGGGCAATTTGTCGCCGTGGTGGGCCGCAGCGGCGGAGGTAAAAGCACGTTACTGCGTCTGTTGGCAGGACTGGAGTCTCCCACCTCAGGCGCATTACTTGCCGGAACCACCCCGTTGGCAGAGATTCAGGATGATACGCGCATGATGTTTCAGGATGCGCGTCTGCTGCCATGGAAAACGGTTATTGATAACGTTGGTCTGGGGCTGAAAGGCCAATGGCGCGATGCGGCCCGTGATGCGCTGGCCGCTGTTGGCCTGGAAAACCGGGCGGAGGAATGGCCTGCCGCTCTTTCCGGCGGGCAAAAACAGCGAGTGGCCCTCGCACGGGCATTAATTCACCGCCCTGGCCTGCTTCTACTGGATGAACCGCTCGGCGCGCTGGATGCGTTAACCCGTCTTGAGATGCAGGATCTGATTGTCTCTTTATGGCAAGAGCACGGCTTTACCGTACTGCTGGTCACCCATGACGTTAGTGAAGCGGTGGCAATGGCCGATCGCGTTTTGCTGATTGAGGACGGAAAAATCGGGCTGGATTTAACGGTGGATATTGCACGACCACGTCGGATTGGTTCGGCGCGTCTGGCAGAACTGGAGGCAGAAGTGTTGAATCGGGTGATGCAGCGTGGCGAGGCAGAACAGTCAATCCGACTGCATGGATAAACATTCAGGACGTTGTAGGCCCGGTAAGTATGAGCGCCACCGGGCATTTTGCCGGATAACGGCGTTACCGCCTTATCCGGCCTACAAAACTACAGGTCAACGTCTCAGGCTAACGCTTTGGTAATTTTCTCAAACAGGTCGCCGGAGAGATTTTCCAGACCTTTCAGCTGTTCCAACGCTGCCCGCATCTTCGCCTGACGTTTTGCATCATAGCGTTTTAGGCGAATCAGCGGCTCAATCAAACGAGATGCCACCTGAGGATTTCGGCTGTTTAGTTCGGTCAACATGTCGACCAGGAACTGATAGCCGCTACCATCTTCCGCATGGAATGCCGCCGGGTTACTACCCGCAAAGGCACCAATCAGAGAACGAATACGGTTCGGGTTGCTCATACTGAAGGAGCGATGCTTCAACAGGCCACGTACCGTCTCCAGCACGTTATCTGCCGGGCTGGTAGATTGCAGGATAAACCATTTATCCATCACCAGACCGTCATGATGCCATTTGTCGTCGTATTCCTGCATCAGCGCGTCACGACACGGCAACTGTGCTGCGACCGCCGCAGACAGCGCTGCCAGCGCATCAGTCATGTTATTCGCTTCACGGTATTGCTTGCTCACCAGGGCGTCTGCCAGTTGGGTTTCCCCAAAAGCCAGGAAGCGCAGGCAGGCATTGCGCAGCGTACGTTTGCCAATATCGGCATGCTCAACGCGATACTCATCGAGATGATTGGCGTTATAAATAGCCAGGAATTCATCTGCCAGTTCAGCAGCCAGCGTGCGGGTTAACG
Source organism: Citrobacter sp. R-1.5.2 (assembly GCF_035064245.1). Taxonomy (NCBI): domain Bacteria; kingdom Pseudomonadati; phylum Pseudomonadota; class Gammaproteobacteria; order Enterobacterales; family Enterobacteriaceae; genus Citrobacter; species Citrobacter sp. R-1.5.2. Next base: position 410,092 of record NZ_JASEYC010000003.1, on the reverse strand, counting down.
CTTCACGTACCTCAGCGATCGCCACCGGATCGATAATCTCAAACAGCTCAGCTATCTCGTTGACGGAAGGCAGCGTCAGGATCTCTGCCGCCAGTGCCGGATCGATTTTCTCATCGAGCAGAATCGCACGGAATGCGTCAGCAACGTGTACCGGCAGTGACAGCGGCTGCCCCTGCTGATGTCGGGCAACATTCAGCTTAATATAGGTCGCCAACAGGCTCTGAGCCGCATCCCAACGAGAGAAATCATTGCGGGCATGACGCATCAGAAAGGTCAGTTGCTGGTCGCTCCATTTATATTCCAGTTTCACCGGCGCTGAGAACTCACACAGCAGTGCCGGAACCGGCTGGAAATAAACGTTATCGAAAACAAACGTCTGCTCTGCCTGGGTCACGTTGAGTACGGAATTCACCGGGTGACCGCCTTTTTGTAGCGGGATCACTTTGCCTTCGTTGTCATACAACTCAAGGGCAAAAGGAATATGCAAGGGCTGCTTTTCAGCCTGATCCGGCGTGGCTGGCGTACGCTGGCTGATAGTCAGCGTATATTGTTCCGTTGTCGGATTATAGTCATCACGCACAGTCAGTATCGGCGTACCGGACTGGCTGTACCAGCGGCGGAAATGTGAAAGGTCAACGTTCGACGCATCTTCCATCGCCTGCACAAAATCATCACAGGTCGCGGCGCTACCATCATGACGTTCAAAGTAAAGCTGCATTCCCTTCTGGAAATTCGCTTCCCCCAGTAAGGTATGGATCATACGAATCACTTCAGCGCCCTTTTCGTACACGGTCAGGGTGTAGAAGTTGTTCATTTCAATGACCATATCCGGGCGAATTGGGTGCGCCATCGGGCTGGCGTCTTCAGCAAACTGCATGCCGCGCATGGTACGCACGTTGCTAATACGGTTTACCGCGCGAGAGCCAAGATCAGAGCTAAATTCCTGATCACGGAATACGGTTAACCCTTCTTTCAGGCTTAACTGGAACCAGTCACGACAAGTGACGCGGTTGCCGGTCCAGTTATGAAAATATTCGTGACCGATAACGCGCTCAATATCGAGATAGTCTTTGTCGGTGGCAGTATCGGTACGCGCCAGCACGTATTTGGAGTTAAAGATGTTCAGACCTTTATTCTCCATCGCCCCCATATTAAAGAAGTCCACGGCGACGATCATGTAGATATCGAGGTCATACTCCAGACCAAAACGCTCTTCATCCCATTTCATGGAATTTTTCAGCGACGTCATCGCCCATGGCGCACGGTCCAGGTTGCCGCGGTCTACATATAATTCCAGCGCAACTTCACGCCCGGAGCGGGTCGTAAAGGTATCGCTCAGCACGTCGAAATCACCGGCGACCAGCGCGAACAGATAGCACGGTTTCGGGAATGGATCCTGCCACTGCACCCAGTGGCGACCATTTTCCAGTTCGCCCTGTGCAACACGGTTACCGTTGGAAAGCAGGAATGGATACCGGGTTTTATCGGCAATAATTTTGGTGGTAAAACGCGCCAGCACGTCCGGCCTGTCGAGATACCAGGTAATATGGCGAAACCCTTCCGCTTCGCACTGCGTACAGAGCGCATCGCCGGACTGATACAGCCCTTCCAGTGCGGTGTTAGCCGCTGGGCTGATTTCATTAACGATACGCAGCGTAAAACGTTCCGGCAGGTGGCTGATGACCAGAGCACCCTCTTCTTCTTTATATTCTGTCCACGGTTCATCGTTCACGTGGATTGACACCAGGGTCAGATCTTCACCATTCAGGCGAAGGGGAGCATCAGACGCACCATGACGGACAGCCTGGCTCACTGCGGTGACCACGGTTTTTTCAGCATCCAGGTCAAAGGTCAAGTCAATATCAGTAATCTGGTAATCCGGTGCACGATAGTCGTGACGGTATTTGGCTTGTGGCTGTTGTGTCATAAAAAACCTTTAGCATCTTTTGTAGAGTCTCGGCTTCAGTCTATTCCTGTTGCGTAAATCGCGCTACGCAGAATGTTCATCTTTTCAGGCACAAACACCCTTTTTGCTACATTTTAATAACACGCGGCACGAAATGCACTCGACCAGAAAGACAGCTTATGGTGTGATCGGGGTTCAATAAATCGCTAAACAGGGTATACTCCAGCGGTTTTCTTAGTTGTTTATTGTACTAAACGCTCCCGCGAGAGGATGCTACTGCGCACCTATGACACAATTCGCTTCTCCTGTTCTGCACTCGCTGCTGGATACAGACGCTTATAAGTTGCATATGCAGCAAGCCGTTTTTCACCACTACTATGATGTACAAGTAGCGGCTGAATTTCGTTGCCGTGGCGATGACCTGCTCGGTATTTATGCCGACACTATTCGTGAGCAGGTTAACGCTATGCAGCACCTGCGACTTCAGGAGGACGAGTACCAGTGGCTCTCCGGCCTGCCTTTCTTTAAAGCTGATTACCTCACCTGGTTACGTGATTTCCGCTACAACCCGGAACAGGTTCACGTCACCAATGATAACGGTAAGCTGAACATCCGCTTAACCGGCCCATGGCGTGAAGTCATCATGTGGGAAGTCCCGCTGCTGGCGGTAATTAGCGAACTGGTGCACCGTTACCGTTCGCCAGAATCTGGCGTGCCGCAGGCACTGGCTGAGCTGGAAAACAAGTTAGCAGAATTCACTACATTAACGAAAGATGTCGACATGTCCCGCTTCCATCTGATGGATTTCGGCACGCGTCGTCGTTTTTCACGCGAAGTGCAGCAAGCTATTGTTCAGCGTCTGCAGCAGGAACCGTGGTTTGTTGGCACCAGCAACTACGATCTTGCCCGTCGTCTGTCATTAACGCCGATGGGAACCCAGGCACATGAATGGTTCCAGGCACATCAGCAAATCAGCCCTGAGCTTGCGACCAGTCAGCGCGTTGCCCTGGCCGCCTGGCTGAACGAATATCCCGACCAGCTCGGCATCGCCCTGACCGATTGCATTACTATGGACGCGTTTTTGCGCGACTTTGGCGTTGAGTTTGCAACCCGCTATCAGGGTTTGCGCCACGACTCTGGCGATCCGGTTGAATGGGGTGAGAAAGCCATTGCCCATTATGAAAAACTGGGTATTGACCCGCAAAGCAAAACGCTGGTGTTCTCAGATAACCTCGATCTGAATAAAGCGATTGAACTCTATCGCCACTTCTCTTCTCGCGTGCAGCTGAGCTTTGGTATCGGGACACGCCTGACGTGTAATATCCCCCAAGTGAAGCCGCTGAATATCGTTATCAAGCTGGTCGAATGTAACGGTAAGCCGGTAGCCAAGTTGTCAGATAGTCCTGGCAAAACCATTTGCCACGATAAAGCGTTTGTTCGTGCGCTGCGTAAAGCCTTCGATCTTCCGCATATTAAAAAAGCCAGCTAGCCTTTCCAGGGAGCCACTTTGGCTCCCTTTTCACGTTTATTTCCGAAATCTTTCACTCCAGCTACGAATTCTGCTTGTCTGATTGCAGATGCCAGGTAACATAGGTATCCCCCCATTACGGGTGGACATGTGTTTATATATCCGACTATTAACAGAGAGAATATTATGAGCGTTGTGCCTGTAGCCGACGTACTCCAGGGCCGCGTAGCCGTTGACAGCGAAGTCACCGTGCGCGGATGGGTGCGTACCCGCCGAGATTCAAAAGCTGGCATCTCCTTCCTCGCCGTTTATGACGGTTCCTGCTTTGATCCTGTACAGGCCGTCATCAATAATTCTCTGCCCAATTACAATCAGGACGTATTACGCCTGACGACGGGGTGTTCGGTTATCGTAACGGGTAAAGTCGTTGCGTCACCAGGACAAGGACAGAGCTTTGAAATTCAGGCAACGGAAGTTGAAGTTACCGGCTGGGTTGAAGATCCTGATACCTATCCCATGGCTGCGAAGCGTCACAGTATTGAGTACCTGCGTGAAGTCGCACACATGCGTCCGCGTACCAATATGATTGGTGCGGTTGCGCGAGTACGCCATACGCTGGCGCAAGCGCTGCATCGCTTCTTCCATGAGCAGGGTTTCTTTTGGGTTTCTACCCCACTGATCACCGCTTCCGATACCGAAGGTGCCGGTGAAATGTTCCGCGTGTCAACGCTGGATCTGGAAAACCTGCCACGCAACGATCAGGGTAAAGTCGATTTCGATAAAGACTTCTTTGGTAAAGAAGCCTTCCTGACAGTTTCTGGTCAGTTGAACGGCGAAACCTATGCCTGTGCACTGTCCAAAATTTATACATTTGGACCGACTTTCCGTGCGGAAAATTCCAACACCAGCCGTCACCTGGCAGAGTTTTGGATGCTTGAGCCGGAAGTCGCTTTTGCCGATCTGAACGATGTTGCAGGTCTGGCTGAAGCGATGCTGAAATACGCGTTCAAGGCCGTACTGGAAGAACGTGCGGATGATATGAAGTTCTTCGCCGAACGTGTCGACAAAGACGCGGTATCACGCCTGGAACGTTTCATTGATGCTGACTTTGCACAGGTGGATTACACCGATGCGGTAAGCATTCTGGAAAAATGCGGCAAACAGTTCGAAAACCCGGTTTACTGGGGTGTCGATCTGTCTTCTGAACATGAACGCTATCTTGCCGAAGAACACTTTAAAGCGCCGGTGGTGGTTAAAAACTATCCAAAAGATATTAAGGCGTTTTATATGCGCCTTAACGACGACGGTAAAACCGTTGCGGCAATGGACGTGCTGGCACCGGGAATCGGTGAAATCATCGGTGGTTCTCAGCGTGAAGAGCGTCTGGACGTGCTGGATGCCCGTATGCTGGAAATGGGTCTGAACAAAGAAGATTACTGGTGGTATCGCGATCTGCGTCGCTACGGTACCGTTCCACATTCCGGCTTCGGATTGGGCTTTGAGCGCCTGATTGCTTATGTCACCGGCGTACAGAACGTCCGCGACGTTATTCCGTTCCCGCGTACACCGCGTAACGCCAGCTTCTAACGCTATCGTTTTAACCTTAAAGGCCAGCACTGCTGGCCTTTTTACGTTCAGCGCATTGCTGCATTTTTCACCGTAGATGGACCCTCATCCCGCACTAAACTCAACCCGTAAATTCCCCCTTCCTGTTACGTGATATTTCACTGCAACATTTAAGAACAAAAAATAATCACTATTTTTATTGTGGATTAGCACTTCATGATCAAATAGAGCATTTATTACCCATCCGCACGGCGTTCTGGACGTCCAAAATAAGCATTTGTAAAAATGGTTCTTTTAAGCAGGGTAAGATAAAAATGTCGTTAGCAAAATTAAGTATAAGAAAATCATATAAATAGATAAAAATGAGCAAAATTCAATCGCAGGGACAGCTGAAATTTGAAGTCGTTCACAAAGTTGCATAAAAATAACATTTTGTTACACATTTTTTCTTTTTGAAACTAAATCTTTATATTTGTAGCACTTTGACAGTAGCGAAACGGTAGTTTGAATGGAAAGATGCCTGCAGACACATAAAGACACCAAACTCTCATCAATAGTTCCGTAAATTTTTATTGACGGAATTCATTGGCGGCAGTGGCAGGTGTCATATAAAAACCGATGAGGGTAATAAATAATGATGAAGCGCAATATTCTGGCAGTGGTTATCCCTGCTCTGCTGGTAGCCGGGGCAGCTAACGCTGCAGAAGTTTATAACAAAGATGGCAATAAAGTAGACATCTACGGTAAAGCTGTAGGTCTGCACTATTTTTCCAAGAACAACGGTGAAAACGCTTAAGCACCTAATGGCGATCAGACTTACGCCCGTCTTGGTTTCAAAGGGGAAACTCAGATTAACGACCAACTGACCGGTTACGGCCAGTGGGAATACCAGTTCAGCGGCAATAACTCCGAAGGCGGTGACGACTCTCAGAAAGGGAACAAAACCCGTCTGGCGTTTGCTGGTCTGAAATTCGGTGACGCAGGCTCCTTCGATTACGGTCGTAACTACGGCGTCGTATACGATGCACTGGGTTACACCGATATGCTGCCAGAATTCGGTGGCGATACTGCGGCTTCCGACCAGTTCTTCTCCCAGCGTAACGGTGGCCTCGCGACTTACCGTAACTCCAACTTCTTCGGTCTGGTTGAAGGCCTGAACTTCGCTGTTCAGTACCTGGGTAAAAACGAGCGTGATGACGTTCGTCGCTCTAATGGTGACGGCGTTGGCGGTTCTGTAAGCTACGAATTCGAAGGCTTCGGTATCGTCGGTGCATACGGCGCGGCTGACCGTACCGATGCCCAGCAAAACCCGCTTCTGCGCGGCCATGGCGACAAAGCTGAGCAGTGGGCTACCGGCGTGAAATACGATGCTAACAACATCTACCTGGCAGCGAACTACAGCGAAACCCGCAACGCAACCCGTATCTCTAACGGTTATGCGAACAAAACTGAAGACGTACTGTTAGTTGCTCAGTACCAGTTCGACTTCGGTCTGCGTCCGTCCATCGCCTATACCAAATCTAAAGGTAAGGATATCGAAGGTATCGGTGACGTAGATCTGGTGAACTACTTCGAAGTGGGCGCGACTTACTACTTCAACAAAAACATGTCCACCTATGTTGATTACATCATCAACCAGATCGATTCTGACAACAAACTGGGTGTAGGCTCTGACGACACCGTTGCAGTGGGTATCGTTTACCAGTTCTAATAGCAGACCTCTTTGCTAAATGCCTAAAAAACAGGACTTCGGTCCTGTTTTTTTATCTCCGCCAGCGTATTCTTGCGTCTTCAAAAAACACCCCTGCTTTTCGTCACTAACGGTTGGCATTTTGTAAATCTACCGTTAACCTGATAGCGGACTTCCCTTCTGTAACCACAATGGAACCTCGTCATGTTTGAGAACATTACCGCCGCTCCTGCCGACCCCATTTTGGGCCTGGCTGATTTGTTTCGTGCCGATGACCGCCCGGGGAAAATAAACCTCGGAATCGGTGTATATAAAGATGAGACAGGCAAAACGCCGGTACTGACCAGCGTTAAAAAAGCCGAGCAATATATCCTGGAAAATGAAACCACCAAAAACTATCTTGGCATTGACGGTATTCCAGAGTTTGGTCGCTGCACTCAGGAATTACTGTTTGGTAAAGAAAGTGCACTGATTAATGACAAACGCGCACGTACAGCACAGACCCCTGGTGGTACGGGTGCCCTGCGTGTGGCCGCTGATTTCCTGGCAAAAAACACCAGCGCAAAACGCGTGTGGGTCAGCAACCCAAGCTGGCCGAACCATAAGAGCGTATTTAATTCAGCTGGTCTGGAAGTGCGTGAATATAACTATTACGATGCGGCAAACCATTCACTGGACTTTGATGCGCTGCTGGCAAGCCTGGCTGAAGCACAAGCTGGCGACGTCGTATTATTCCACGGCTGCTGCCATAATCCGACCGGTATTGATCCGACGCTGGAGCAATGGCAAACGTTGGCTCAGCTGTCAGTCGACAAAGGTTGGTTACCACTGTTCGACTTTGCCTACCAGGGCTTTGCTCGTGGTCTGGAAGAAGATGCAGAAGGTCTGCGTGCATTCGCCGCGCTGCATAAAGAGCTGATTGTCGCCAGTTCCTATTCCAAAAACTTTGGTCTGTACAATGAGCGTGTAGGTGCCTGTACGCTGGTCGCTGCCGATGCAGAAACCGTTGACCGTGCCTTTAGCCAGATGAAATCAGTCATCCGTGCGAACTACTCCAACCCACCGGCACACGGTGCCTCAGTTGTCGCGACAATTCTGAGCAACGATGCGCTACGTGCAATCTGGGAACAGGAACTGACTGACATGCGCCAACGTATTCAGCGCATGCGTCTGCTGTTCGTCAACACGTTGCAGGAGAAAGGCGCAAACCGCGATTTCAGCTTTATCATCAAACAGAATGGTATGTTCTCATTCAGCGGCCTGACGAAAGAACAAGTTCTTCGTCTACGTGAAGAGTTTGGTGTTTATGCTGTTGCTTCAGGACGCGTAAACGTAGCAGGAATGACGCCAGACAACATGGCACCGTTATGCGAAGCGATTGTCGCTGTTCTGTAATCTATCGCACACAAAAAAGGCCGCAATCGCGGCCTTTTTATTTATCTGTAGTGTTACCAAACCGGCATTTCATCCTGCAGGAACGGGTTATGCAACCGCTCGTAACCCAGCGTAGAGAGTGGTCCGTGACCCGGAATAAACGTCACGTCATCACCCAGCGGTAAGAGTTTACGTTTGATCGCGTCAATCAGTTGGCTGTGATCCCCACGCGGGAAATCACTGCGCCCTACGCCACCTTTGAAAATCACGTCGCCTGAAATCAGTAACTTTGATTGTTCATCAAAGAAGACGACATGCCCAGGCGTGTGACCCGGGCAATGCAACACCTGTAAGGTTACGTTGCCGATGCTAATCCGATCGCCTTCGTTTAGCCAACGATCGGGCGTTAGCGGCTCACAGTCACCCAGGCCAAACATACGACTTTGCGCAGGCAGTCCCTGCAGCCAGAACTCATCTTCTTTTTCCGGCCCAATAACCGGTACACCATAATGCTGTGCCAGTTCTGCTGCCGCCCCAACATGGTCGAGATGACCGTGGGTAAGCAGGATCTGCATGAGCGTAAGACCGCTGGCATCCACTTCCTGTTTGATTTTCTCGGCATCACCGCCGGGATCGACCAGTGCGGCCAGACGCGTCTGCTCACACCAGATTAGCGAGCAGTTCTGGGCGAATGCAGTGACCGGAATAATACGATAGTTCATACAGCTCCTGTTTCATTAAGCTTACGGATCACCAGTGCCGTGCAGGCCCAGTATCAATATGCACAAAGTTACTGCTGGGGTAGTATCCTACACCACCTGCGCGCATAGATAACGCAGCTTTGCGAATATTACTTAATGCGATGCCTTCAATATGGAAATCCATGGCCTGTCCTTTCGTGTGGTAGCTTTTCTTTGCCACACCACGACTACGTGCACGGAGTTCGTTATTGGTATCGATGGAGCGATAGCCGGAGATCAGTTGTACGGGTTTACGCGTACCCAGCAGTCCCTGCAGACGGAAGAGTTGATCAAACAATCCCGGGTCGATGGATTTCACTTTATTCGCCCGAAAGTCACGGAAAAAGTGATTAAGTTTTGCTAATTCGTCCTGAATATAGCCCCTGCCATCAAAAAACTCTGCTTTAATTGACTCACCGGTATGCAGGTTATTCAGCGTCAATATACGCGGACGTGGGGTGGAGAGAGTTGCAAACGCAGGCGTGGGCAGGATGGCAGCGCCGAGGGCAATGCCACCAAGCGCCAGCAATTTGCGGCGATTAGCGTCAAATTTGTCCATGGTATTAAGGTCTACAGGTCAATGTTATCGTATGTATGCTCTAGCGCACGCGGGAAACCTTATCTGGCTAAGTAGTCCACGTCAAGGCTCCCAAACCCAGGAAATACGGGGCTTACAGCCATCCTGCCCCGTTTTCATCATAACTTACGACAATCATTTTCCTCGAACTGCTTCATTTATCTGATTAATTGCTCAGCTTTCGACATGATTTGTGCGCTGGATCGCGCTGTCTGATCGTAATTGTAAATATCTGTTCGATACTGCGTACGTCCATCACTTCCCACAAAGGCTGTCAGATAGTACAGGTTGACCGGAATATTCTGGCGAATATTGACATATCGCGTATCCCCTTGCTTCAGGGCATCCGAGATGCGTGTATCATTCCAGCCAGCATCCTGCAGCAGCATATTCGCCAGTTCCGAGGCCTTATTCACGCGCACACAGCCAGAACTTAGTGCTCGAGTATCCTTCTGGAACAAATTATGGTTTGGCGTATCGTGCAGATAAATGGCGTCAGAACTCGGCATGTTGAATTTATAGCGACCCAGTGAATTACGCGCGCCCGGTGCCTGCTGGAAGCGGAACGGCAGATTCGAAGCGGTGATTGTAGCCCAGTCAACCTGCCACGGATCTATCGTCTCTTTGCTGTTCCAGCCGCGCATTACAGTATACCCGTGACGCTCAAGGTACCCCGGATCGTTCCACAATTTAGGCAGTATATCCTTACGCGCCAGCGTCGGCGGCACGTTCCACGGTGGGTTTACAACCACGTTATTTAACGCACTGCTCATCATCGGTGTTTTACGATCGGGACGTCCGACGATAACACGGGAAGCCAGCACCTGATTGCCATTCTGGTAATACACCAACGAGTACGCGGGAATATTCACCATGATGCCGGTAGACAACTCACTCGGCAGCAGGCGCAAACGCTGAATATTAAGCGCCAGTACCCCTGCGCGCTGAGCAGGCGTGACATTCAACCAGTCGCGGGTTGCAGGGCCAATCGTGCCATCGGCCCCAAGCCCCTGCCATGTCTGAAAACGTTTCACCGCGTCAACAAGTTCGCGATCGTAGGCGCTACGCCCTTCTTTGGCAGAAGTACTGACACCGGCGTTCAGCATTCCGGTGCGGCGCAGAATTTCGCGCAGTGCCGGGATATCATTACTCCATTCACCGGGGCGCAACGTCGTGGTGCTGGTCAACCGTGGCCAGGGTCGCGAATCCCCCACCAGCTTCAGCAACGACTCATGCATCGCAGCATACTGTGGATGCTGAGGTGTAAGGCTGGTGATAAATGAAGTTAGCTGACCGTTGTCCAGCGCCACCTGCCATTGGTTAACAACGGAGAGCGGTGGTGTTGCCAGTGCATAAGGCTTATCGCTATAGAGCCAGCGGCTACCTTTGACGGGGATATTTGCAATGAAGTGGAGATAGCCCATCATCGCATCAGAAAGCACAGTATCACGTGCCAGACCTGTGACTGCCGGGTCAGTCAGTAACGCGACCCAGGCGTTAAACTGCGGCTGAAAACCGGCAATCGCCACCTCGGCTAACTGTTGCTGAAAGGCTTTTACCGCATCACGATTTTCCCACATCGGTTTCATTTCGCGTGCGACATACAGCAATTCCAGCTGACTCATATATACCGGCGTATAGCCTGCTGGTAGCTGAGATTGCAATTCAGCGCGAGCTTTATCCACAGATGTGCCATCGGGCAGAGACTGAATTCCCGCCATCACACCGGTCGCGTAAGATTGTACCTGCGGTTGCGATAACGCTGTAGGCTGTTCGCTGACGGCCGCAGAGCTGTCGCCAGGAATCATTTCAGGCTCATCAGCCTGCGCGTTGAACAGTGGAGCGAATGTTACGGCCAGGCACAAACTGATTGCCGACAGCCGACGACCACACATTTTATTAAGCAACATCCCTTGCCCCCTGTTTTCTTTATCATACTTTGAGTAGCCAGACCGCCTGTATTCCCCGTTACTCTCACGGGAGCGGGCCTGTAAAACGCCAATACATTCTGAAGTATGACGAGCAAGCCCGGTGACGCGTTAGGCTTACCTTCAGTATATAAACATCAAATCGTTTTTGCCTAACCTAATGTAAAGAAGTCTAAAGAAATTACACCAGGTATCATGTGTATGTCGGAAAAGAAAAAGGCGGCTTTAGCACCTAATGCTGTTCAGTTAACATTTCAGTTTCAGAAAGCATCAACATGTGTTGGCGGGGTAATGAACATGCTCTCTCAGAGAAAGGGTTCCGTTCACCTCATGTTCATCGCTTCTCTGTACACTGAACGCCAGTGAACGTGTTAAGGGTGCTATCGCCGCACCCTTAACAATCCCGGCTCCCGGCACGGAAAATTGTTGCTGCGCAATCCCCTCCGCTTATTCCTCCAGGCTACCGGGCCGGGCGCGATGCAACATCCCTGTAGCACGCACCCTGAACCCGCATCCCTGCGGGTTCTCCCGGCCTTACGGAAACACGTCGGCAATTTTCAGCCGGACCAGCCCACATCTGACCATTTCCGCCGTTTTTTCAAACAGCGAAACCGAAATACCTGAAAGTCAGAGAGTAGAAGCGATATCCTCGGTCCGGCTGAAAATCGATGAGACGTTGACGGCTGACCGGGGCTGCCCGCAGGGATGCGGGCAGAGAGGACGGCCTGCAGGGACGCAGGCTCGGCCCCGCCCCGACAGGCAGACGGCATAAGACGAATAACTCGCGCAGCGACGATTTTACCGCCGGGAGCCTGGGTTGCAAGGGAGGCGGCGGCGAGCCTCCCTTGCACGTTCACAGGTATCTGTGATTCAGAGAAGTGATACTGCTGAGGTGAACGGAACCCTGAGCAAGAATCACATATTCACCCTACATGCTTAACTGACAGGCATTAGGCTTTAGCGCCGCCTTTTTTACTTAGCTTGCCTGCGAAGAGGCATCATCTATGCCAGGTAACGGCTCAGGTAACTGAGGGGCAAAACCACGCAGCCCCACCACGTGAACGTGTTCGGCATTCTGGAAGACTTTACGCACCAGTTTGTAAGTTGTGCCTTTCTCCGGGCTGATGTTTTCCGGCGCTGCAATAATCAGCTGCATCTGCAAACGCTCGCACAGTTCAAACAGGGTTGCGATGGAGCGGGCATCGAGTCGTGCGGCTTCATCAAGGAACAACAGGCGGCATGGCGAGATATCTTTCCCACGCAGTCTGCGACCTTCATCTTCCCAGCTTTGTACAACCATCACGAGGATTGACATCCCGGTTCCGATCGCCTCCCCCGTGGACAACGCGCCCGATTCAGCACGTAACCAACCGTCAGAACCACGGTTAACCTCAACTTCCATTTCCAGGTAGTTGCGGTAATCCAGCAGTTCTTCACCAATGGTTTGTGGCGTACGCTGCCCCATGTCGATCTGCGGATTAAGACGCTGATACAACTTCGCCAGCGCTTCAGAGAAGGTCAGACGATTGCTGTTAAACAGGTCCTGATGCTGTTCATGCTGCTCGGACAGGACATCCAACAAAGTCGCGTGTGTTTCACGCACATTTACGTTCAGACGAACGCTGTTTACCTGACCGAACGACACGCTTTGCAGACCCTGGTTCAACATACGAATACGGTTCTGCTCACGCTGGATAGTCTTACGGATGATGTTCGCCACGCTTCGCGAGCTGATAGCCAGCTTCTGTTCACGGGAGGTTAACTCTTCCGTCAGACGGCTCAATTCAATCTCCATCTGCTCGATGGCTTCGACCGGATCGTCTGTACGGATGATATCCTGACGAATACGTTCACGCAGATGCTGGTAGACCGCCACGAAGAACTGGATTTTACGTTCTGGTCGCTTGGGATCTTCAGACATGCGCAGTACATCGCGCAGATGCTCGTTATCCGCCACCGCCAGGCGCAGCGCACCGAGCGCCTTATCCGACATCGAACGCAGTTCATCGCCGGAAAGATAAGCCAGCTCACGACGGTGCAGGCGACGTTCAACGCCGTTGTCTTTTACCATCCGCATCACGGCACACCAGCCGGCTTTCGCGGTCACCACTTGCTCACGCATTTCATGGTAATCGCGCTCAAGCTTGCGCAATCTGCGGGTCAGGTTTTCCATCTCTGCTTCGCAGAAGGTTAGCGCTTTTTCCAGTTGATTACGGCGAGCACGGTTATTACTAAGCTGCGCATGCAGTTCATCACGACGAATACGCGCACGTTCTTCCGCACCGCTATCAGCACGAACGCCGATATCCTGCAGTTCGCGTTGTAAATCGTTCAGCAGTTCTTTCTTGGTGTCATAAGAGCTTTTCAGCGAGGCCATGACCTGATTGTACTGGCTTAGCTGTGCGGCATGGCTGCGCAAAGCCTCACGAGCACGGGTACGTTCAGCCTCCGCGTGTTCCAGACGCTCACGCAGTTTCTCATTCAGATCGCTGTTACCGCTGAGCATTTCGGCGGAGTCGGAATAACTAAAATGCGCCCGACGCTGAACGACTTCAGTGAGTGCAAAGGCCTGCTGACGCGCATCACGCTGCATCTGCTGAGAATACGCGTAGTCTTCTTTCAGCTGTTCAAACTGCTCTGGGTCATTTTGCAGAACGGAAACCATCGGTTCCAGTTTGGCCAGCTGATTACCATGTTGTTGAATAAAACGCGCCGCTTCCTGAGCTTCATCCAGGCGTTCGCGAATTTCATCCACGCGATCGGCTAATGTGTCATCCGCAAGCAAATTTAAACGCGGCAGCAGACGGTTCAGGGCAGAAACACCTTCTTTCGCTTGTTCAAACTGCGTACGGCTTTGCTGGTTATCATTTTCATGGTTGGTGAGCGCACGTTCGAGCTCAACGCGACGGCTATTCAACTGACGAATTTCGGCTTCTGGATCGGCCTCAAACGCTACCGACAGATGGCTGCCGATAAAGCGACTAAATGCCTGATGCAGACGCTGTGTTTTCTGTACGTCGAATGAAAGTGTCGCAAAACGTTCAGACAGCCCCTCACGCTCAGCGTGCAGCGTTTCGATACGGCTTTCACGCGCGGCACGACCAAAAATCGGCACCGTTGGGAAGCGGGAGTAACGCCACTGGCGCTCGGCGGTTTTCACCACCACCGCTTTTTCAAGTTCATCGACGCTGAAGACGCTGTCATCAAACGACTGCGGGTCCCCTTCGATGAAGTAGAGGTCTTCCGGGCAATCCGTCAGCCCATCAAGTTGCTCAGTAATCAGCGACAGATCCGGCACCACGATAGCATGCCGCGAAGGGCCATACAGTGCAGAAAAGTACGGCGCATCTTCGAGGCTAACATCGTCATAAATTTCAGACAGCAGCACGCCGCCAAAACGCTCCGCCAGTGCGTTCAGGCGCTGATCTTCCGCCCCGCCCGGCTGGCTTAGACGTTCAATCTCTTCATCAACTGCATTTTTACGCGCGCCGACTTCATCGCGTTCAACAATGGCTTCACGCTCACGTTCCAGCAACTGTTGCAGATACTCCGTTACGTCCTGGCTGGACGTAAATTCTTCGCCGCACTGTTCACTCAGTTGGTTCAGGCTATTTTGCGCAGCCAGCCAGACCGGAGCTCGTTGCATCAAATGCTGAATACGGGATTGCAGCTGTTCCTGTTCCTGACGCAGTGCCATCCGCTGTTCGCTGGCAGACGATACGCTGTCAGACAAGGCGGCAATACGCGCTTCCAGCTCCTGATGCAGAGCCTCAAGCTCATCGATATCGAAATGCTTACCCTGACGTTTGCAGAATTCAGCCAGCAGACGCTCGGCTTCCTGCTGTTCGCGCAGACGCTGTTCCAGCTCGCTCAGACGCATGCGCAATGGCTGAACTTGTTCCGCCAGATGACGTTGTTCAACGCCTTCGCGCAGCAGCTCACGTGCGACGCTCCAGGCATCACCACGCGCCAATGGACCATTAATAGCCGCCACCAGCTGATAAGCCTGCTCGAACTGGCTGTGCGCAGTTTGCGCCACGCTCATTTTTTGTTCCAGCGTCAGCAACTTCTCGGTCGCTTCCTGCTCTTTGGCCTGGAAGGTTTCCAGCCATTCAGCGGCACTGTCTGCGGTGAGATCCGGTAAATGGCAAAGCTCTTTGGCTCGGCTCAGTGCCTGAATCGCCTGAGTATACTGGATGGCTCGCGTTTGCTGAACGTCCAGCGCTTGCTGGTAATCGGCCAACTGACTTTTCAGCTCATCCACTTCCAGCTCGGCAGCTTCCGCACGGGCTTCATTTTCATCCTGGCGATCGGCAGCTTCTGCCACGACTTCATTTTGTTCTTCGAGGCGAATCTGTAACTCTTCAAGATCCGCTTCGTAGCGTTCAATCTTTTCCTGCTGACGCAGCGCAGTTTGCACCAGATTGAGGTGATCGCTTGCCGCCTGATAATCGGCTTCAAGATCGCCTTCCGCACCGTTATGCTCACCCAGCTCGCGCGCCATATCCACGTGCTTATACTGCTCAGCCGCTAACTGTTGGCGCGAGGTGTACAGTTCACGGCGATATTCCAGCGCTTTGTCGAGGTGAATACGACGTTCATTCGCGTGGCGCATATAATCCGCTGCCACATAGTTAGTCGCTTCGCTGATCAAATGCTTAAACAGGTCACGATCTGACTGGGTGACGCGAATGGCTTCCAGCGTCATACGGTTTTCACGCAGCGCCGCTTCCATATCCTGGAACGCTTTACGCACGCCGCTGTTTTCTGGCAGCAGGTAATCACGCAGCGAGCGGGTAATGGCGCTGGAGATACCGCCGTACAGCGAGGCTTCAATCAGGCGATAGAATTTACTACGGTCGGACGCAGAGCGCAGACGACGGGCAATGATGCCCAAATCGAACATCAACGAGTGATAATCGGTGATTGAGTTAAACTGCTTAAACTGCACACCTTCCATCTCATCAAGCTTCTCTTTCAGCTCGGCGAGAGACAGAACGCGAGCCTGGCGTTCGTTCAGGGTTTCCGTAACCAGTTGGGTTGGTTGCACCGACATCGGCAACCCCTGAATCGCAAACGGTTTGATGTCCACTTTACGATCGCGCCCGGCAACCTGCTGCAGACGCACGCCGACGACCACACGCTGATGGCGCGAGTTGAGCACGTCAAGCATCGAGTAACAGACACCTGCTTTCAGCTTTCCGTGCAGACCTTTATCGCGTGAGCCGCTGGTTGCGCCGGCTTCGGTGGTATTACGAAAATGCAGCAGGGTTAAATCCGGGATAAGCGCTGTAACGAATGCCGCCATGGTGGTGGATTTACCCGCCCCGTTCCCACCCGACAGCGTGGTAACCAGCTCATCAAGGTCAAACGTACGAGCAAAAAAACCATTCCAGTTAATCAGCGTAAGTGAGCGAAATTTACCGCGTTCAATCATTATTCTTCCTCTCCACTGTCCGGCTGATTATCTTCTGGCTCATCATTGAGCTGCAGGTGGTTCTCGACCGACATCGCCTCACCATCACGAATTAAGCGACGCTGTGCTTCGCGTGGATCGTCGCCGCTACGCACATCCGCGCCAAAGCGGAACACAGACTCCGTAATACGGAATTTGCTGCTGTCGTGACCCATAAACCACACCATGCCTAAACGGCGCAGGCGGTTAAGTGAAGAGCGTACCTTTTCCTGTAGCTTCTGGCGGTCAACGTCTGAACCGGTTGAACGGTTGTTCACTAGCTTCAGCAATTTGGCTTCATCAGCCAGCGTTAGCAGCTCGTCGTACAGTTCTTGCTGGGTAAAGATCCCTTCATTCGCCAGACGTTCCGGGCTGAGATAGAGATAGCAAAGAATTTTACCGACCATCATGTCCAGTTCAGACAAGACCGAGCGCGGAATAAGCGTGGTTGAACGCGGACGTAGATAGAAGAACCCCTCCGGTGCACGAATCAATTCCACGTTATAGCGGCTGTAAAACTCTTCAAAATATTCCTGAAAATCCATCAGGAAGGCATGATTATCCAGTTCATCCAGGCCGATATGGCGGCCCGAACGTAAGGCGCTATCCAGCGCCGGAAATAACGGATTCGCCAGCGCCTGCGCCAGCTTGACCGGCATCACTTGTTCAATATTTGTCAATGACATGCGCCTGTACCTTGGCTCCGTAATCATTAATCGGCTGCCATTTGGCTGGCAGTCCGGTGAAGTCTGCTTGCGCTACGCCAAGGCGTACCGCCTGATCGATAACAATACGCGCAACGTCGAAGTGACGCGCACGTGGGTATTGCGCCAAATACTCGCGCACGACTAATCCGAGATCCAGTGGCGTTTGTCTGGATTTATAGATAGCCAACTGTTCTTCGATAATTGCCGCCAGCTGTTCGCGGATCTCGTTAAATTCTTCATATTCCAGATCGGCAGGCAACTCACCGGTGACTTCTTCATCACGCAGTACCATCTCTTCGTCACGCATATCCAGCAGACGATCGGCATTGGCATAGGTCAACGCCCACGGATCGTCAAAATAGCTCTGGACAGACTGACGTAAACGCTGTGCAAAGACGCGATTTTTATCCATATCAATAGCGGTACGGATAAACTTGTGCACGTGTCGATCGTAGCCGATCCACAAATCGATGGATTGCTGACCCCAACTGATAATACGGTCGAGCTTGCTTTGCAGGTCGAACACTAGCCTGTCGACGAAATGCAAATCGTCATGTGCCATCGTCGCGTCCTGAATGCGTAACAGGTTCGCCTGGAGCTTATCGCCTGCGGCTTCCAGCGTATCCTGCAGCTCACGCAGCGTACCAGACGTTTCAGACAGCAGCATTTCACAACTGGAAATTGCCGCCCGCCAGTCTTTGTTCAGCAACTGTGCGATATCGTCTTTTACCTGCTGCTGCTGCTCATCCATAATGCGCTGAGTCAAATCGATACTGTCGAAAATTTCCGCTACCGAATACTTCAATGGTGCATAGACATTGCGGTGCCAGTGGAATTCATCACCACCTTCCGCGGCGGCATCTGCCGCGCGCTTCAGCTCACCAGCAACAATCGACAACTGCATCGACAAACGCAATGTAGAGAATTCGCGCTGGCGGATATAGTAATCCGTGATGCCAATCCCCAGCGGCGTTAAACGATAAATAGCGTTACCTTCCGCCTGCTCGCTGGTAAAGCGGTTCAGCAGACGTTGACGTACCATGTCGTTAATCGCGTTATTGGCGCGAACACCGATGGTTTCGCTGGTTTGCTCAAACGCATCACTCACATGGCGGAACGCATCCACCAGTTCGCCTTCGCTCATCTCACCGTCAAGTCGCTCACCGTTCAGCGTGGCTACCGCCAGCAGGAACGAAAGTCTGTCTACCGGCAGAGAGATGGAGAAGTCATTTTTTCTGGCCCAGGCAACCAGTTCGGGGACTGTCTGGGAAAATTCACTCATAGGTTATCCTTGCATCTGCGGTTTGCGCGCGGTGACATGAATATAGCGGCCAAGGCTGATATACGGCTCCTGGCGGCAATAGCGCGTTTCTAACTCAAGTAACATTTCATAACCGTCACGCTGTTGATGCTTATCTCGCAGATAATCATGAAACACGCGTACGCCTGTCTTACCGGTTATCTGCCAACCGATCTCTTCCAGCCACTGATAAACCTGTCCTGGTTCACGCGGGTAGTCTGGTGAAAGCGTACGTTTTTTACGTTTTGGCATCCCAACCTGCACATAGTCAAAATTCCCTGCGACCATGTTGTGCATCAGCAGACCGTTAGCATTGTAGAACATTAACGATAACGCGCCGCCGGGACGCAATACCGACCACAGGGTTTGCAGCACGCAAACTGGTTCAGCCACCCATTCCAGCACAGCATGAAACAATATCAGATCAACCGGGCTTTCCAAATGCGCAGCAACATCCTGAGCGGCGCATTGTATGAAATGCATGTTTCCGCTCACACCTTTTGCCTCTGCTGCCTGCTGCGCACGGGCGATCATCTCACCGGACAGGTCGCATAATGTCACGAAGTGACCGCGCTCCGCCATTTTGATGGCCGTTTGCCCTTCGCCCCCCCCTGCATCCAGAATATGTAATTTCTGTTCACCGAGCGTGGGTAGTAAGCGATCCAAATCCTGCCAAAGAATAGCCTGTCTTAATTGGCCTTTAGTGGTGCCGTAAATGTTACGGGAAAACTTCTCTGCAATGTCATCAAAATTGCGATCCCGCATCGGGCTCTCCACAGGCTGGCTTTAGGGCAACTAAGTAAAACCGCTATTTTGTCACACCCACGCCGAGAATGAACCTTCCTGGTGTAATATCGCTGCAGATCCCCTGCTATATGGTTAAAAAAGGAACCAAAAAGGATGCTTTTTACGCTGAAGAAAGTGATTGGCGGTATGATGCTGCCGCTTCCGTTGATACTGCTTGTGATGGGCATCGGCCTGGGGTTGATCTGGTTTAGCCGCTTTCAGAAAACGGGGAAAGTGTGTATCAGCCTGAGTTGGCTCGCACTTTTACTGCTTAGCCTGCAACCTGTCGCCGATCGTCTGCTGAAACCGCTTGAGGACAGTTATCCTACCTGGCAGGATACACAAAAAGTGCACTACATCGTGGTGCTGGGTGGGGGGTACACCTGGAATCCGCAGTGGGCGCCGAGTTCTAACCTCATCAGTAATAGTCTTCCGCGTCTGAATGAAGGTATTCGTTTGTGGCGGGCGAATCCCGGATCGAAGCTGATTTTTACCGGCGCGGCCGCGAAAACCAATAACGTCAGCACGGCCGAAGTCGGTGCTCGCGTGGCGCAGTCGCTGGGCGTCCCCCGCAGCGAGATCATTACGCTGGATAAACCTAAAGATACCGAAGAAGAAGCGATTGCAGTAAAACAGGCTATTGGCGATGCGCCGTTCCTGCTGGTGACATCCGCATCGCACTTACCGCGTGCGATGATTTTCTTCCAGCAGGCCGGACTGCATCCTTTGCCTGCACCCGCCAATCAACTGGCCATCGATTCACCACTCAATCCGTGGGAGCGAGCAATTCCTTCGCCTGTCTGGCTGATGCATAGCGATCGGGTTGGTTACGAAACGTTAGGGCGCATCTGGCAGTGGCTGAAGGGATCGGAACATTGACAGGAATGCTGCCTGATGGCGACATTCACGCGTCTTATCAGGCCGGCGTGTTCAGCGCTCAATTGTAGGCCGGATAAGGCGCTCAGGCTGCCATCCGGCAATGCCGCAACCGGCTACTCAGGCGAGCCAGGGCAACAGAGATTTAGTCGCCAGATCAAAGTTAGAGCGGCTAAAACGTCCGGTATTGACCAGTTGCGCAACTTCATCCCACAACACGTATAGCCAGCGCCGCCAGATAAATGATTCCGCCACCGGCGCGCGTTGTAAATACTGCCACAACAGACTTTCCGCCAGCGCATTGTCCATCAAGCGGAACAATTCATACTCTCTCGGTGCCCACAGCATTAAGCCAGGTCCCACCATCGCCAGAAGCTGATCGCTACGGGCATCTTTGAGCATACTGCGTAAACTGAAATTACCGTGGATCAGTACGCAATTATCATTAAAACCTTCAAACAAGGCAGGTAAGCATTCTCGGGTACGAAACAAAATTCGCTTGTCCTGCATCGTCAGTCCGGTGTTGTTGAACTGGTTTAACGTGCTCCATAGCACTTCAACACGCTGCCGATACCAGGATGGCCAGAGATTCTCTTGCGTATTGTCCACCGCCCCCACACAGCCACGACTGTCCTGACGGTGCCACGACAGCAAGCCTTCCACGATCTGATCTTTTAAATGCTCCCAGCGTTCCGGGGTTCGGGCAGGCGCTTCTACCGGCACACCGCGTAAACGCTCAAGCAACAGGACATCAGGGCCGGGATGCTCTTCGTGCGTTAAGACCCCATAAATGACTGGCATACGCACCGTCCCGCTGCGTGCCAGCATGGTAGTTTTCCAGGCTAACTGCTGCGCCATCCCCGGTGTGGTGAAACTTCTCGCCATCAGTGGCATCGGATTTCCCTGGCTGTCATACAGTGACCACAGGGCCGTATCCACTTTTTCATTTACGCATTCAATACGACTGAGTTTTTCACCCAACAGATGGCTGAGTTCGGCACGCAACTGTTCCATTTCAGATTGCCCTCATAAATGCTACTGCTTTCATAATGAGCGTCGTGCAGACAGATGTCACCCGGATGAGATCAATTGATGAAAAGAAAAGTGGAGGAAAAGCGTAACGATACGATACGCCTCCCAAAAATACGCGTCATACTTCAAGCTGCAGGTGAGTAAAGCCTCCTGCAACTTAAATTATTCAGCGTATCTTGATGGAGAATCGTGAGAAAAACTAACGCATCTCAGCGCGAACACGCTCAAGATCTTCAGCGGTATCAACCCCTGTGCCAGGAACTTCCTTGGCAACGGCGACGTGAATTTTTTCGCCGTACCACAGCACACGCAGTTGCTCCAGCATTTCAATATGCTCAAGCGGGCTTGGCTGCCAGTTTACATAACGGCGAATAAATCCGGCGCGATAACCGTAAATGCCCAGGTGACGCAGGAAGGTATCGCCCACCGTTTCGAGGCTTTTGGCAAAACGGTCGCGATCCCATGGGATCGTCGCACGGGAAAAATAGAGTGCATAGCCTTCGGCATCCAGCACAACTTTTACCGCATTCGGATTAAACGCTTCTTCCGCGCTATGAATGGGGGCTGCCAGCGTCGCCATTCCAACCTGACGTTGCGCCAGATTTTCTGCCACCTGACGAATAATGACCGCCGGGATCATCGGCTCATCACCCTGTACGTTCACGATAACGGTATCATCGCTAAAACCACATTTTTCGACAACTTCCGCCAGTCGCTCCGTGCCAGACTGGTGATCGGCGCGGGTCATGCACACTTCGCCACCCACCGCTTCTACCGCACGAGCGACATCTTCATGATCGGTGGCAACAATAATACGCTCAGCGCCAGATTCACGCGCTCGCTCCAGCACATGCACAATCATGGGCTTGCCGTTGATATCCAGCAGCGGCTTACCCGGCAAACGCGTGGATGCATAACGCGCAGGAATAATGACCACAAAACTCATGATTTACTCTCATCAGTTGTCAGAACACGGGCTTCGGTTTCCAGCAAAACGGGAATGCCATCGCGCAGTGGGAAAGCAAGGTTATCCAGTTTACAAATCAGTTCCTGTTTTTCCTGGTTAAACCAGAGTTTTCCATTGCATACCGGGCAGGCAATGATTTCAAGCAGACGATGATCCATAGTTCCTCCAGATGGACCGGATTGTGAATCCGTAAATATTAACATAATCAATTAAGAGGCTGGGTCTATTTCCCAACCGTGCCGAGAGTCAGCAAATAAACCGTCCGGGCAATTCCCCAATGTCACTCGCGACGCCTGCTGCCAGCGAGCAAAATCACTGATGGCCTGGAGCAAGCCTTTTTGCAGCGTCACCCCGGGCCTAACGCCATCCTGTAACCACAGTGAAATGACTTCCAGCACAGCGGTTTTACGGTGCATTTTGGCATCTATACGTCCAACCAACTGGCCGCGATGCAGCAGAGGTAAGACAAAATAGCCGTACTGACGTTTGGCCGCTGGCGTATAGCATTCCAGTCTGTAGCTAAAATCAAACAGCTGTTCAGCCCGTTTACGATCCCAGACCACCGGGTCAAACGGGGATAAAACAGCGCTGTGAGTGGCAGTCAACTTTCCTGCCAGAGCAAGTTCCAGTTGCGGCTGAAGGTTGCTATGCAGCCACAGGGTGCCCAGCCCTTCTACATCAACAGGATTTATATGTCGCTGTTCCCTCCGCATATCGCACCAGTTTTTTAACGCCGGGCGTTTCAGTCGATAGTAGTCCGACAACCACTGCTCACGGAAGATACCCAAACTACGAGCGCTATTATCCAGCATCACAATTTCGGCTTCATCCTGCGACAGCCAGTCACGCTCGTCATCCCAATGAGGCATGACGCGATGCGTTAAATCATACACTCGCTGAAAATTACGCCGCTCCACCACCATCACTTTCCCGGATGTAAAAAGCCCTTCCAGATGACGCTTATGCGGCTTCCATTCCCACCAGCCGCTGGAGCCCTTACGAGGATGCTCAAAATCGGCTGAACGAACCGGCCCGTTATGTTGGATGTGCTGGAGCAGTTGCTCAATTTCATGTGCATGTTCTTTCATCCACGCCGCTTTGTATTTCCAGCCCATTTTTTCCGGGGCCAGCATGCGGTGGCGTATCAGCGTAAAGTCGCTGCGCGGTAAAAAACAGGCTTCATGCGCCCAGTACTCCATCAGTTCACCCTGCAGTAAGGCGTCATCGAGCCATTGGGGGGAATAGTCACCCAAACGGCTAAACAGCACCAGATAGGGACTGCGCGCGACAATATTGATGGTATCGATTTGCAATAGGGACATGCGAGAAATGGTCGCCAGAATATCCGCCGGCGTTGCCCGACGACGTGTTTTTTTCAGCAGACCTTGTGCAGCAAGGTGAAGATGACGGGCATCCGTCAAAGAAAGGTGCGGCAACGACATTTATGGCCTCATAAATGATCCGCTGCCGCAGCTTGAATCGGTTAGCGAGTCAGCGAGATTAAGCTATCCAGCAACGCATCAGGCCGTTCGCCTGACAGATGTGCGTCAACGGGTAAATACCACCAGTTATCATCGGAAAATGCGCGGCATTTGACGGCATCTTTTTCCGTCATCACCAGCGTTTGTCCTTCGGCTACCAACGCACTGACGTCACTGTAGGTCAGAGACTGATGGTCCGCCAGTGCGACACATTTTTGTGGCCTTGCACCACATGCCTCAAGCGTGGCAAAAAAACGGGGTGGGTGGCCGATACCCGCCATGGCGACAATATCAGGAAGTTGCGCGACATCGCGGCGTTCACCGGTACGTAAATTAACGGCCAGTCCCGGCTCAAGATGCATGGGAATTTCACCCGGTCGCGCAACGCCGCCATTAACGATCGTGGCATCCACCGATTTCAGCCGACCAGCACGCTCACGCATTGGACC
This sequence comes from Citrobacter sp. R-1.5.2, assembly GCF_035064245.1. Classification (NCBI taxonomy): domain Bacteria; kingdom Pseudomonadati; phylum Pseudomonadota; class Gammaproteobacteria; order Enterobacterales; family Enterobacteriaceae; genus Citrobacter; species Citrobacter sp. R-1.5.2. The sequence continues at coordinate 385,790 of NZ_JASEYC010000003.1, read as the reverse complement.
CGCAGGAAGCCACCAGCCGTTACCAAACCGACGCACACCGTCAATCACCACGATTTCAACATCACGAGCCAGACGATAGTGCTGTAACCCATCGTCCGTCACAATGATCTGCACATCATGATGAGCAAGGATCGCTTTTACCGCATCCGATCTTACCGGAGATACCGCTACGGGTACGCCGGTACGTTGAAAGATAAGCACAGGCTCATCACCCGCTTCTGCAGTAGTGGTGTCTGCCGTTAGCAATAGCGGATAAGTCGCTGCTTTCCCGCCATAGCCACGGGACACTACGCCCACACGAATACCGCGTTGCTGCAGCTGTTCAACCAGCCAGATGACTACCGGTGTTTTACCATTGCCGCCTGCGGTCAGATTACCGACTATCACCACCGGTACTGGCGCACGCCATGCACGTTTAAGCCCAAGCTTGTAGCATAGACGAATCCCGCCACTCACCAGACCATACAGCCAGGAAAGTGGCAGTAATAATCGCCATAACGGCGATTCACCGGACCAGATACGTGCGATCATTGACCAAATTGCATTTTATGTAATTGTGCATAAACCCCACGCTGCTCAAGCAGTTCGCTATGAGTTCCGCGCTCAACAATCAGCCCGTCTTCCACCACGATGATCTCGTCTGCCTGTTCAATGGTAGAAAGGCGGTGGGCAATAACCAGAGAAGTACGGTTTTTCTGTAGCTCATCAAGTGCAGACTGAATCGCGCGTTCAGATTCGGTATCCAGCGCCGACGTAGCTTCATCGAGGATAAGGATCGGACTGTCGCGCAGCAAAGCGCGAGCAATGGCGATACGCTGGCGCTGACCACCTGAAAGCAGCACGCCGTTTTCGCCAATCACCGTATCCAGACCATCATCCATCTTGTTGATGAAATCCATGGCGTAGGCCATCTGTGCGGCTTTTTCGATCTGCTCACGGCTATACATATCGGTACGCGCATAGGCGATATTGTTGGCAACCGTATCGTTGAACAGGTGAACGTTCTGCGATACCAGCGCCACCTGATCGCGCAGAGATGACAGGGTGTATTCACGCAGGTCGTGCCCATCCATTAGAATCTGCCCTTCATCAATATCGTAGAAGCGCGTGATCAGGCTGGCAATAGTAGATTTACCAGAACCGGAACGTCCAACCAGGGCAACGGTTTTGCCCGCCGGAATATTCAGGTTGATGTTACGTAACGCAGGAATGTCACGGCCCGGGTAGGTAAAGGTGACATTACGGAACTCCAGATCGCCGGAAGCGCGCTCAATGACGCGTTTACCTTCATCTTTCTCTTGTTCGCTATCCAGAATCGTAAATAAGGTCTGGCATGCAGCCATACCGCGCTGGAACTGTGCATTGACGTTAGTCAGTGATTTCAGCGGACGCATCAGTGCGATCATTGAAGAGAAGACAACGGTAATTGTCCCTGCCGTCAGGTTTTCCATCACGCTTGGGAAACTGGCCGCATATAACACGAAAGCCAGAGCCAGAGAAGCGATCAACTGGATGATAGGATCGGAGATAGAAGAGGCAGAAACCATCTTCATCCCCTGCAAACGCATCTTGTTGCTGACTTTATCAAAACGCTTGGTTTCAACTTCCTGACCACCAAAAATCAACACTTCTTTGTGGCCTTTCAGCATCTGCTCTGCACTGGTGGTAACCTGCCCCATGGTGTTTTGCATGTTTTTACTGATGTTACGAAAACGCTTGGAGACCACGCGAATGGCCACCGACACGATAGGTGCCAGCACAATCAGGATCAATGACAGCTGCCAACTGTAGTAGAACATCATGATAAACAGGCCAATAATTGAGGCCCCTTCACGTACCACAGTGATCAATGCGCCGGAAGACGAAGACGCGACCTGCTCTGAATCATAGGTAATACGAGACAGCAGCGTACCGGTGGACTGTTTATCAAAAAAGGCGACAGGCATGCCCATCATATGACCAAACAGGCGGCGGCGCATGGTCATGACCACTTTGCCTGACACCCATGAAATACAGTAGCTGGAGACATAGCTCGTAATACCACGAACTATCATCAGCCCAATGACCACCAGCGGCATCCACAGCAGCACAGAGCGATCAGTTTTACCAAAACCATCATCCAGTAATGGCTTGAGGAGCGATAACATGAAGGTATCGCTGGCCGCGTTAAGGACTAACGCTATACCCGCCACGATCAGACCCGATTTAAAAGGCGCTATGGTTGGCCATAGTCGGCGAAACGTCTGCCACGTAGAGAGATCTTTATCGTTATGCATTCAAAAAACCAGCATTTGTTAGAATAGCCGCATATTCTACCCGTTATCCTCCAACACGCCAAACCACTGATGATACCAACGGGGTAAAATCTGATCCCGTAAGCTGCGTATTCGCCAACTTTTTTGATAAATATCCAGCGTGATTTGCCCCTGGTGGGGTGTGTCCAGCCACTGGTAATTTTGTTGCCGGTAACGCTGCCGGACTTTCCATGACGGTAGACGCCAGGCATTGTAGCGGGATGCAGAGGCTATTGCGGCCTGTCCACCAATGCGTTGAACTAGCGCCAATGAGGATGACGTGTTACTCCCATGGTGTGGAACCTGCACAAACGTAGCCTGCAGATGCTGCCAGTAGTGACTTAGCATTTTTTGTTCAGCTGGGGATTCAATATCACCTGTCAGAAGAATACTCTGATGTCCGTCATCCACCTTTACCACACAGGAATGGTTATTCCCCTGCTCTTTATTTCCACTGACTGGCCAATGTGCGCTAAATGTTAATCCCTGCCACTGCCAGCGTTCCCCGCGAAAACAAGGGAGATGACCTTTCCAGCCCAACGGACTTCTAATCCACAGCGACGGCCAGGCTTGCTGTAGTGATTGCAACCCTCCCCGGTGATCCAAATGTTCGTGGCTTAGAATTACCCCTTGCGGTTCCAGGTTGTGCCAACGTAGCCAGGGAATGATCAACTGCTGCGCACTATCGCCCTCTGGCCAGGCCAATCCGGTATCATAGAGAATCGCTTTACCATTACGGACAATCACCATTGCCAGTCCCTGCCCTACATCCAGCATATGGACCTGCCACAAATCAGCGCGGGGTGTTCTCCAGAATGGTCCACTCAATAACAAAAGTCCGGTAAAACAGGCAACCGGTAGCGTTTTCCATGCTTTTAATCGCCATACAATAAGCGTCAGCCATGGGGACAGCGCAAGCCATTGCCAACGTCCATCAATGTTGATCCATCCTTCCGGTAAGCTATTGAGTCCCCAAAATAACAGTGCCAGAGAACGGTCAGCGAAATACCACAACCCCGCCTCAATCATCACCTGACCGGTTAAATGCACGACCATTCCCGCTAATATCAGGGGAACTGAAACAAATGTGACCAGCGGTACCGCAAATAAATTGGCCAGGAATGAGGTCAGGCTAATACCGTGAAATAATGCGATTTGGACAGGCAGAAGCAGCACCGTAATACCCAACTGAAGATGAGCAAGCGCCAGTACTGCACGCCCGATACGCGGGAGGGACCAGTACGGCATCGGCATCCACTGATACCAGAATATCAGCGCCGCTACGGCGAAAGCAGACAACCACAGGCTTTGTGAAAGCACCGCGACCGGATCCACTACCACAATTGCTGCCAGGCAGGTAATCCAGACTGCCCAGCCACTCCACTGCCTGCCGCTTAGTTTTAGTCCCCCCCATACCATTAGCGCGGTGACCGTGCGTAATGCCGGTGGCTGCAGCCCCGTCAGCCAGGCATAAAATACAGCGCAGAGCACACCTCCGACTAGCGGAGCCTGCCAGCAGATCCAGCGTGCCGGCATAAAAAATTGTCCACCGCGTATCAGTCCGCCAGCGAGGAGTGCGGCAAAAGCAATATGCAGCCCGGAAATAGCCATCAAATGTGCTGTTCCGGTATCACGCATTATTTTTTTTACCGCCTGCGATACAGACAAACGTTCCCCCATCCCTAACCCCAGTATGACTTGCTGCCAGGGATAGGCGGCAAGCGTGGTTTTTAGCGAGGAGAGATAACGTGCACGCAGACTGCATTGCGGCGTAATCACTGAGGCCTGCAGAAAACGCCCCGTCAGCGGCTGATGCTGTGCCAATGCATAGCGCTGGCTATCAAAGCCACCTTCATTCAGTTGCCCATGCACAGCGCGAACTTTCAGCGTCATCGCCCATGACTGACCTGCGCAAACATCGCCGGGTAAGTACTGCCCATACAGTACGACGCCAACGGTAGGAAATATCCGTCTCCCCTGAAGGTGTGTAATATGACCGTAGTGCGTGGTCATATTGTCGGTCCCGGTTATTTGAACGATAGCCTGCTGCGTTTTGGCCGGGAGCGTATCCCCAGCCCAGATAACCTCTTTCGCTGCCAGTATTCCCCACAGGAAAAACAGCAGGACTAATCCGACGTAATGCATATATCGATGAGGAATGAGACAAAGCAGACACGCCAGACCAAATACAAAGCTGACACACAGCATGTCAGGTAATACGGGTAATACCGTCAGCGGGAGAATGCCGCATAACGCACACGTACTGATTGTTGTTATTTTCATATGACACCTCCCTGTGACAGAGAGTGTGCAGGACAACTCAGCAGATGTCTGGCAACTATTTACCGGTAAACGAGGTGCATTCCGCTGTTATTTAACTGCAGATGTAACATACAACCAGGTTGGGAGAGCGATTCCAGTACAGAGAGGTAAAAATGAAAAAAGCACCCATACAGGTGCTTTTCTCGGAGCTAAGTCTTGCTGAGGACTTAACCGTAAATATTGGCGCGATCGCGCAGTTCTTTACCCGGTTTAAAGTGCGGAACATATTTTCCTTCCAGATCCACTTTATCGCCAGTCTTCGGATTACGTCCGGTGCGTGGTGCGCGGTAATGCAAAGAAAAACTACCGAAACCGCGGATTTCAATACGCTCGCCCTGCGCAAGAGTCGAGGCCATATGTTCCAGCATCTCTTTTACTGCATCTTCAACCGCTTTCGCGGGAATATGAGGTTGCTGGGTTGCAAGTCTTTCAATCAATTCTGACTTGGTCATGATTCCTCCGGTTCCTTAAAGGCAAAATTAGCTGCTGCATTGATTAAGGGCGGCCGTAGCCGCCCTTTGTCATTGATTACAGGACGAATCCTGTAATCTGTCAAGCTACTCGTCACCCTTTGTGCTGTTAATAGCACAAAGGATTATACCCGTCATACTTCAAGCTGCATGTGCGTTGGCTACGCTCGTTCACCCCAATCACTTACTGAAGTAAGCTCCTGGGGATTCGCTCCCTTGCCGCCTTCCTGCAACTCGAATTATTTAGGGTATAGAGTACTCGATATTACTCGCCTTTAGCTGCTTTGAAAGCTTCAGCCATTGCGTTGTTAGAGAAGTTTGCATCTTCCTGTTTGTTAACAGTTGCGATTGCATCTTTCTCATCAGCTTCGTCTTTAGCACGAACAGACAGGCTGATTGCACGGTTCTTACGATCAACGCCGGTGAATTTAGCTTCAACGTCGTCGCCTACGCTCAGAACCAGAGTTGCATCTTCAACGCGGTCGCGGGAAGCTTCAGAAGCGCGCAGGTAACCTTCAACGCCGTCAGCCAGTTCTACGGTTGCGCCTTTAGCGTCAACTGCAGTGACTTTACCGTTTACGATTGCGCCTTTCTTGTTCAGTGCAACCCAGTTGTTGAACGGATCTTCTGCGAGCTGTTTAACGCCCAGAGAGATACGCTCACGTTCTGCATCAACCTGCAGAACAACTGCTGCGATTTCGTCGCCTTTTTTGTATTCACGTACTGCTTCTTCGCCTGCAACGTTCCAGGAGATGTCAGACAGGTGAACCAGGCCGTCGATGCCGCCGTCCAGGCCGATGAAGATACCGAAGTCAGTGATAGACTTGATTTTACCTTCAACACGGTCGCCCTTGTTGTGGGTTTCCGCGAACTGCTGCCATGGGTTGTTTTTGCACTGCTTCAGACCCAGGGAGATACGACGACGTTCTTCGTCGATATCCAGAACCATAACTTCCACTACATCGCCAACGTTAACAACTTTGGACGGGTGGATGTTTTTGTTGGTCCAATCCATTTCGGAAACGTGAACCAGGCCTTCAACGCCTTCTTCGATTTCAACGAAGCAGCCGTAGTCGGTCAGGTTGGTCACGCGGCCAGTCAGTTTGGTACCTTCCGGATAACGCTTAGCGATAGCTACCCATGGATCTTCGCCCAGCTGTTTCAGGCCCAGAGATACACGAGTACGCTCGCGGTCGAACTTCAGCACTTTAACAGTGATTTCGTCGCCAACGTTTACGATTTCGCTCGGATGCTTAACGCGTTTCCATGCCATGTCGGTGATGTGCAGCAGGCCGTCAACGCCACCCAGATCAACGAATGCACCGTAGTCAGTGAGGTTCTTAACGATACCTTTAACTTCCATGCCTTCCTGCAGGTTTTCCAGCAGCTGATCGCGTTCTGCGCTGTTTTCGGATTCGATAACGGCACGACGGGAAACAACAACGTTGTTACGCTTCTGATCCAGCTTGATGACTTTGAATTCAAGCTCTTTGCCTTCCAGGTGCAGCGTGTCGCGGACCGGACGAACGTCTACCAGGGAACCCGGCAGGAACGCGCGAATACCATTCAGCTCAACAGTGAAGCCACCCTTGACTTTGCCATTGATAACACCAGTAACGGTTGCAGCTTCTTCGTAAGCTTTTTCCAGCGTGATCCAAGCTTCGTGACGTTTAGCTTTTTCACGGGACAGCAGGGTTTCACCGAAGCCGTCTTCTACTGCATCCAGAGCAACGTCAACTTCGTCACCAACCTGGATTTCCAGCTCGCCCTGGGCGTTTTTGAACTGCTCTGCCGGAATGGCGGACTCAGATTTCAGACCGGCGTCAACCAGTACTACGTCTTTGTCGATAGCAACAACAACACCACGAACGATGGAACCCGGACGGGTTTCGATTTCTTTTAAGGATTCTTCAAACAGTTGAGCAAAAGATTCAGTCATGTTTAATCTTCAGGTTTCATATTTAACGTCCACCTGGCTCCATGCCGGATGGGGTTGTTTAACATACCCGCTGTCAATCCATTGCAACGGGGGTACTGCAAATTCGGTCGCACTTATGCGAGAGCCAGTTTTTGGCGCGCGTATTGTAACGCTTTTTCAATCACTTGCTCAATGCTTAATCGGGTTGAATCCAAAACTAAAGCATCAGCAGCGGGAACCAGCGGCGCTACAGCACGGTTGCGATCACGATCATCGCGTTCTTCGATCTCGGCCAAAAGGCGTTCAAAGTTAACACTAAAGCCCTTCTCCTGCAACTGTAGCATACGTCGATGCGCACGTTCTTGCGAGGAGGCGTCCAGAAAAATTTTTACTGGTGCATCAGGGAATACCACCGTGCCCATATCGCGTCCGTCAGCGATCAGGCCAGGTGCTTCGCGGAAGGCACGTTGGCGGCGCAAAAGCGCTTCGCGCACACGGGGAAATGCAGCCACCTGGGATGCGGCATTTGCCACTTCCTGAGTGCGGATTTCACCACTGACATCTTCGCCTTCCAGAATAACTTCCAGATTGCCGTCTGTTGAGATAAAACGCACATCCAGATGCGATGCAAGCGGTACCAGAGCATCTTCAGAAGTCACATCAACATGATGATGCAACGCCGCAAGAGCCAGTACACGGTAGATCGCGCCTGAATCTAACAGATGCCACTGCAATGCTTCCGCCATTGCCTTGCACAAGGTGCCTTTACCTGCACCACTTGGGCCATCAATGGTAATAACCGGGGCAATTGCCGTCATCTTTTTCTCCTTAAACAGGCATACGTTAACGTGAACGCCGCGCATTATACGCGCCAACGTCTACGAACGTTATCTTTGTGTGAAAAATACAGACTCATTGAAGCTGAGTGTAGAATAAATGGGCAATCGGAGATGACGGAATGTGCCGCACCCGAAGATGCGGCAATAAAGTCAGGCAGGTGTGCTGATACGGGCCAGTTGTTCGAAGTAATCCGGGAAGGTTTTCGCGGTACATTTCGGGTCAAGAATGGTAACCGGTGTGTCAGACAGCGCCACCAGCGAGAAACACATCGCCATACGGTGATCGTTATAGGTCGCAATATCCGCAAACTGCAGCTTAACCGGCGGAGTGATACGGATAAAATCATGCCCCTCTTCAACTTCCGCACCCACTTTCCGTAGCTCGGTTGCCATAGCAAACAGACGGTCAGTCTCTTTGACACGCCAGTTGTAAATGTTCCGTAAAGTCGTTGTGCCCTTTGCAAACAGCGCGGCGGTCGCAATGGTCATTGCCGCATCAGGAATATGATTCATATCCATATCAACAGCGTTCAACTCACCGCGAGTACAGGCAATAAAATCATCACCCCATGTCACGGTCGCGCCCATTTTTTCCAGCACATCGGCAAAGCGAATATCACCCTGCATGCTATGACGCCCAATTCCGGTAACCTTCACCGTACCGCCTTTGATCGCACCGGCCGCGAGAAAGTACGAGGCCGATGAAGCATCGCCTTCTACCAGATAAGCGCCCGGAGACTGGTATTGTTGGTTGCCTTGTACGACAAAACGCTGGTAGTTCTGGTTTTCAATGTCAACACCAAACGTTTTCATCAGGTTCAGCGTGATGTCGATGTACGGTTTTGACACCAGATCGCCTTTAATCGCGATCGTCGTATCCTGCGGTGCCAGCGGTGCCGTCATCAGCAGCGCGGTCAGGAACTGGCTGGAAACGCTGCCGTCTACCTCAACCTGTCCTCCGTCGAAGCCACCACGCAGACGTAAAGGCGGATAGTTTTCCTGCTCCAGGTATTCAATATTCGCTCCGCCCTGGCGCAGCGCATCAACCAGATGGCCAATCGGGCGCTCTTTCATGCGCGGTTCACCCGTCAACACGATATCATTGCTGCCCAGGCACAGAGCGGCGGCCAGCGGGCGCATTGCGGTTCCGGCGTTACCAAGGAACAGCTCTACAGCACCTTCGGCATGCAGCGGACCACCATTCCCCGTAATTTCACAGCGGGTACGATCGGCCGAAAGGGTATAGCTAATCCCCAACGCATTCAGCGCATTCAGCATATGGCGGACATCATCACTGTCCAGCAGGTTTGTCAGGACAGTAGTGCCATTTGCTAATGCAGCCAGCAGCAAAGCGCGGTTAGAAACACTTTTGGATCCAGGCAGATTGATGGTGCCATCCACCCGCGCAATGGGTTGTAACGTCAGGGATTCCATGAAACTCAACTCTCAAAAACAGACATAAAAACCCCACAGGCTGGCTGTGGGGATGAAAAGTACAGCAGATTAGCCGCGGCGACGCTCGAAATCGACCATGAAATCGGTCAGTGCTTTTACGCCTTCCAGCGGCATAGCGTTATAGATTGAAGCCCGCATTCCGCCAACCACACGGTGTCCCTTCAGTGCATGCAGACCCGCAGCAAACGACTCTTCCAGGAAGAGTTTATCGAGCGCGCTGTCAGCCAACTGGAACGGTACGTTCATGCGTGAACGGTTCGACTTCGCCACATCGTTGCGGTAGAAATCGCTGTTATCAATCACGCCGTACAGCAGTTCTGCTTTTTGCTGGTTAATTTTATCCATTGCACTGACACCGCCCTGTTTTTTCAGCCATTTAAAGACCAGGCCTGACAGATACCAGGCAAAGGTCGGTGGCGTGTTAAACATGGAGTCGTTGTCATTCAGTACGGTATAGTCAAGGATCGACGGGCAAGACACGTGGGCTTTACCCAGTAAATCTTCACGTACGATGACAATGGTCAGCCCCGCAGGGCCAATATTTTTCTGCGCACCCGCGTAGATAACGCCATAGCGGCTAACATCAAGCGGCGCGGAAAGAATGGTAGAAGACAGATCCGCCGTGACGACCACATTGCTGGCAAAATTCGGCGTTTCATCAATCGCGATACCGTCGATGGTTTCGTTCGGGCAATAGTGCAGATACGCCGCGTTGTCAGAAAGCTGCCATTCGCTCATCGGCTTAACAGCGCGCAAGCCGTCAACGGTGACTTTGGCATCAATAACGTTTGGCGTGCAGTACTTTTTCGCTTCTTTAATCGCGCTGGCGGCCCAATAACCGGCATCGACGTAATCCGCGGTGGTTTTATCACCCAGAATATTTAACGGGATACCCGCGAACTGCCCGCGACCACCGCCATGGCAGAACAACACTTTATAGTTGGAGGGGATACTGAGAAGATCGCGAAAATCCTGCTCCGCTTCCTCTGCAACCTGGATGAACTCTTTGCCTCGGTGGCTAATTTCCATCACCGACGTGCCAAGACCGTTCCAGTCACAAAGATCCTGTTGAGCCAGTTTAAGTACTTCCGCCGGAAGCATTGCCGGACCTGAACTAAAATTGAAGACCTGAGCCATTTCCCCTCACCACGTTGTGTTGTTATCCATCCAATCAACATCCTGTCGTTTACGATAATTCCTGTGACAGACATTGGGTATAAGTTATTCCTGTGGATATCGGTTTTATCATTCAGTGACACGCGCCGCAATGGGTAAAACTGACCAGGACCAAAATGAGCGATACGTCACACAACAGAATCTATCGGATTGACGGATAAAAACCGAGATTTTCGCTATCAGGAGGCGCATTTTGCCCAGCCGACCTTCGACCATTCTGGTTTTGCATGGCGCAGAGAGACATAAAGAAAGAAGCCCCCTACCCGTCAGCAGATAGTCCGCAGACATTCGACTGAACACGCTACGGTGTGAATCAAAGGCTTTATTTACGCCGAGGCTCCGGCGGCGATAGCGCCATTCATTGAAAACCCGTATCATTGCGCGCTTTCCGTACGACAAAAGTGATTTTCATGACGCAAACATTTATCCCCGGCAAAGATGCCGCACTGGAAGATTCCATCGCTCGCTTCCAGCAAAAATTACTCGACCTCGGTTTTCAAATTGAAGAAGCCTCATGGTTGAATCCCGTTCCTAACGTCTGGTCTGTACATATTCGCGACAAAGAATGCGCGCTGTGCTTTACCAACGGTAAAGGTGCGACGAAAAAAGCGGCGCTGGCTTCCGCACTGGGCGAATATTTTGAGCGTCTGTCCACGAATTACTTCTTTGCGGATTTCTGGCTGGGCGAAACCATCGCTAACGGCCCGTTCGTACATTACCCGAACGAAAAATGGTTCCCACTGACTGAAGATGATGACGTACCTGAAGGTTTGCTGGATGCGCGTCTGCGTGCATTCTACGATCCAGACAATGAACTGACCGGTAGCATGCTTATCGATCTGCAATCCGGCAATGAAGAACGCGGCGTTTGTGGCCTGCCGTTTACCCGTCAGTCAGATAATCAGACCGTTTACATTCCGATGAACATTATCGGTAACCTGTACGTATCTAACGGTATGTCTGCGGGTAACACACCGAATGAAGCCCGCGTTCAGGGGCTGTCTGAAGTTTTTGAGCGCTATGTGAAGAACCGCATTATCGCGGAAAGCATCAGCCTGCCGGAAATTCCGGCCGAAGTGATGGCGCGTTACCCGGCAGTCGTTGAATCCATTGCAAAGCTGGAGGCCGAAGGATTTCCAATCTTCGCGTACGACGGCTCGCTGGGCGGCAAATACCCGGTTATCTGCGTTGTACTGTTCAACCCGGCTAACGGTACCTGTTTTGCCTCTTTCGGTGCGCACCCGGATTTCGGTGTTGCACTGGAGCGTACCGTCACTGAGCTGTTGCAGGGCCGTGGTCTGAAAGATCTTGATGTCTTCACCCCCCCAACCTTCGACGATGAAGAAGTGGCTGAGCACACTAACCTCGAAACGCACTTCATCGATTCCAGCGGTCTGATCTCCTGGGATCTGTTCAAGCAGGATGCCGATTACCCGTTCGTTGACTGGAATTTCTCCGGTACAACGGAAGAAGAGTTTGCAACCCTGATGACCATCTTCAAAGCGGAAGATAAAGAAGTCTACATCGCCGACTACGAGCATCTGAGCGTTTACGCTTGCCGCATTATCGTTCCGGGTATGTCTGACATCTACCCAGCAGAAGATTTGTGGTTAGCCAACAACAGCATGGGCGCGCATCTGCGCGACACTATTCTGTCTCTGCCGGGTAGCGAATGGGAAAAAGAAGACTACCTCAACCTGCTCGCACAGCTGGATGAAGAAGGGTTTGACGACTTCACTCGCGTACGTGAGCTGCTGGGTTTGGCGACCGGTGCGGATAATGGCTGGTATACCCTGCGCATTGGCGAACTCAAAGTAATGCTGGCTCTGGCGGGTGGTGACCTTGAGCAGGCACTGATCTGGACGGAATGGACAATGGAATTTAACGCATCCGTCTTTAGTGCTGAACGCGCAAACTATTACCGTTGCCTGCAAACTCTGCTGCTGTTGTCACAAGAAGAGGACCGCCAGCCGCTGCAGTATCTTAACGCATTTGTTCGTATGTACGGTGCAGAGGCAGTTGAAGCAGCAAGTGCAGCAATGAGCGGAGAAGCGCCATTCTACGGATTACAAACAGTTGATAGCGATCTGCAGGCTTTCCCGGCACATCAGTCTCTGCTGAAAGCCTATGAGAAGCTGCAACGCGCGAAAGCAGCGCACTGGTCAAAATAGTGGCAAACAGCCTATGTTGAGTAGGCTAAACGTATTGTCTGGGCTATATTACGGGGCGCTTTAAGCGCCCTGTTTTTTTATTTTTGTCTACTCAAAAATAAATGTAAAAGCAAGGTTAAATATTAGTAGTTGATATTAAAAATTTTGGTTTATTAATGTCGCTATTTATCTCAATTACTCCATTTTAATTAACCGTCCAACTGGAGGCATAAAGAAAAAATTCAACTCACTTTATAATTTTTAAAATTTATTTTTATATGGATAATCAATAAGTTACACCGTAATCGCATAAAAACCATGCGTCTTGCGGGCCTATAAGCCAGGCGAGATATGATCTATATCAAATTCTCATCTATAATGCTTTGTTAGTATCTCGTCGCCGACTTAATAAAGAGAGAGTTAGTGTGAAAGCTGACAACCCTTTTGATCTTATACTTCCTGCTGCTATGGCCAAAGTTGCCGAAGAAGCAGGCGTCTATAAAGCAACGAAACATCCGCTTAAGACGTTCTATCTGGCAATTACTGCGGGTGTGTTCATTTCAATTGCCTTTGTTTTCTATATCACTGCCACTACCGGTACCGGCACAATGCCTTTCGGCATGGCAAAGTTGGTGGGTGGTATCTGCTTTTCCCTGGGGCTGATTCTTTGCGTTGTCTGCGGCGCTGATCTCTTCACTTCAACTGTACTGATTGTCGTCGCTAAAGCCAGTGGTCGTATTACCTGGGGTCAGTTAGCGAAGAACTGGCTTAACGTTTATGTCGGTAACCTGATTGGTGCGCTGATCTTTGTGTTACTCATGTGGCTTTCTGGCGAGTATATGACCGCCAACGGCGCGTGGGGACTCAACGTCCTGCAAACTGCCGACCACAAAGTGCACCATACTTTTGTTGAAGCTGTAAGCCTTGGTATTCTGGCTAACCTAATGGTGTGTCTGGCCGTCTGGATGAGCTACTCTGGCCGCAGCCTGATGGACAAAGCGTTTATCATGGTATTACCGGTCGCAATGTTTGTTGCCAGCGGTTTTGAGCACAGTATCGCAAACATGTTTATGATCCCTATGGGTATCGTAATACGCGATTTCGCCACCCCGGAATTCTGGACCGCTGTCGGTTCTTCTCCGGAGAATTTTTCTCACCTGACCGTGATGAATTTCATCACCGATAACCTGATTCCGGTTACGATCGGTAACATTATCGGCGGCGGTTTGTTGGTCGGGTTGACATACTGGGTCATTTACCTGCGTGGTAACGATCATCATTAATCTGTTGATGCTCATTGCACGTAGTAAATAAAAAATCCACTTAAGAAGGTAGGTGTTACATGTCCGAGCTTAATGAAAAGTTAGCCACAGCCTGGGAAGGTTTTACCAAAGGTGATTGGCAGAATGAAGTAAACGTCCGTGACTTCATTCAGAAAAACTACACTCCGTATGAGGGTGACGAGTCCTTCCTGGCTGGCGCAACTGAAGCGACCACTGCACTGTGGGACAGCGTAATGGAAGGCGTTAAACAGGAAAACCGCACTCACGCGCCTGTTGACTTTGACACCTCCGTTGCTTCTACCATCACTTCTCACGACGCTGGCTACATCAACAAAGCGCTCGAGAAAATTGTTGGTCTGCAGACTGAAGCTCCGCTGAAACGTGCGATTATCCCGTTTGGCGGTATCAAAATGGTTGAAGGTTCCTGCAAAGCGTACAATCGCGAACTGGACCCGATGCTGAAAAAAATCTTCACCGAATACCGTAAAACCCACAACCAGGGTGTATTCGATGTTTATACCAAAGACATTCTGAACTGCCGTAAATCCGGTGTTCTGACTGGTCTGCCAGATGCGTATGGCCGTGGTCGTATCATCGGTGACTACCGTCGCGTTGCGCTGTACGGTATCGACTACCTGATGAAAGACAAATACGCTCAGTTCGTCTCTCTGCAATCAGACCTGGAAAATGGCGTAAACCTGGAAGCGACTATCCGTCTGCGTGAAGAAATCGCTGAACAGCACCGCGCTCTGGGTCAGATCAAAGAAATGGCGGCTAAATATGGCTGCGATATCTCTGGTCCGGCTACCAACGCTCAGGAAGCTATCCAGTGGACTTACTTCGGCTACCTGGCCGCTGTTAAATCTCAGAACGGTGCAGCAATGTCCTTCGGTCGCGTATCCACCTTCCTGGATGCTTACATCGAACGTGATATCAAAGCTGGCAAAATCACCGAGCAAGACGCTCAGGAAATGATTGACCACCTGGTCATGAAACTGCGTATGGTTCGTTTCCTGCGTACGCCTGAATATGATGAACTGTTCTCCGGTGACCCGATTTGGGCAACTGAATCTATCGGTGGTATGGGCGTTGACGGCCGTACTCTGGTTACCAAAAACAGCTTCCGCTTCCTGAACACCCTGTACACCATGGGTCCTTCTCCGGAGCCGAACATCACTGTTCTGTGGTCTGAAAAACTGCCTCTGAACTTCAAGAAATTCGCCGCTAAAGTGTCCATCGACACCTCTTCTCTGCAGTACGAGAACGATGACCTGATGCGTCCGGACTTCAACAACGACGACTACGCTATCGCTTGCTGCGTAAGCCCAATGGTTGTTGGTAAACAAATGCAGTTCTTCGGTGCGCGTGCAAACCTGGCGAAAACCATGCTGTACGCAATCAACGGCGGCGTTGATGAAAAACTGAAAATGCAGGTTGGTCCTAAATCTGAACCGATCAAAGGCGACGTTCTGAACTTCGACGAAGTTATGGACCGCATGGATCACTTCATGGACTGGCTGGCTAAACAGTACGTCACTGCACTGAACGTTATCCACTACATGCACGACAAGTACAGCTACGAAGCCTCTCTGATGGCGCTGCACGACCGTGACGTTATCCGCACCATGGCGTGTGGTATCGCTGGTCTGTCCGTTGCTGCTGACTCCCTGTCTGCAATCAAATATGCGAAAGTTAAACCGATTCGTGACGAAGACGGCCTGGCTGTTGACTTCGAAATCGAAGGCGAATACCCGCAGTTCGGTAACAACGACTCTCGCGTAGATGACATGGCGGTTGACCTGGTAGAACGTTTCATGAAGAAAATTCAGAAACTGACTACTTACCGTAACGCTATCCCGACTCAGTCTGTTCTGACCATCACTTCTAACGTTGTGTATGGTAAGAAAACGGGTAACACCCCAGATGGTCGTCGTGCTGGCGCGCCGTTCGGACCGGGTGCTAACCCAATGCACGGCCGTGACCAGAAAGGTGCTGTTGCCTCTCTGACCTCCGTTGCTAAACTGCCGTTTGCTTACGCGAAAGATGGTATCTCTTACACCTTCTCTATCGTTCCGAACGCACTGGGTAAAGACGACGAAGTTCGTAAGACCAACCTGGCTGGTCTGATGGATGGTTACTTCCACCATGAAGCGTCCATCGAAGGTGGTCAGCACCTGAACGTGAACGTCATGAACCGTGAAATGCTGCTGGATGCGATGGAACATCCGGAAAAATATCCGCAGCTGACCATCCGTGTTTCTGGCTACGCAGTACGTTTTAACTCCCTGACTAAAGAACAGCAGCAGGACGTTATTACTCGTACCTTCACTCAGACCATGTAATTGGTTTTGACTGAAATCGTACTTTAAAAAGCGTACAATAAAGGCTCCACGTAAGTGGGGCCTTTTTAATAGCCTGCTTTGTCAGCCATCTATACTTATGGATAGCAGCCAAAACAGACTCGACACAGTTAATAACTGTGCACTAACACTGGCCCCGGATGGGCCACACCTGGAGAAACACCGCAATGTCAGTTATTGGTCGCATTCACTCCTTTGAATCCTGTGGCACTGTTGATGGCCCAGGCATCCGCTTTATTACCTTCTTCCAGGGCTGCCTGATGCGCTGCCTGTACTGCCACAACCGTGACACATGGGATACGCACGGCGGTAAAGAAGTCACCGTCGATGAATTAATGAAAGAAGTCGTGACCTATCGTCACTTTATGAACGCATCCGGTGGTGGCGTAACAGCATCCGGCGGAGAGGCTATTCTGCAAGCTGAATTCGTCCGTGACTGGTTCCGTGCCTGTAAGAAAGAAGGTATTCATACCTGTCTTGATACTAACGGTTTTGTCCGCCGCTACGACCCGGTGATTGATGAGTTGCTGGAAGTGACCGATCTGGTGATGCTCGATCTGAAACAGATGAACGACGAGATCCACCAGAACCTGGTCGGCGTGTCTAACCATCGCACACTGGAGTTTGCCCGTTACCTGTCCAACAAAGATATCAAAGTGTGGATCCGCTATGTTGTCGTACCTGGCTGGTCCGATGATGATGATTCAGCGCACCGTTTGGGCGAATTTACCCGTGATATGGGCAATGTCGAAAAAATCGAACTGCTGCCATACCACGAGTTGGGTAAACACAAATGGGTGGCGATGGGTGAAGAATACAAACTGGATGGCGTGAAGCCGCCGAAAAAAGAGACCATGGAGCGCGTCAAGGGCATCCTTGAGCAGTATGGTCACAAAGTGATGTACTAAGTCTTGTGGTGGGTAACAGACCTGTTACCCACCACATTTCCCCTTAACGCCCTCTTCTTGCCAGCAGCGGGAAAATCAATCCCAGTCCAACCAACACAAACGGCGTCACAATGTTCAGCGTGAGTTGGAACGTCCACTCTGGAGTAAAGGCTTCCATTTTCGGAAAGATCCCCGTAAGGCAGGCAAACGCAGTAAACGCAAAACACCAAATTCCCACCGTCATCGCCAGAGAGCGGTTACGGATGAAGACATATTCCGGTTTATATTTCTGCGCCAAACGAATAACGGCAATAAATGCCACAAACACCCACAGATAGCGCAGAGGCATCACTACTGAATTCAGATTCAGCAACCATTTATACAAATTGTTCATGTCACCGATACCCAGCGTTGGCAACATAATCAAAATGGCCACCAGCACCAGCGTCAGAATATAGCCATTCACCGGTGTACCAGAGGCATTGGTTTTACACAGGCTTTCAGGAATATATTTGCGATCGGCATCGCCCAGTAAAACTTTAAGCGGCGCATCAATAGAAAACACCAAAGCCGCAATTTGACCTAACGTGTTGGCAACTGCATAAATAACCATCAATGTGTTACCCATGCCGTAATACTCCCCGAGCTTCTGGAAAGCGTAATACTGGCCATTAGTCATTAAGTCATCAGGAATATGCTGAGAGTCAAACATCATCCACATTGCCAGAGACCCCAGGATCGCACACACCGCCACCATAACCGCCAGAACTAACATCCCTTTCGGGAACTCTTTGCCAGGGTTACGCGTCTGGTTAACGTATGGAGAGATTTTCTCCGCGCCTCCGACTGCAAAGACCAGCATCGAGATTGTTGTGATATAGGTAAAATCGATATGCGGGATAAAAGATTCCCAGGTGATATTGGTTGTGGCGATCTGCACATCAGTAATCGCCGGAGCAGTGACGGCCATTACGACATACAGAATGGACATCACAAACATCGCGATCCCCGCAACCGACCCAACGATTTTAAGCGATTTCATGCCACGGGATGCAACCCACATGAAAAAGACAAACAGCGCTAACGTCAGCCCCTGCAACGCCACCACGGTGTACTCTTTAATCAGAGAGCCATCGCCTTTCAGCGCCCATCCCAGAGCAATCAGAATAGCCTGTGGCTTTTGCGCCAGATAAGGGATATGCACCACCCAATAGGTCCACGCTGCGAGATAAGCCAGTCCCGGTCCCATTGTGTGTTTAATCCATGTACTCACCCCACCTTTACCGTCTTTAAACGTGGAGCCAAGTTGTCCGACAATCAGTGCATAAGGGATAAAATAGAGGGCGAAAATAAATATCCATGAAGAGACAACCACTAATCCCTGATTAGCATAGTTGTTTACAACATTGCCGAATCCCCATACGGTAATAAAAGACATCAATGCGATGTTGTACCACCGCAATTGTTTTTCCTGCACACTTGCCATTGGCGATCCTTCGTAGACGCTATTTTTGATAATCAATAAATGAAGCGAGGGATTATGCGCGGTAAAATGGACAAGCGGAAACGGCAGAATGTAAAACTATAATCTTCTGCACATTTTATTTTCAGGAAAGAATAGCGATAATCAAATAAAACAGATTCCCATAAAGTATACATAAACAGCATGTATGGGAACCTGTTTTTATCCTGTTAAATCAGCTCAGATATGCGCCACAGAATTCGGGGTATGCCCTGTCTTACGCAGCAGCATCAGTAAATAAATAAACGATACGCTGGCAATCATGATAAACAGTAAACTGTCAGAATAATTTTGCATCAGCATTGCGGTAAATGACGGCCCAAGCAGGCTACCCACGGTATAGCTTAATAATAATGCCTGGTTCATAGCGACCAACTGATGATGTTCTACTTTCTCGCAGGCCCAGGCCATCGCAACCGGATAAAGAGTGAAACCTGCCGCGCCCAGCATAAACAATGCAGGTGCCATCGCCGCCTGATTTAGCATAGCGATACTCCCGACGATCACCACAAAGACCTGGACGCGCAAAACCAGCAGACGACCTAACTTATCGGCCAAACGACCAATTGGCCATTGTCCCAGAATACCTGCACTGACCAGTACCGCCATCCAGAAACCAATGCTGGCATTGCTGACCCCCTGATGGTTGAGATACAGCGGCATCAGGCCATACAACGACCCCAGTACAATCCCGGAGATAATGCAGCCATTCACACCCAGACGGGCCTGGCGAAGCTTCAGCATAGAGACAATGGGGGTGGACTGTTGTTCATCACCCTGCTGGTTCACAATGCGGGTAAAGAGCAGCGGTAATACTCCGGCCAGGATCGTGCCGGTCACCCACGGCAGAACATTCATTAATTCTGTCGAGACTTTACTGACCAATAATTGTCCTAAAAACGTTCCCACGTAATAGACCATCATATAGGCGGCAAGTAAGCGTCCACGGTTACGCGACGTCCCGCTGCACATCAACGCACTTTCCACTACCACCCAGATCATGGCACAACCGATGCCCGCAATAAAACGCCAGGTCATCCAGCTCCAAAAACCTACCATGATGCCCAGTCCGACACAGCCCGCGGCAAAAATAAGCGAAGCGATGTAATAGCTGCGGTTAAAACCGAGGTGTTTAATTAAGTACCCGGTCAGTAACGTCCCAACCAGATTTCCGGTGAAATAAGACGAACTAACCACTCCTACCTGCCAGGTTGGCAGATTTTCATGGGCGAGCCAAAGCGGAACGAGCGTGTTTAACACGGCGATCGCCAGGGTCAGCAGAAGCAGCCCGCACAGCAATAGCATGACGGGACGGGTATAGGTGGACATGAATAAAAACCGTGAGGAAGTTCAAATTTCATGCGCATCATGCCACTGCAAAAAACATTGTCAATCGGCGCAATCAGGGACCTGAGGCACTTTCAGAGGGATCGATTCGTATTACTGATTCTTAACGCGGATTGATAAAAAATGGGAAAATACATCTATTTGTTTTAATTGATCTAAAACAAAATTGCCCCGTTGCGTTCAGTCGAAAAAATTCATGGATAATCGGCATCTTTTATTTGCAAGATGACCTTATTAACACCTTATCCGACCTACACGTTCAGTACTGTAATGTGTAGGCCGGACAAGCGCGATGCCATTCGGCATTTTCAGGTTAGCTGGCGACCGCCATGCCGACGGTCATATGCAGACCATAGAACACGCCGCGGCCAATCAACTCACCGACTAACAGCAGAATAAACGCGACGGAAAGCAGCGGTATTGCCGGCTGGTAGCCTTTCACCTGCGGAATAATCCAGCAGCACAACGCTAAAGCCAGTGCCACAATCCGCCATGTCATCAGCGAACCGTAATCGGGCACCAGCGCAGATGCCTGCTGAATAGAACTGTGGATTGTCGCCAGTTCGGCCCCCTGCATCACGGACATGATGCCGCTCACGACCAGCGCAAGCACTGAAATAGCAGGCAGCAGTCGCATCGCCCAGCCGTCAATTCCGGCAACCCGTAACAGCAGATATCCCAGCAGCGGACCTCCCATGAACAACGTCAGGAAGAATCCAATCGGCGTCCAGACACTATACCAGGTAGGCACCGTATCAATAGTGTTATATACGCGCACCATCATCCAGACAAAAACTACGCCCAGCACCATGGTGAGAACTAACCACAGATTGCGTAATGCTGGCGGCATTTTTTTCAACACCGCCAGTAGCCAGCCAAGACCACCAACGGCAAAGAAGATCGAGCCGCTGGCGATTTCGTTACTCAGCGCGGAAGAGCCGACACGGTTGAGGGAGTTAAACGCCCGCATCGGTGAGCCCAGGTGAAGCATGGAAGCAATAAAACCGATGCCCATCAATACCCACAGGCCAAACATGCAGGCAATTACACGCTGCTGTGAATCAGGGCGTAAGTCCCCTTTCATCAGCGCCAGCGCCAGAACGATAAAGCCACCAACCACACACTGCCCGAAAACAGTGAAGATCATCAGCGGCCATTCATGCCATCCACTTCCCATCTTACACCTCCTTCGGATTCGCCAGATAACCCGTGGTATCCCCGGTCGGGCGGCTATTGGCATTTGGTTTGATGACGATGCTCGGTTTGGTAAAGTGCGCGCCAGGGAGCGGCGCAACCGCGGCCAGGGTGCCGTGTTTTTTACGCAGTTCCTCTATCGGGCCGAAGTCCAGCGCACGCAGCGGGCAGGATTCGACACAGATGGGTTTCTTACCCTCAGCAACGCGTTCATGACAGCCATCGCACTTGGTCATGTGTCCTTTGGCGGCATTGTATTGCGGTGCGCCATACGGGCAGGCCATGTGGCAATAGCGACAGCCAATGCACACGTCTTCATCCACGACCACAAAACCATCTTCACGTTTGTGCATCGCGCCGCTTGGACACACCTTGGTACAGGCCGGGTCTTCACAGTGGTTACACGCAATCGAGAGGTAATAGGCGAAAACGTTCTGGTGCCAGACACCGTTATCTTCCTGCCAGTCACCGCCGGCGTATTCGTAAATACGGCGGAAACTGACGTCCGGCGTTAAATTTTTGAAGTCTTTGCAGGCCAGTTCGCAGGTTTTGCAACCGGTGCAACGGCTGGAATCAATAAAAAATCCATACTGGGTTGTCATCGGTTACTCCTTACACCTTTTCAACCTGAACAAGGTTCGTATGTGATGGATTCCCCTTAGCGAGAGGAGAAGGCCGCTGGGTCGTCAGCACGTTAATACAACCGCCCTGATCAACACGCTTCACATCCGGGTCATACCAGGCGCCCTCACCCAGTGCAACAACGCCAGGCATCATACGCGGGGTAACTTTAGCCTCGATATGCACTTCACCACGGTCGTTAAAGATACGTACCTTGTCACCGTTGTTAATACCGCGTCGTTGTGCATCCATCGGGTTAATCCACATTTCCTGGCGACAGGACGCTTTCAGAACGTCAACGTTGCCATAGGTCGAGTGGACGCGAGATTTATAGTGGAAGCCCGTTAATTGCAGAGGGAATTTTTCCACCAGTGGATCGTTTAAGCTTTCAAAGCCCGGTGTATAAATCGGTAATGGATCGATCACATCGCCTTCCGGCAGTTCCCAGGTTGCGGCAATTTCTGCCAGCGCTTGAGAATAAATTTCAATCTTGCCTGACGGCGTGGTAAGCGGATTGGCTTTGGGGTCCTCTCGAAACGCTTTATACGCCACGTGATGTCCTTCAGGATCACGCTGCTTAAAGATGCCCTGCTTACGGAACTCTTCAAATGTCGGCAGTTCCGGTATAGCCTTGCGCGACTGTTCATACAAATGACGCATCCACTCTTCCTGAGTACGGCCTTCCGTAAACTGTTGCTCGACGCCGAGGCGTTTCGCCAGCTCGCTGGTCATTTGGTAGATAGTCTTGCATTCAAAGCGTGGCTTGATTGCCTGATCGGTGAAAATCACGTAGGACATATTCCCGCAAGATGCATCCAGCGCGAAGTCCATCTGCTCAGAGGCCGTGCAGTCCGGCAGCAGAATATCGGCATATTTCGCCGAGGAGGTCATATGGCAGTCGATAACGACGATCATTTCGCACTTCTTATCATCCTGCAGGATTTCATGCGTACGGTTGATATCAGAGTGCTGGTTAATCAGGCAGTTACCGGCATAGTTCCAGATCATCTTAATCGGAACGTCGAGCTTATCCTTACCACGAACACCGTCGCGCAGCGCCGTCATTTCCGGACCACGCTCAATCGCATCCGTCCACATAAACATTGAGATGCTGGTTTCAACGGGGTTTTCCAGCGTTGGCATACGCTCAAACGGCAAATCGTATGATCCCTCACGTGCACCGCTATTGCCGCCGTTAATACCGACGTTGCCGGTCAGAATGGCCAACATAGAAATGGCACGGGTCGCAATCTCGCCGTTGGCGTGGCGCTGCGGTCCCCAGCCCTGGCTAATGTAGGCGGGTTTCGCGCTACCAATTTCACGCGCCAACTTAACAATTCGTTCAGCAGGAATACCGGTTATCTGCGCAGCCCATTCCGGGGTCTTCGCGATACCGTCTTTACCCTGACCAAGAATATACGCTTTATAGTGACCGTTCTTCGGCGCTCCCGCCGGGAGGGTTTTTTCGTCATAGCCCACGCAGTACTTATCGAGGAACGGTTGATCAACCATATTCTCGCTGATCAGCACATAGGCAATACCGTTAACCAGCGCTGCATCTGTACCCGGTCGAATGGGGATCCATTCATCTTCGCGTCCCGCACCGGTATCCGTGTAGCGGGGATCGATTATGATCATGCGGGCATTAGATTTCTGCCGCGCCTGTTCAAGGTAATAGGTCACCCCACCACCGCTCATACGCGTTTCGCCAGGGTTATTACCAAACAAGACAACGAGCTTACTGTTTTCAATGTCAGACGGGCTGTTACCGTCTGCCCATCCGCCATAGGTATAGTTCAGTCCTGCCGCGATTTGCGCAGAAGAATAATCCCCATAGTGGTTCAGGTAACCGCCGCAACAGTTCATTAAACGTGCTACCAGCGTTTTACCCGGCGGCCATGAGCGCGTCATCGTACCGCCCAGCGTACCGGTCCCATAGTTAAGATAGATAGACTCGTTACCGTAGTCTTTAATCAAACGCTGCATATTGCTGGCGATGATATCGTAGGCTTCATCCCAACTGATGCGCTCAAATTTACCTTCACCACGTTTGCCGACACGCTTCATTGGGTATTTCAGACGATCGGGATTATAAACACGACGACGCATGGACCGACCACGCAGGCAGGCACGAACCTGATGCAAGCCGTCATAGTTATCATCGCCCGTGTTGTCGGTCTCGACATATTTGATTTCACCGTCTACGACATGCATACGCAGCGGACAACGGCTACCGCAGTTTACCGTACACGCACTCCAGATCACTTTCTCATTGACGGGTGACGGGTTAATGGCATCTGCAGCGTTTGCAATACGGGTAAATGGCAGGGTAAACGCGCTACTGGCCACTGCCAGCCCGCCTATCGCCGTCGTTTTTACCAAACTGCGACGACTCACCTCAGCTGCCAGCACGGCATCGGGGATCTTAGTTTTCATAGTGGCTCACTCTGCTGCTCACAATAAACAAAAAGGGAATGTTCGTTGTATAGTCGTTTATATATCGATACTATCGTTATACAGACCGTTATATAGCGAATTTATGCAAAGACAGAGATAAATACTGACTTTCATTCGAAGGCAGTATTACCACTAATGGAGTAAGGGTTATTGTCCGGCATCAAACGGGCGTAAAAAAAGCGCCCTGAGGCGCTTTTTTAGCAAGGAAAAATGACTTAGCCGATGAATTCCAGGCCATTCATGTACGGACGTAATACTTCCGGTACCTGAATACGGCCATCAGCTTGCTGGTAGTTTTCCATAACGGCGACCAGCGTACGTCCCACTGCCAGACCAGAACCGTTCAGCGTATGCACTAAACGTGTTTTCTTGTCAGATTTGCTACGGCAACGCGCCTGCATGCGGCGAGCCTGGAAATCCCACACGTTGGAGCAGGAGGATATTTCACGATAGGTATTCTGTGCCGGGATCCACACTTCCAGATCGTAGGTTTTGCATGCGCCGAAGCCCATGTCACCAGTACACAGGATGATCTTACGGTACGGCAGGCCCAGCAGCTGAAGTACTTTTTCAGCATGACCGGTCATCTCTTCCAGCGCGTCCATAGAATCTTCAGGACGAACAATCTGCACCATCTCAACTTTGTCGAACTGGTGCATACGGATCAGACCGCGGGTATCACGACCATAAGAACCGGCCTCAGAACGGAAGCATGGCGTATGCGCAGTCATTTTGATTGGCAACGCGTCTTCGTCAATGATTTCATCGCGTACCAGGTTGGTCAGCGGAACTTCTGCCGTCGGGATCAGCGCATAGTTGCTGCTGTCGGCTTCTTCATCCAGCGGACGCGTATGGAACAGATCACCAGCAAATTTCGGCAACTGACCGGTACCGTACAGCGTGTCATGGTTGACCAGATACGGAACGTAGTTTTCACTGTAGCCATGTTGTTCAGTATGCAGATCCAGCATGAACTGAGACAGCGCACGGTGCATACGCGCAATCTGCCCTTTCATGACAACAAAACGAGAGCCGGTCAGTTTAACCGCAGCGGCGAAATCAAGACCTGTGTGCATTTCACCCAGCGTCACGTGATCGCGCACGTCGAAATCGAATTCACGTGGGGTACCCCAGCGACTCACTTCAACGTTGTCATTCTCATCTTTACCTACCGGAACGTCGTCCGCCGGCAGGTTAGGAATGGTCAGCGCAATGTCGCGGATCTCGGCCTGTAAGGTATCAAGTTCAGCTTTCGCGGCATCCAGCTCTTCGCCCAGTTTGTTCACTTCCAGACGTAAAGACTCGATATCTTCCCCGCGCGCTTTTGCCTGGCCGATGGATTTCGATCGAGAGTTACGCTCTGCCTGCAGGTTTTCAGTTTGTACCTGCAGAACTTTACGACGCTCTTCAAGAGCGCGCAGCTTATCTACATCCAGCTTAAAGCCCCGGCTTGCCAGTTTTTCTGCGACTGCGTCTGGCTCATTACGCAGCAGATTGGGATCGAGCATGCTTATCCTGTGCTTATCGAATTAAAATAGGAGAAAGTGACCACAGCCTGCGGTCACAGGGATACATCGACAACATTACCGCAACGATAACACTAACGGTAGCGTTTTATAGGGCTATTTTGATCCTGTCCGGCGAGCCAGGCGAGCTTTTCGCCAATCTTGCCTTCAAGACCTCTGTTTGTCGGGTGATAATAGCGCGTTTGTGCCATTTCCTGCGGGAAGTATTCTTCTCCAGCAGCGTAGGCATTTGGCTCATCATGGGCGTAGCGATATTCCTGGCCATACCCCATCTCTTTCATGAGCTTCGTCGGCGCGTTGCGCAAGTGCACCGGTACGTCGTAATCTGGGCGTTCACGGGCATCTGCCAGAGCGGCTTTAAAGGCGGTGTATACCGCATTACTTTTCGGCGCGCAGGCCAGATAGACAATCGCCTGAGCAATAGCGCGTTCACCTTCCGCAGGACCTACGCGGGTAAAACAATCCCATGCAGAAATTGCCACCTGCATAGCGCGAGGGTCGGCATTTCCCACATCTTCAGAGGCAATTGCCAAACAGCGACGGGCAACGTAGAGCGGGTCACCGCCTGCACTAATGATGCGCGCATACCAGTAAAGAGCTGCATCCGGTGCACTACCGCGAACCGACTTATGCAATGCTGAGATCAGGTCGTAAAAACGATCGCCTTTATTATCGAAACGCGCGCTACGTTCACCGGCAATCTCAGTGAGCAATTCTGGTTTCAATACGCGCTTGCCAGAATCATCAACTTCGGCCATGTCGGCCATCATTTCCAGCGTATTTAGCGCCCGCCGCGCATCACCGTTTACCAGTTCAGCAATCGCCCGACGCGTTTCGTTCGGCAAAACGATATCCTGGCCGCCATAACCTCGCGCTTTATCTGACATCGCCTGATCCAGCACCTGCTCGATATCTTCAGTGGTCAATGATTTCAGTAAATAAACGCGTGCGCGCGACAGCAGTGCCGAGTTCAGCTCAAACGAGGGATTTTCGGTGGTCGCCCCAATAAACGTAATCGTGCCGTCTTCAATATGCGGAAGAAAAGCGTCCTGCTGGCTTTTATTAAAGCGGTGAACTTCGTCCACGAACAGTATTGTGCGTCGGCCAGCATTACGGTTCTGACGCGCACGTTCAATCGCTTCGCGAATTTCCTTCACACCCGAGGTGACGGCTGAAATACGTTCAACATCAGCGTTCGCATAACGGGCAATGACTTCGGCAAGCGTGGTCTTTCCCGTTCCTGGCGGCCCCCATAAAATCATGGAATGCAGGTGTCCGGCCTCGATGGCGCGCGGCAAGGGCTTACCCGCAGCCAGCAGATGTTGCTGGCCGATATACTGCGCTAAATTTTCTGGCCGCATACGCGCGGCCAGGGGTTGAAAGGTATTATCAGAAAAATCGAGCGACAGGTTGCCCACTCACGCGCCTCTACTTACGTTGATCGTCTACCGTTACGCCTTGTGGCGGGGTAAAGGTGAATTTTGATGGTTCGATCGCGCCATTCTGCTGCGATTTCAACTGGTAGCTACTACGCTGATCGTCCTGTTCAACAGCGCTAAACTGATGAATTGTTCCATCGCGTCCAACATTGATGGTGAACTGCTTCAGGTTGCCGCTGCTGGTTTTGGGCGTCAGCACAAAATCATCGCCGTTTTGCTTAATATTGTACTGCTGCCAGTCGCTTGACTGGTTACGCGCAATCAGCATAAACGGCGTGTTACCCGTGGCATCTTTCAGCCAGGTCGCCGTCGCCTGCTCAACAAACGGGTTGAAGAACCACAGTGTTTTACCATCAGAGACCAGAATGCTTTCGTCAGGCTGTGTCATATGCCAGTTAAACAGATTCGGACGTTTAACCCATAAATCACCCTGGCCTTCCTGCACCGCTGCGCCGCTACCATCCGTTACCTTCTGGGTAAAACTGGCGTGGAAGCTGCTGACTTTATCCAGACGGCTTTTCAGGTCGCTGGCGGCGTCAGCCCAAACGCTGCTCACCACAAAGCTCGACAATAATGCACAGGTGATTGCGATTCTTTTCATCGTTATTCCTCAAAATACGTCACTCCCAACGGGGAGCTCCTTCTGCTATCCATTTCAGGCCAAAAATCAGCATGAGGAAAGTAGAAAATACTGAATTACTTAACTTTGCAATCAATCAAAGGGCGGTGGGGCCAACACTTCACGATTGCCATTATGTCCCTGCTCGCTGACAATTCCCTGCGCTTCCATCTGTTCGATGATGCGCGCCGCACGGTTATAACCAATGCGGAACTGGCGCTGGACGCCGGAGATGGAAGCTTTGCGTTTCTGGGTAACAAAATTCACCGCCTGATCGAACAACGGATCCAGTTCTTCCCCACCGTCAAAACCACCGCCGCCACCTTCACTTTCGGTGTCCGAAGTGATGCCTTCCACGTACTGTGGACGGCCACGCGCTTTCCAGTCCTGGACGACCGCGTGAACCTCTTCATCGCGCACAAAGGCACCATGTACACGCACCGGAATCGTTGAGTTTGGTGCAGAATAGAGCATATCGCCCATGCCCAACAGGGATTCAGCGCCACCCTGATCAAGAATGGTACGAGAGTCAATTTTGCTCGAGACAGTAAACGCTATACGCGTCGGGATATTTGCTTTGATAAGCCCAGTGATAACGTCAACTGACGGACGCTGGGTTGCCAGCACCAGGTGGATACCTGCCGCACGCGCTTTTTGCGCCAGACGGGCAATCAGTTCTTCCACTTTTTTACCGACAGTCATCATCAGATCAGCAAATTCATCGACCAGAACCACAATATACGGCTCTTTTTTCAGTACCGGATGAGTGACATCCATACTATCGCCTGGTTTCCAGTACGGATCCGGGATTGGACGTCCCATACGATCTGCTTCCGCAATCTTCTCGTTGTAGCCCGCAAGGTTACGCACACCCAGCGCTGACATCAGCTTATAGCGGCGTTCCATTTCATTAACGCTCCAGCGCAAGGCATTGGCTGCGTCTTTCATATCCGTAACAACTTCAGTCAACAGATGCGGGATACCTTCATAAACCGACAGCTCGAGCATTTTCGGGTCGATCATGATAAAGCGAACATCTTCCGGCTGCGCCTTGTAGAGCATGCTGAGGATCATGGCGTTGACCCCAACAGATTTACCTGACCCCGTAGTACCTGCCACTAACAGATGCGGCATCTTCGCCAAATCGGCAGTCACAGGTTCACCAGCAATGTCCTTGCCGAGAACGACAGTAAGCGGTGACGGATTATCACGGAATTTCGCGTTATCCAGTACTTCACGCAGATAGACGGTCTGGCGTTTTTTGTTCGGTAATTCCAGTCCGACATACGGTTTACCTGGAATAACCTCCACTACACGAACTGCCGCAGTGGATAGCGAGCGCGCCAGATCTCGGGAGAGGTTAGAAATACGCGCAGCTTTAACACCCGGTGCCAGATTTAACTCAAAACGGGTAATGACCGGTCCGGGCGAGTAGTTCACCACATCGGCTTTAATACGGAAATCGGCCAGACGCGCTTCCACCAGACGCGCCATTTGCTCCAGCGCGAATGTATCTATTGGCTCAACTTCCGCCGGTGGTGGGGTGAGCAAATCCAGCGATGGCAGCAGCGTCGTCGGACGCTGTACAGGGCGGCTGTCGCCATTACGCATCAATAACGGATGGATCAGGCTTTCCTGCGGCGGTGGTGTGACAGGCTGCGATGGCTGCTGATAGTGCTGCTGCGGAGCGACAGGCTGTGGCGGCTGCTGATAATGCTGCTGCGGTGCAACAGGCTGTGGCGGCTGCTGATAATGCTGCTGCGGTGCGACAGGCTGTGGCGGCTGCTGATAATGCTGCTGCGGTGCGACAGGCTGTTGATACTGTGGCGCAGGTTCCGGCATCACGCTGGGGGTAAACAGCGGCTCATGCGGACCTTCATCCACTAACGCTTTCATTGGTGAGAATTCAAAATCATCAAGCGAGAATGGATTCGCCCCGGCAGGCTGCGCGCCGGAATAACGTTGCTGTTGGGAAGACGCGAACTGACGCGCCAGTTCAGCTTCTGCTGCTGAATCTTCGTCATCAGCATGCGCTGTGTCATCCTGATACTCTTCGCCATAGCGATGCTGCTGCGACTGAGCAAATTGACGCGCCAGTTCATCCTGCTGCATAGCATCAATTTCATCGTCACTGTATTGCGCATCCGTATCAAGCTGCTCTTCGCGCGCTTTCTCTTCAGCCATACGTTGTGAAGGCAACTTAATGCCATATGAAGCCAACTCCCGGCGTGTCGGGACACGCACACGATTAGGACGTGGCAGTTGCGGGCCAATTCCCTCTTTCACCTGCGGACGCGGTGCACCATTCCCAGCAAGACTAAATACCGGTGCGGCAACGGCTGCACCGGCACCCAATGCAGCGTTTTTCACCCCAGCAGCCAGCGGCGCTACGGCAGCCACAGACTCAACGGGAGGTATGGATGCAGCAGGCATAGACGGTGCAACGGGTTTCACCCGCTCAGGCTCTTGTACGGGTTCTGGAATCGGCTGATACCAGGCAGCTAGCTGCTCACGCTCACGCGCACGTTTTTCTTCTACTTCTTCAAAATAGTAGAGCGGTGGACGTGCTGGTTTCACCTCTTCAACGACAGGTTCAGGCTCGGCAACCGGCGGCTGTTCCACCACGGGCTGCTGATGAACCACGGGTTGTTGCTGCACGATGTCTTGCTGATAGACAGGCTGCGGTTCAAGCGGCGCACTCTGCTGGTAAACCGGTTCTGGTTGCCAGGCGTGTTCCACCACCGGCTCAGGTGCTTGCCACGGCATTGCCGGTTGCGGCATCGTCGGCTGTTCATAGCCAGCTTCGCCAACTGGCGGTACAGAATATGGCATCTGCGGTTCAACCGGTGCAGGTTGCTGCCAGGGTTCATAAGGCTGAACCGGAGGCTGTGCGTACTGAACGGGCTGTGGGTAACCTTCCGGTGCTGGCGCGATAACCGCTTCACCGGTTTGCGGAGCCGGTGCAGATTGCCATGCCACAGCAGGAACGGGTTGTTCTACGGCCCCCGGTACTGGCGCAGGTTGCAACAGCGGGTCGACTGGCGCACTCCAGGCCTGAGTTGCCGCAGTGGCAGTGGCCACCGCCGCCGCAGTGACCGGCTCAGTCACTGAATGGCCGTTTAATAGCGGGTCGAATTCATCGTATTCAGGCAATGTGGCACGGTTGCCAGAGAACAAGACATCGTTAGGATCGGCTACAACGCCACGCGCGCTGTATTCAATTTCATCCTCATCATCCATGCGCTTGCCGGAGAACAGCGCGGCATCAGTGTGACGCCCAAGTGGATTGGTAAACTTCTCTGCCAGCCGTTTACGGCGCGCTAACGCTCCGCGCAGAATACGTGCCCGTCGGGATTCATGTGGGGTGCCATCAACGGCGTCGACAGACTCTTCATCATCGTCATATTCTTCGTCATCAACCCAGGTATCATCGCGACGAGTACGATTGCTGGCAAATGTCAGGATATTCAGTAACCAGCCGCCCAGTTTCTCGGCAATGCTCACCCATGACCAGCCAGTAAACAGCGTTAAACCCGCGGCCCAGATACATAACAGCGCAAGCGTACCACCACTGCTGTGCAACAAGGGTTGCAGCGTGGTACTGAGCAGGCTGCCAATAACGCCGCCAGAGGCAAAATACCAGATGTCATCGGCATTGATTGCGGCAAGCCCGCAAGAGGTGAGGATCAGCGCCAGAACGCCAATAATACGCAGCGATACGGCGAAGTAATCGACGTATTCGTCGCTGGCCTGATGTCGCCAGGCAAACCAGCAACCGCCGACGATTATCACGGGGATAGTGTAAGCCATGACACCAAAAATAAAGAACAGCGTATCCGCCAGCCATGCTCCGGGTATGCCGCCCAGATTATGGATAGGTTCGTGCCATGCGGTTTGCGACCAACTGGGGTCCGAAGGGTTAAAGCTGAGTAAGGCAGCCATCAACCAGACGGCAAAAAGGGCAATAAGGATCAGCAACGCTTCCAGAAGTCGGCGCCCGCTGCTTAACTTCGTCAATGTGACGTCTTTGTCTTCAGTGTATTCCTGGCTCAAAAACGGCTCTCCAGGTTTCAGGCTTTTCCTGCCCGATGCTAAAACGGACAACAGCACCGGGTTACCCCGGCACTGTTGCTGTATGGATTAACAGGAGTGTAATCAAACTGCGTCGATTTTGCACCTGTTCCGTGTTAGCGCGTCTTAATTACCAGACGATTGCTCTGTTTGACTTCTTCCATTACCACGTAAGTACGTGTGTCATTCACGCCAGGCAGACGCAGCAGGGTTTCCCCCAGCAGCTTACGGTATGCCGACATATCCGGTACGCGTGTTTTCAGCAGATAGTCGAAATCACCGGAAACCAAATGACACTCTTGAATTTCTTCAAGTTTTTGTACTGCAGAGTTAAATTGCTCAAACACATCCGGGGCGCCACGATTCAGAGTAATCTCAACAAAAACCAGAAGTGATGCATCCAGATAATGCGGGTTCAACAGCGCTGTATAGCCCTGAATAAAACCCTGTCTTTCCAACCGACGCACACGCTCAAGGCAGGGCGTTGGAGAAAGTCCCACTCGTTTTGAAAGCTCGACGTTAGAAATACGCCCATCCTTTTGCAGCTCATTAAGAATGTTACGATCGATACGGTCGAGATCTTTGCCAGGGCGCTTCTTACTATCTACCATTATTATTGTCTCTCTGTATTCCTTCCCTACTCCTGCCTGACTCTACTAACATCACTGTTCAGAGTCGCTACCCATCACAATAAACCGCAACCCAGAGGGATTTACGGTGCGCAATGCCTGGGTTTATGGTGAGAAGACCGTTGCCTGTCGGCGGCTATCGACATCACGAATGGCATCTGTCCACACCATGCGTAGATTTCACTAACCCGGTAAACATGGTATCTACATGCATGATTATGCAGCATATACATGACACAGTTTTTTTCTTCCTTGAATGTTTTCGCAAAACAGCAGGTGATTGTCAAAGCAAAACATCGATTTTTAGTACAACATGCCAGTTATTCATTGGGAGTGATGGAAAATCGTCATTTTATCACCTTATAACTGACCGATTTTAAGTAGAAATCATTATACCCCCGCCATACTTCACGTTGTCTGTGCGTTGGCTTCACGCGTCCCCCAACTCGAATGAGTTAGAGAAGTGTACGGCCCTCAATTTTGCCCGTCATCGGTTTCCGCTATTACACATATTGTTAACAAAATCGCCATACTCTTTTTTTACGTCTGCAAATTCCCTACAATCCTGCCCATTGCCTACCAACAACTATGGGGATCTCATGGGCACGACCAAACACAGTAAACTTCTTATTCTGGGTTCAGGCCCTGCGGGCTATACCGCCGCCGTCTACGCTGCGCGCGCAAACCTGCAGCCGGTGCTGATTACCGGTATGGAAAAAGGCGGTCAACTGACCACCACAACAGAAGTGGAGAACTGGCCTGGCGATCCAAACGATCTCACTGGCCCACTGCTGATGGAGCGCATGCACGAGCACGCAACGAAATTTGAAACGGAGATCATCTTCGATCACATCAGTAAGGTTGATCTGCAAAACCGTCCTTTCCGTCTCACCGGAGACAGCGGCGAATACACCTGTGACGCACTGATCATCGCCACTGGCGCTTCAGCACGCTATCTGGGCTTACCTTCAGAAGAAGCCTTTAAAGGCCGCGGTGTCTCCGCCTGCGCAACCTGTGACGGTTTCTTCTATCGTAACCAAAAAGTTGCGGTGATCGGCGGCGGCAACACCGCTGTGGAAGAAGCGTTATACCTGGCGAATATCGCCTCCGAAGTTCACTTGATTCACCGCCGCGACAGTTTCCGTGCCGAGAAAATCCTCATCAAACGTTTGATGGATAAAGTTGAAAACGGCAACATCGTGCTGCACACGCATCGCACACTGGAAGAAGTGACTGGCGATCAAATGGGTGTAACCGGATTGCGTCTGCGCGATACGCAAAATACTGACAACGTTGAATCTCTCGACGTCGCCGGATTGTTTGTCGCCATCGGCCACAGCCCGAACACGGCTATTTTCGATGGTCAACTTGAACTGGAAAACGGCTATATCAAAGTTCAGTCCGGTATTCACGGCAATGCGACACAAACCAGCATTCCTGGTGTGTTCGCTGCCGGTGACGTGATGGACCATATTTATCGTCAGGCGATTACCTCAGCTGGCACAGGTTGTATGGCCGCCCTGGACGCTGAACGTTATCTCGACGGTCTGGCGGACGCCTGCAAATAGTTTTTACAAATCAGTAACAAAAGTAAAAAAGGCGACTATAAGTCGCCTTTATTTTTGCCCCGTTGTAACATTGTCCTGCCCAAAAATTCCAATAACTCACCTGCTAAGCGTGCAATGAATAAAACCCGTCAAAAAGAGCTTACCCGCTGGTTAAAACAGCAAAGTGTCATTTCTCAACGCTGGCTGAATATTTCACGCCTGTTGGGGTTCGTGAGTGGCCTGTTAATTGTCGCTCAGGCCTGGCTCATGGCTCGGATTCTGCAGCACATGATCATGGAAAATATTCCCCGTGAAGCGCTGCTGTTCCCTTTCGTCGTGCTGGTCTTGATTTTTATCCTGCGGGCGTGGGTTGTCTGGTTACGTGAGCGAATAGGGTTTCACGCGGGCCAACATATTCGTTTTGAGATTCGTCGTCAGGTTCTGGACCGTCTGCAACAGGCGGGGCCAGCATGGATACAGGGGAAGCCAGCCGGAAGCTGGGCCACGCTGATTCTGGAACAGATTGACGATATGCATGACTACTATGCGCGTTATTTGCCGCAAATGGCGCTTGCGGTTTGCGTCCCGTTATTGATTGTGGCTGCCGTTTTCCCGTCAAACTGGGTTGCAGCCCTTATCCTGTTGGGAACCGCACCACTGATCCCTCTGTTTATGGCGATGGTCGGTATGGGCGCTGCCGATGCCAACCGGCGTAACTTTCAGGCACTTGCCCGACTCAGCGGTCACTTCCTCGATCGCTTGCGCGGCATGGAAACACTGAGAATTTTTGGTCGCGGCGAAGCGGAGACGGAAAGCATCCGGGCTGCATCGCAGGATTTCCGTCAGCGCACGATGGAAGTGCTTCGCCTGGCATTCCTCTCTTCGGGTGTGCTGGAGTTTTTCACTTCGCTCTCTATTGCCCTGGTAGCCGTGTACTTCGGTTTTTCTTATCTCGGCGAGCTTGATTTCGGTCACTACGGAACCGGCGTCACGCTGGCGGCAGGTTTCCTGGCACTGATTCTGGCACCGGAATTTTTCCAGCCACTGCGCGACCTGGGGACGTTTTACCATGCCAAGGCGCAAGCGGTAGGCGCTGCCGACAGTCTGAAAACGTTCATGGAAACCCCGCTCGCGCATCCTGAGCGTGGCGATATTGAGCTGGCGACCAAAGACGCGGTTGCAATTGAAGCCGAAGATCTGATCATCACCTCACCCGAAGGCAAAATTCTGGCTGGCCCGCTTAACTTCTCCCTACCCGCAGGCCAGCGCGCGGTGCTGGTTGGGCGTAGTGGGTCCGGTAAGAGCTCGTTGCTGAATGTCCTGTCCGGTTTTCTCTCGTATCAGGGCTCATTGCGTATTAATGGCTTTGAACTTCGTGACTTGTCGCCTGACGCCTGGCGTAAACAACTCTCATGGGTTGGGCAAAACCCGCAGCTTCCGGCTGCTACATTGCGCGAAAATGTGCTGCTGGCATGCCCTGATGCCAGCGAAGAACAGCTACAGGCCGCGCTCGATAGCGCCTGGGTCAGTGAGTTTTTACCGCTGCTTCCTCAGGGTGTGGATACCCCTGTAGGCGACCAGGCAGGTCGACTTTCTGTCGGACAAGCACAGCGCGTTGCCGTTGCCCGCGCCTTACTCAACCCGTGTCAGTTACTGCTGCTCGACGAACCCGCAGCCAGTCTGGATGCACACAGCGAACAACGCGTGATGCAGGCGTTGAATGCGGCATCGCGCCGCCAGAGCACACTGATGGTTACGCACCAGTTGGAAGATCTTGCCGACTGGGACGCCATCTGGGTCATGCAAGACGGTCAGATTGTCGAACAAGGTACCTATGCGCAACTTAGCGCAGCCAACGGGGCTTTTGCGACATTACTGGCTCACCGTCAGGAGGACATCTAAATGCGCGCTTTGCTACCCTATCTGACGCTGTATAAACGTCATAAATGGATGTTAACACTGGGGATCGTTCTGGCGATCGTCACATTATTGGCAAGCATTGGTTTGCTGACGCTTTCAGGCTGGTTCCTGTCTGCTTCCGCCGTTGTCGGTGTCACCGGGATCTACAGTTTTAACTACATGCTCCCGGCGGCTGGCGTTCGCGGGGCGGCAATTACCCGAACCGCAGGTCGTTATTTCGAACGACTGGTCAGTCACGACGCGACGTTTCGTGTATTGCAGCATTTGCGTATTTACACCTTCAGCAAATTGCTGCCGCTCTCCCCTGCCGGGCTCGCCCGATACGGTCAGGGCGAACTGCTCAACCGCGTTGTGGCGGATGTCGACACACTCGATCATCTCTATTTACGTGTGCTCTCCCCGCTGGTTGGCGCGTTTGTCGTTATTGTGGTGGTCACGCTAGGATTGAGCGTTCTCGATCTCACGCTCGCCATCACCCTTGGCGGCATTATGCTGCTGACTCTGTTTATCTTGCCTCCGTTGTTTTACCAGGCAGGTAAAAGCACCGGGCAGAACCTGACGCATCTGCGAGGGCAATATCGTCAGCAGTTGACCTCCTGGTTACAGGGTCAGGCTGAGCTGACCATTTTTGGTGCCAGCGATCGCTATCGCACACAAATGGAAACCACCGAATTACAGTGGCACGAAGCGCAGCGTCGTCAGTCCGAATTAACGGCCTTGTCTCAGGCTGTCATGCTGCTGATTGGCGCTCTGGCTGTGGTGATGATGTTATGGATGGCTTCAGGTGGCGTAGGTGGAAACACACAACCCGGCGCACTGATAGCGTTGTTTGTGTTCTGCGCGCTGGCCGCTTTCGAAGCGCTGGCCCCTGTTACCGGCGCATTTCAACATCTCGGCCAGGTGATTGCTTCAGCACTACGTATTACCGAGCTGACAGAGCAGAAACCGGAAGTCACCTTCCCGGATACGGAAGCTACCGTTTCGGAACAAATTACTCTGACATTGCGTGAGGTGTCTTTCAGCTATCCTGGGCAAACACAAAAAGCGCTGGACACCCTTTCTTTGCTCGCTAAACCTGGTGAACACATTGCGATTCTGGGTCGGACAGGCTGTGGGAAATCAACGTTACTGCAATTATTAACCCGTGCATGGGATCCACAAAGCGGCGAAATCCTGATTAACGATCATCCGATTTCAACGCTGAACGAAGCCGCTTTACGCCAATGCATCAGCGTCGTACCACAGCGAGTACATCTGTTCAGTGCGACATTGCGCGATAATCTGCTGCTGGCTGCGCCACACGCCAGCGATGAAGCGCTATCCGGGATGCTGTGCCGTGTCGGTCTGGAAAAACTACTTGAAGGTGACGGGCTCAATGCCTGGCTGGGTGAAGGCGGTCGTCAGCTTTCAGGCGGAGAGCTACGCCGTTTGGCTATCGCGCGAGCCTTGCTGCACGATGCGCCGCTGATGCTTCTGGATGAACCTACTGAAGGTCTGGATGCGACAACGGAAAGTCAAATGCTTGAATTGATTAACGATGTGATGCGCAATAAAACCGTACTCATGGTCACACATCGCCTGCGCGGACTGTCGCGATTTAATCAAATAATAGTGATGGACAACGGACACATAATTGAGCAAGGTAATCACGCAGATCTGTTAGCCAGGCAGGGGCGTTATTACCAGTTTAAGCAACGTCTGTAAGCTATTATTGAACGATCCAACTCGCGTAGTGGAGTTTCGCTGTCATGCGCCTGGTGCAACTGTCCCGCCATTCTATCGCCTTCCCCTCACCGGAAGGCGCTTTACGCGAGCCTAACGGTTTATTAGCGCTGGGGGGCGATCTCAGCCCTGCCCGCCTGCTAATGGCCTACCAACGCGGTATTTTCCCGTGGTTTTCCCCTGGCGACCCTATTCTCTGGTGGTCGCCCGACCCACGCGCCATTCTCTGGCCTGACAAATTTCACGTAAGTCGCAGCATGAAGCGCTTTCATAAACACTCACCGTATCGCGTGACGCTTAATTACGCGTTTGGTCAGGTCATTGAAGGATGTGCAAACGACCGGGAAGAAGGCACCTGGATAACGCATGATGTCGTGGATGCCTATCATCGGTTGCATGAACTTGGACACGCGCACTCTATTGAAGTATGGCGACAAAATGAATTAGTCGGCGGGATGTACGGTGTTGCGCAAGGTACCCTTTTCTGCGGTGAATCGATGTTCAGTCGCCAGGAAAATGCATCCAAAACCGCACTGCTTGTTTTTTGCGCTGAATTTATCCATCAGGGCGGAAAATTAATCGATTGCCAGGTGTTAAATACCCACACCGCGTCACTGGGAGCCATTGAGACTCCGCGCAGGGACTACCTTGAACATTTAAGCAGGCTACGCCAGCAGCGCCTACCGAGCCACTTCTGGGTGCCCAGGACGTTATTTTCGCCTCAGGAGTGAATGTTTTCGGCACATTTTTTGTCGGGGTGTTATAATTGGTGCCGCAGAGTCGGTTTAGCCCATTACCCCGCCGCCGTTAAGGAACAGTTCGCGTCAGGCAACGCCTATCGTTTATCTC
This sequence comes from Citrobacter sp. R-1.5.2, assembly GCF_035064245.1. Classification (NCBI taxonomy): domain Bacteria; kingdom Pseudomonadati; phylum Pseudomonadota; class Gammaproteobacteria; order Enterobacterales; family Enterobacteriaceae; genus Citrobacter; species Citrobacter sp. R-1.5.2. Next base: position 347,173 of record NZ_JASEYC010000003.1, on the reverse strand, counting down.
ATCGTTCCCTTACACGTTGCGCTTTTAGTGCGGCTTTGTTGTGTGCGGTTAGAGTAATGCGCCAAACCCGATTTGCTGCGTTTTAAACGCACAAATCTTTACTTATTAAAAGAACTTCGGCATTATCTTGCCGGTTCAAATTACGGTAGTGATACCCCAGAGGATTAGATGGCCAAAGAAGACAATATTGAAATGCAGGGTACCGTTCTCGATACGTTACCTAATACCATGTTCCGCGTAGAGTTAGAAAACGGTCACGTGGTTACTGCACACATCTCCGGTAAAATGCGTAAAAACTATATCCGCATCCTGACGGGCGACAAAGTGACTGTTGAACTAACCCCGTACGACCTGAGCAAAGGCCGCATTGTCTTCCGTAGTCGCTGATTGTTTAAACGCCCGAATGGCGTCCAGATAATAAAAGGTCGGTTTAACCGGCCTTTTTTGTGGGCTGATGCTACGTATTTAATCCTCGTTCATTCGTGCATATTCTTCCGTAAGGAAATCCACTAATGCACGAACCGACGGCAATAACCCCCTGCGCGATGGAAAGACCGCGTGAATGATCTCTCGCTTTGGTTCCCAACCGTCCAGTAATGCCACCAGCTCGCCCGCCGCTATTTGCGCTTTTACCATCAATTGCGGGAGCTGAACGACCCCTACGCCTGCCACTGCCGCTTCGCGTAAAGCCAGCATATCGGTGGTAATCATACGCGGTGTGAAATGCACCTCCGCACGCGCGCCCTGTGGGCCAAATAATTCCCAGCGATGCACATGCTTACCCGTTGCCAGGCTCAGACCCGGCCAGCGTGTCAGTTCCGCCGGAGAGTGTAGCGCCCCCATTTGCTCAATTAGCTGCGGGCTGGCATACAAACGATGCCCCCTGTCCGCCAGCACGCGCATTACCAGATCGCTATCCTCAAAAGGACGGGGTCTGACGCGAATCGCGACATCAAGGCCTTCACCTACCACGTCAACCCGGCGGTTTGTAGCCTCAAGCTGTACGGATACATCGGGATAACGTGCCATAAAACGGGCGAGCATGGCACCGACATGCACGTGCAGTAAAGTGACCGGACAGGTCAGCTTCACAATACCTCGCGGCTCTACCTGCAACGCCGCGATGGCATCCTGCGCTGCCTGCGCTTCCACCAGCATAGCCTTACAGTGTTCGTAGAACGTTTGCCCAACTTCAGTAACATTAAACTGCCGGGTGGTTCGCTGAATCAACCGCACCCCCAGCCTCTCCTCCAGTTGTGCAATTCGGCGGCTCAGTTTTGATTTCGGTTCATCGAGCGCCCGACCGGCCGCAGCGAATCCTCCCTCTTCAACTACGTGAACAAACCACGCGAAATCATTGAGATCCGGCTTAGTCATCTTATTGTCCTATTTATGAGACTGTGAAGGCTATTTTAGCTACTACTCAGTTCTCTGTCATGAATATAAGCTTATTCACATCAAGATAACGCCACTGAGGAGATACATATGAAACAAGTAACAGGCGTCTACACCGCACCTCGCCCACACTGGGTTGGCGATGGATTCCCGGTTCGCTCGATGTTCTCTTACCAGTCTCATGCTGAACAGTTAAGTCCGTTCCTGCTGCTGGATTACGCCGGGCCACATACCTTCACCCCAGGTAATGAAAAACGTGGCGTGGGCGAACACCCTCACCGTGGTTTCGAAACGGTGACCATCGTTTACAGCGGTGAAGTTGAACATCGTGACTCAACTGGCCGCGGTGGGATTATCGGCCCAGGCGACGTGCAGTGGATGACTGCAGGTGCAGGCATATTACACGAAGAATTCCATTCTCCGGAATTTACCCGGAAGGGTGGCGAGCTGGAAATGGTGCAACTATGGGTCAACCTGCCGGCAAAAGACAAAATGGCCGTGCCGGGTTATCAGGGCATCACCAGCGATGTTATCCCCACGGTTGCTCTGCCTGATGACGCAGGAAGTGTTCGCGTTATTGCGGGTAGCTACGAGGATATAAAAGGGCCAGCACATACCTTCTCGCCGCTGAACGTCTGGGATATGCGTCTGCAGCGTAATCATCAGCTTACGTTGTCCCAGCCGGAAGGATGGAGCACCGCCCTGGTGGTATTGAAAGGCAATATCACCGTCAACGGCACCACGCCAGCCAGCGAAGCGCAACTGGTGGTGCTAAGCCAGCAAGGGAAAACGCTGCACATTGAAGCCACCAGCGATGCCATCGTGCTGCTGCTGTCTGGCGAACCGTTAAACGAACCGATTGTGGGTTACGGTCCGTTTGTCATGAACACGAAACAAGAAATCGCAGAAGCCGTACGCGATTTTAACTCCGGCCGCTTTGGCCAAATCTGAATCAAAGGAGAATACTATGTCCAGTCCTGCAAACTTTAATGGTTCACGCCCGGTCATCGATGTAAATGATTCCGTTATGTTGCTTATCGATCACCAAAGCGGACTTTTCCAGACCGTAGGTGATATGCCAATGCCTGAACTGCGTGCACGTGCTGCCGCGCTGGCTAAAATGGCCTCTCTGGCGAAGATGCCGGTGATTACCACCGCATCAGTACCGCAGGGACCGAACGGTCCGTTGATCCCTGAGATCCACGCCAATGCGCCGCACGCCCAATACGTGGCGCGTAAAGGTGAAATCAACGCCTGGGATAACGAAGATTTTGTTAAAGCCGTGAAAGCGACCGGTCGTAAGACGCTGATTATCGCTGGTACTATCACCAGTGTTTGCATGGCTTTCCCAGCCATTAGTGCGGTTGCGGAAGGTTACAAAGTGTTCGCAGTTATCGATGCTTCCGGCACCTACAGTAAAATGGCGCAGGAAATTACCCTGGCACGTGTTGTTCAGGCTGGCGTCGTGCCGATGGATACTGCCGCCGTCGCTTCTGAAATTCAGGGCACATGGAACCGTGAAGACGCCGCCGAATGGGCGGAAGTGTATACCAAAGTCTTCCCGGCTTATCAGCTGCTGATCGAGAGCTACGGCAAAGCTCAGGAAGTCGTCACCAACGGTGAAAAACTGGACTCTCAGCGCTAATCGTCTCCCCCATGCCCGTCCGGGTGGGGGAATATGTACATTGCGTAACCAAACGAATATGAACACGTAAATTCTGCTTGACCGTTTTAGCGCAACTCCCTATAGTAGCGCCCCGTTGCCCCCCAAGCGGTCAGGCAGCAATACAATATGGTGAGGTGTCCGAGTGGCTGAAGGAGCACGCCTGGAAAGTGTGTATACGGCAACGTATCCGGGGTTCGAATCCCCGCCTCACCGCCATATTTTAAGAAGAGCTCGTACGCAAGTACGGGCTTTTTTTTTCGCATATTTCACAGCCTGGCGGGGATGAGAAGCCCGGACCGGGTTCGACTACTGGCGCAGCCAGTTGGACAGACCGGGAGCGCAGCGAACGGGCTGCCCCGCAGGGGCGAGCAAAGCGAGTCAATCCCCCCCTCACCGCCATATTCGAGAAAGAGCTCGTACGAAAGTACGGGCTTTTTTTTCGCTTGTTGCACATCTGCGGGGGGATGAGAAACCCCCGACCGGGGTTCAACTACTGGCGCAGCCAGTTGGACAGACCGGGAGCGCAGCGAACGGGCTGCCCCGTAGGGGCGAGCAAAGCGAGTCAATCCCCCCCTCACCGCCATATTCGAGAAAGAGCTCGTACGCAAGTACGGGCTTTTTTTTCGCCTGTTGCATTTGCCGGATGCGGTGCAAGCACCTTATCCGGCCTACATTTCTTCCATCTCGTCGTAGGCCTGATAAGCGAAGCGCCATCAGGCATGGCAGTTATTGTCGGCTAAGCAGCGTCAACACTTCATAGTGTGCAGTGTGCGGAAACATATCGAAAAGCTGAACACGTTCAATGTGATACCCTGGCAACTCGCGAATATCCTTCGCCATGGTTTGCGCATTACAGCTGGAATAAACAATAAAACGTGGCGCCATTTGGGAAAGAAAATCGCACAGCGGTTTGCCAATCCCGCGACGCGGCGGGTTCACCAGCACCAGGTCCGGTACTTCGCCCTGAGCGGTAGCAAACTGGGTTGAATCCAGCGCCTGAAAATGCAGATTCTGCAACCCAAGCTCCTGCGCAGACTGTTTCGCACAGGCAATCGCCTCTGGTGCAATTTCAATCCCCGTCAGTTTCATCTGCGGTGTGGCGCAGTGCAGACCAAAGCCCCCGACGCCGCAAAACAGATCCCACATATGATTAACCGGAAGCTGACGCACCCAATCGCGCGCCGTGGCATATAATTGTCCCGCCACCACCGGGTTAGTCTGGAAGAAGCTCTGCGGGCGGATCCACAACGGTACATCGTTAAAGCGTTCCGCCAGCGCCTGTTGTTCGGTTAGGAAGATTTCTGCCTCCCCTTCCATAATCGCCATATGCACCGGCTGAATATTGGCAGTGATCACTTTTAACTGTGGGAGTTGTGCCTGCAACCAGGGTAGCGCCGCGCGCAGCTGTGCCAGTTTTGCGTCAGAACGCAGGACAAAACGCAGCATCATACCGCCGTCGTATCGGCTTTCCGTTAACAGCAGATATTTCAGCTCCCCGCGTTTGCGCGCCACGTTATAGGGCGTCAGCCCCGCACGAGCGATAAACGGCTTAAGCGCGGAAAATACAGGCGCAAAAGACTCAGGATAGAGCGGACAGTCGCACAAGTCCTCAGGCGTACCGTCACGATGCAGCATTCCCAGCAGCGGTTTTTCCACGCTGCCGCTGACCACCATTTTGGCTTTATTACGAAACGCGCTTTCCGCACCACTGGCCGGCGCGCACCATTCCCCGACCGAAAAATCGGCCAGCAGATTCTGCAGATCAGCTGTTTTTGCAGAGAGTTGTTCGGCTATGGGTTGTGTTATCCACTGACAAGAGCGGCAGCGTTCGGCGTCATAAAGTGCGCACTGCATACAAAGACCTACAAATTAACAGGGGGCGAAGATTATATACCCGTCATACTTCAAGTTACAGGTGTGTTGGCTGTGCTCACTCACCCCAGTCACTTACTTATGTAAGCTCCTGGGGATTCATTCACTTGCCGCCTTCCTGTAACTCGAATTATTTAGGGTATGCGCGTTATTGCAAACGGAAAAACCGCCTGCTGGACGCAGGAATAAACAGCAGTAGCAACACCAGCATATCCGGCAATTTTTGCATCACCAGCGTATGCAGAATTTCACGTCTGGACTCCCCCGCAATACTGAACAGTTCCGGATATCCGTAGCCCAGCGAAGCCGCCCACAGATAGACGCTAGCGATAATCTGGGTCAGCAGATAGATCCAGCGCGCCCAGTTCCGTCCTTTGACCAGCGAAAATGCGCAGAAAATTTCGATAAACAGCAGCACCAGACTGCCCAGAAATACCAGCGTCAAATTCCAGGTCTGCACACTGCGATGAATAAACTCACTGGTTCCACGGAACCCAAGCGTATTAAAAATCATCAACAGATCGAGACAGCGGATCATGATGATAGCCAGCGCCGCCACCTGCACCAAAGCAGGGACGTTTAAGCGGGCATGTGATGTGGATGATTTCTTAAAAAATCCCAACGCGTCGTCTTCCATGAAAACGGCGCAACCACCACAGCTGCGCCGTATAGACAGATTGGCAGATTTTAGTTTTTTCAGCCGCGTCTTGCACGTTGGATATCGCGTATCCGTTGTTTTTCTGTTCGCGCCATCAGATACCACGCGATAAATCCGATAATTCCTACCACGCCAAGGATCAACGTCGCCAGTGCGTTGATCTCTGGGTTAACCCCCATACGCACACTGGAAAATACCAGCATTGGCAAGGTTGTCGCCCCAGGGCCAGAAACAAAGCTGGCGATAACCAAATCATCCAGTGACAGCGTAAAGGCCAGTAACCAACCGGAAATGACCGCCGGCATAATCATCGGCAGCGTAATGACGAAAAAGACCTTCAGCGGTGTCGCACCGAGATCCATCGCCGCTTCCTCAATGGAGTGATCCAGTTCGCGCAAACGCGAGGAAATCACTACCGCTACGTACGCCGTACAGAAGGTGACGTGCGCCAACCAGATGGTCAACATACCGCGATCGGCTGGCCAGCCAATTGCATGTCCGAGGGCCACAAACAGCAACAGCAATGATAAACCGGTAATGACATCCGGCATGACCAGCGGCGCGGTGATCATAAAGGCGAAACCATTCGAACCACGAAAACGGCCAAAACGAACCATCACTACGGCAGCAATCGTTCCCAGAATGGCTGCCATCGTCGCAGCACAGGCAGCAATCGTTAAACTCATGCCGACGGCACTCATCATTGCAGTATCGTGGAAAAGTTCACCGTACCAGCGTGTTGACCAACCCGCCCACACCGTCACCAGCTTGGAGCTGTTAAACGAATAGATAACTAACATCAGCATAGGGGCGTACAGGAACGTAAACCCCACGACCAGGATAAAGATCCGCCACGGCGAGCGGACGACCGGCAAATTATTCATCCGTGTTCCCCCACGCTTTTCTGCTGATACTTATGGAACCACATGATTGGCACAATCAGTAACAGCAACATGATGATGGCAACAGCAGACGCCACCGGCCAGTCACGGTTATTGAAAAACTCCTGCCATAGCACACGGCCGATCATAATGCTGTCCGGCCCCCCAAGCAGTTCCGGAATAACAAATTCCCCTACTGCCGGGATAAACACCAGCATTGAACCGGCGATAATCCCGCCTTTTGTCAACGGCACAATCACGCTAAAAAAGGTTTTCAATGGCCGTGCGCCTAGATCCAATGCCGCCTCCACCAGCGAATAGTCAATGCGCGTCAGTGCGGTATAAATCGGCAGCACCATAAAGGGCAAATAGGCATAAACAATACCGATATAAACCGCCAGGTTGGTATGCAGGATCGTCAATGGCTGATCGATAACGCCCAGCCACATCAGGAAGTTGTTCAGCACCCCGTTATTTTTCAGGATCCCCATCCAGGCATAGACGCGAATCAAGAAAGAGGTCCAGGAAGGCAGGATCACCAGTAACAGCAAAATATTGCGTGTAGAAGGCTTACTGTGTGCCACCGCCCACGCCAGTGGGTACCCCAACAACAGACAGCAGATCGTCGAAATCCCCGCGACCTGCAAAGACTGCAGATAAGCATCGAAATAGAGCGGGTCATCCGTCAGTTGCAGGAAGTTACCTAAATTGAGCGTAATAGAGAGCTGACCATCGGCCCATGCCACAAGGTCTGTGTATGGCGGTATCGCCCGGGCCATCTCTGACAGACTTATCTTGAAGACAATCAGAAACGGCAATAAAAACAGGAGAACCAGCCACACATACGGCAGCGCGATCACCAGCTTGCGACCATGTTTCATTTGCAACTGCGACATATACAGCGTGAAACGGCTCGCTTTTTCGGCACGTACCGGAGGTTCAAGTGTACTCATCTTTACTCCTTAAACCGTCAACACCACACAGCTGTCTGCATCCCAACACAAACGTACCTCGTCACCCCAGGTCGGTAGCCCCTTGCGATAGCGATGTTCGTTTTGCAGCTGGGCACTCAACATCTGGCCGCTTTTTAAACGCACGTGATACACAGACAAATCACCCAGGTAGGCAATATGCACCACCTCGCCCACCGCAAAGTTATAGCCATCCGGTGGAGGAGCGTCACAGAGCATGATTTTTTCCGGACGAAGCGCGACATACACCGGTACGTTATCGACAATGGAAGTATCAGCATCCACTTTTAGCGGATGCACCAGCCCTGGAGAATCAATCACCAGACCGTCCTCCTGACGCTCCTTTAGCAGCCCTTCAAAAACATTTACCGAACCGATAAATTCAGCGCTGTAACGGGTGGTCGGGTGCTCGTAGATCTCTTCCGGCTCGCCAATCTGCACAAATTTTCCGCGGTTCATGATGGCTATACGGCCCGCCATGGTCATGGCTTCTTCCTGGTCGTGCGTCACCATCACGCAGGTCACCCCTACTCGCTCAAGAATATCAACCACTTCCAGCTGCATGCGGTCACGCAGTTTTTTATCCAAAGCGCCCATCGGTTCATCCAGTAACAGCAGCTTAGGGCGTTTGGCCAGGCTCCGGGCCAGCGCCACACGCTGACGCTGACCGCCTGAAAGCTGATGCGGCTTACGTTTGGCGAACTCCTGCATGTGCACCAGCCCGAGCATCTCATTCACCCGGCTAGCGATTTCCGCTTTCGGTAGCTTGTCCTGTTTGAGTCCAAAGGCAATATTCTGTTCCACCGTCATATGTGGAAACAGAGCATAGGACTGAAACATCATATTAATTGGACGCAGATAAGGTGGAACGTGCGCCAGATCGACACCGTCCAGCATGATTTGCCCAGTGGTTGGCAGCTCAAACCCCGCCAGCATGCGCAGCAGGGTTGATTTACCACAACCGGATGCACCAAGCAGGGCAAATATTTCGCCTTTGTAGATAGTGAGATTGACGTCATCGACAGCATGCTGACCGTCAAATGACTTCGTCAGGTTGCGAATTTCAAGCAGCGGGGTCAGCGCCTTACGGATTTTCGCTTGTGGGCGTGGGGTTGCATCATTCACTCAAGTGCTCTCCGGCATAAAACAAAGAAACGGTGCAAATAACGCACCTTATTGGTGCGTATTGCCGGGTTTTGTGTGTTCGGGATCGCGACATCCCCGGCAGGCACAAGCACCGCCGGGTCGTGTCCCGAACATCGGGTTATTTCCCGCTTTTCACCTTCGTCCAGGCACGGGTACGTACACGATCGATCTTCGGATCCTGAACTTTCAGTGTGAACAGTTTCGCGCGCACGTCCGCCGGCGGATAGATACCTGGGTTATCACGAACTTCCGGGCTGACCAGAGCCGTCGCTTCTTTATTAGCATTGGCGTAGAACACGTGGTCGGAAATATGCGCAATCACATCAGGGCGCAGCAGGTAATTGAGGAACTGGTAGGCTTCGTCTTTGTTTTTCGCATCTGCAGGCATCGCGAACACATCAAAGAACGCCATCGCCCCCTCTTTGGGAATCGAGAAGGAGATATTGACGCCATTTTTCGCTTCTTTCGCGCGGTTTGCAGCCTGCCATACATCCCCTGCCCAGCCAATCGCGACACAGGTATCACCATTTGCCAGGTCGTTAATGTATTGCGAGGAGTGGAAATAACGAATATTCGGACGCAGTTTCAACAGCAAATCGGTTGCCGGCCCAGTGTAATCATCCGCTTTAGTACTGTTTGGATCTTTACCCAAATAGTTCAGCACAGTAGCAAACACTTCTTCAGGCGCATCGAGGAAAGAGACACCGCAGCTTTTGAGTTTTTCCAGATTCTCCGGTTTCAGGATCAAATCCCAACTGTTAACCGGGGCATCCGCACCCAGCACCGCTTTAACTTTATCCACGTTGTAGCCAATACCGGTGGTTGCCCACATATACGGCATAGCAAACTTATTGTCTGGGTCGTGTTTACCCACCAGTTTCAGCAGTTCAGGATCGAGGTTTTTCCAGCCAGGCAGTTTGCTCTTATCCAGGGGCTGGAATACACCCGCAGTCAGTTGCCGTTCGAGGAAACTGGCTGACGGGACAACGAGGTCAAAACCAGTACTGCCAGCCATGAGCTTACCTTCCAGCACCTCATTGGAGTCAAATACATCATAAATGACTTTAATGCCGGTCTCTTTCTCAAAATTAGCCACCGTGTCCGGAGCAATATAGTCAGACCAGTTATAAATATGCAGTGTTTTTTGTTCAGCAGCGAGCGTGCCGGCAGAGATGGCCATCAGAGCACCTGCAACCAGGCCTGATAACCATTTTTTATTTAAGGCGGTCATAATCTCTTTCCTTCTGAAAGTTCGTTAACAAACGAACAAAAAAGTCACACTCTAATGATATGCAAGAAACGTGCATATTATTTCATGCGGCATCAATGAAAGAGTGGTCTCTCTCCCCGCCGCTATTGCTCGCTGATATCCGCTGGCTCATTCAACATGCATACAGCTACAGATAGCTCATAATGGGCAAATTGAACGGTGACGTTTACAAGCTTTGCAAGAATAACTTTAGCCAGGAATTGTGGATATAGCCCAGATAAAAAAACGTCTTTTATCAATTTTTTATGCAGGTTTTGTCTATGACGTAAAGCGGAAGGGGCGGAATCGAAGTGAATAATTCTTTAAGAAAAGGTTAAATGCAGAATAAAAACGTGAAATACGCAACCGCTCTGGCAGCGGCTGCGCTATAGGTCCCCATATTCAGGAACTATTAGTGGAGGAAATGAACCTCTGCGTTGCTGTTTTGCCCGTCTTCTTCGGCGTTAAACAATAACTGATGTGCCCCGGCTTCAAGGATCACCATCGATATCTGTTCCTCGCTCTGACGCACAAAACATTCAAACTGTTCAAACGTCACACCCGGCATAACGGATAAAGACTGGCAAACCACCAGCTTTGGCAGATTATCATCCTGCATATCCAGAAAGGCTTTTACCGTCAGCGAGCTCGCATTGATAGCGGACAGATCGGCGGCCAACGGTAGCAGCGCTGAAGGTCTGACTTCCGCCATCGCGGAAAACAGAATGACGTTATCCACCAGATCAATTTTTGCATCAAAAATGCCGTCGAAGTTCTGCATGTGCGGTAGATGCAGCGCCTGACAGGTATCACATTCAAAAAAACTCATGCCCAGGTCGTCGAGCCATTGACGCAACGTATCCAGAGTGGGAACGACCAGTGATGTCATAATAATGTGCGACCTCTATTGATGAAAAAATTACCGGCACAGCTTACGCAAAAAGACCGTGTCATACCACGATCGCTATCGATATTGCGTTTAGCCGCCGATTTTAAGACAAAATTCAGGAGTAGCATGACGCTCGATCCACTGGATCATTCGCGCAGCAATATCTATCCCAGTGGTTTTCTCCACGCCTTCAAGCCCTGGAGAGGCGTTGACCTCCATAACCAGCGGTCCGCGTTCTGCACGCAGGATATCGACGCCAGCAACGTCAAGCCCCATCGTGCGGGCCGCTTTAAGCGCAATGTCCCTTTCCTGCAGCGTGATATTGGCAATCGTAGCAACTCCGCCGCGATGCAAGTTAGAACGGAAATCGCCCTCTTTAGCCCGCCGCTCAATCGCCGCAACCACCTCATCGCCCACCACGAAACAGCGAATATCTCGCCCCTTCGCCTCTTCGATATATTCCTGGACCAGAATATGGGCATTCAGACCACGAAATGCATCCACTACGCTCTCTGCGGCCTGGCGCGTTTCGGCCAATACCACACCGATCCCTTGAGTCCCCTCCACCAGCTTCACCACCAGCGGCGCACCCCCGACCATATCAATCATATCGCTGGTATCGTCCGGCGAGTGGGCTATTCCGGTAATCGGCAGGTCAATACCCTGTCGCGCCAACAGTTGTAACGAGCGCAGCTTATCGCGTGCGCGGGTAATCGCTACTGATTCATTCAGCGGGTAGCTACCCAGCATCTCAAACTGGCGTAGTGCTGCCGTACCATAGAAGGTAATGGCTGAGCCAATTCGTGGAATGACCGCGTCAAAATGGGGAAGCTGACGGCCTTTATAATGGATAGAAGACGCCGCCGGGCTAATGTTCATATAACAAGAAAGAGGATCGATAACTTCAACCAGGTGACCGCGTTGCATCGCCGCTTCACGCAGGCGTTTGCAAGAATAGAGCGTTCCATCCCGGGACAAAATGGCAATTTTCACCCTGCACCTCTCTAAAAGACCTGGTAAAAGCTGGCGTATCATACACTGGGTTAAACGCTTTAGCGCGTCGCCCATCCCTGTTTATGTAAATATTCCAGGATAAAGGGGCGGCTTTCTTTAATGATGGTGCGGCGGATATGATCGCTCCAGGTATCGCGACGCGTGTTGCTACCCCGGGTCAGATAGTACTGCGCAAGCTGTTCATCATATTGCGACAATGCATCCTGATCGAGCGGCTGGTACTGGTTTTCATGCACCACCAGTGTTGCTGGCAGCCGGGGCTTGATGTCCGGGTTATCCGCAGGCCAGCCGAGACACAGGCCAAACAGCGGCAAAACATGTTTCGGCAGCATCAGCAATTCCGTTACCGGCTCAATATTGTTACGCAGGCCGCCAATGAACACACCACCGAGACCCAGTGATTCAGCCGCTGTCAGCGCATTTTGCGCCATCATCGCCGTATCAACCACGCCAAGCAAGAGTTGCTCAGCCAGCCCCAGTTGCGCCTCGGGGCAAATCTGCAAATGGCGATTAAAATCAGCACAAAAAACCCAGAACTCGGCGGCCTGAGCGACGTGCTTTTGTCCGCCGGATAAGGTCACCAGGGACGCACGCAGATTTTGATCGGTAATACGAATTATCGTCGTGCACTGCAAAAAACTTGAGCTTGATGTCCCTTGGGCGGCAGCAATAATCGCCTCCCGCTGTGCATCGGAAATACCTTCATCGGTGAAATGGCGAATGGAACGGTGGCTGCGAAGTAAATCAATGGTTGGAGTCATCTTTTTTTTCTCTGGCTGAATGGGAAGAAGCGTCGGGAGCACGCGACATCAGCTGCGGTGCCAACAGCTGCGCAATGCGCAACATCAATACCACTGCGGCGGGAAGCATCAACAGTACACCCAGAAATATCATTACCACACAGGCCAATGGCCCGTTTAGCGGTGCGGGTAAAGTGAGATAATCGTTAAGCGACAGCAGCGCCAGCGATAACAAAATCATCCCGATGATTTCCAGAATCAATACGCTTTTGGGTAACACGCCCACTGTGCGCATAGGTGCCTCCCGATAAATGGCGCTTAGTGTAAAACGTTCCGACTGCCCATGTTTAACAAAAATGCGGCATAGACTAAGGATATCAAAGCAACAGGCTGAACCTACTTTCCATCCGTCACAAATCGCGGCATCATAACAACATTCGCCATCCGGCCTGATAAGTTCGAGGAGATAGAGATGTTTGCCGTTATTTTTGGTCGCCCAGGGTGCCCGTATTGCGTGCGCGCAAAAGAATTAGCAGAAAAATTGAGCAATGAGCATGACGATTTTAACTTCCGCTACATTGATATCCATGCCGAAGGGATTACTAAAGCCGATCTGGAAAAAACGGTAGGTAAGCCAGTTGAGACCGTTCCGCAGATTTTCGTTGATCAACAACACATCGGCGGCTGCACGGATTTTGAAGCGTGGGCAAAAGAGAATATGAATCTGTTCGCCTGATAGCTGTTTCTACGCCCTCCGCTGGAGGGCGTCATCAGTTTTTTTTCCGCCGCTGACGCTGGTTGAATAAACTACTGATAAATAAAAAACACAGTGCCCCAAGCGCACACCAGAACACGGCACTGAACAGCCATGCCACCTCTTGCCACAGCGAACGCGTCGGCATAAAAACGAACCGCATCAGTAACAAGCAACACGGTGCTGCCAGTATTGCACCAAGAAGGGGTTTGAGCACTTCCCGACGGTGGGAGAAAAAGCTTGCCACAGCGCCAGGCAGTATAAAAAATAACAACCCGACCTCAGGATGCCCAGCCGCTCTAAATGCGCCTTTCATATTCAGCGTCAATGAAAGACACACTACAATAAAGAGCACAAAGCAGCAGATCGCACCCGCCCAACTTTGCTTATGTTTCAATCGTTCCTCCTGACATCCTCTCTATCGAACACTCTTTTCGCCCGCAGGCGTCCAGTCAGATAAAGTTACTCGGCATTCCATGCCAAAAACACACCCACACGATTCTTATAGCCGTTGATACGTAATGAGATTAAACTAGCCGCATATATTGTTGTGCTGCATTATTTGGGGCTGTGTACGATGCTGTCGCCCCTTAATTTCTGGCAAAAACATTAGCGTAAATTGCCATTTCTTTCAATAGCTTACTAGTAAACAAGAAGTTAGCCTCCGTGAATATAAACGTCGCAGATTTGTTAAATGGGAATTACATCCTGTTATTATTTGTGGTCCTGGCTCTGGGCCTGTGTCTGGGTAAATTACGCCTGGGTTCAGTCCAACTCGGTAATTCCATTGGCGTTTTAGTGGTCTCCCTATTATTAGGTCAGCAGCACTTTAGTATTAACACTGACGCATTAAATCTTGGCTTTATGCTGTTTATTTTTTGTGTCGGGGTGGAAGCCGGTCCCAACTTTTTTTCGATTTTTTTTCGCGATGGGAAAAATTACCTGATGCTTGCACTGGTGATGGTCGGTAGCGCACTGCTGATCGCCCTGGGGCTGGGTAAGCTATTTGGCTGGGATATCGGCCTGACGGCAGGCATGTTGGCTGGTTCAATGACGTCTACGCCCGTTCTGGTCGGCGCGGGCGATACTTTGCGCCATTCAGGAATGGAAGGTACACAGCTATCCACCGCCCTTGATAACCTGAGCCTGGGTTACGCCCTCACCTATTTAATTGGGTTGGTCAGTCTGATTGTGGGTGCTCGCTATCTGCCAAAACTGCAGCATCAGGATCTGCAAACCAGCGCCCAACAAATCGCGCGTGAGCGCGGGCTGGACACTGACGCCAACCGTAAGGTTTATCTGCCGGTGATCCGCGCCTACCGTGTCGGCCCAGAGCTGGTTGCATGGGCTGACGGGAAAAATCTGCGCGAGCTGGGCATCTACCGCCAGACTGGTTGTTATATTGAGCGTATCCGCCGCAACGGTATTCTGGCCAACCCGGACGGTGACGCAGTGCTGCAAATGGGCGATGAAATTGCCTTAGTGGGCTATCCGGATGCTCATGCTCGCCTCGACCCCAGTTTCCGTAACGGTAAAGAGGTGTTCGATCGCGATCTGCTCGATATGCGTATCGTCACCGAAGAGATTGTGGTGAAAAACCACAATGCCGTAGGTCGTCGTCTGGCCCAGTTGAAGCTGACTGACCATGGCTGCTTCCTGAACCGCGTGATCCGCAGCCAGATCGAGATGCCCATTGACGACAACGTCGTACTTAATAAAGGCGATGTATTACAGGTCAGTGGCGATGCGCGCCGTGTGAAAACCATTGCCGATCGTATCGGCTTTATTTCAATTCACAGCCAGGTGACCGATCTGCTGGCTTTCTGCGCGTTCTTTATTATTGGCCTGATGATCGGGATGATCACCTTCCAGTTCAGTAACTTCAGCTTCGGTATCGGCAACGCGGCCGGGTTGCTCTTTGCCGGAATTATGCTGGGCTTCCTGCGTGCTAACCATCCAACGTTTGGCTACATCCCTCAAGGTGCGCTGAACATGGTCAAAGAGTTTGGCCTGATGGTCTTTATGGCTGGTGTCGGTTTAAGCGCAGGTAGCGGCATTGGTAATGGCCTCGGCGCAGTGGGTGGCCAGATGCTGATTTCAGGTCTAATTGTCAGCCTGGTTCCAGTGATCATCTGTTTCTTATTTGGTGCTTACATATTACGCATGAACCGGGCCCTGCTGTTCGGGGCGATGATGGGGGCGCGTACCTGTGCGCCAGCAATGGAAATCATCAGTGATACCGCGCGCAGCAACATTCCGGCTTTAGGCTATGCGGGCACATACGCGATTGCTAACGTTCTGTTGACGCTGGCGGGGACACTCATCGTCATCATCTGGCCTGGCATTGGTTAGAACTGTTTTTTTTGCTTTTAATGAAAATTTTTTGCAGGTAAGCAGAACTTTTCTTAAAGGCGTCAGTCATAACTATTGCCACTGCTTTTCTTTGATGTCCCCAATTTGTGGAGCCCATCAACCCCGCCGTTTTGGTTCAAGGTTGATGGGTTTTTTGTTGCCTGAAATTCATACCCCTTCCAATCAATCGCTTACTTCATGTGTGGCGATAGCACTCCCTGAAGGGACTTTACGCCGGTATGGGATCTTTTAACGACGTGATTCTGCATACAAATGGAATGCCATTAATACGTGAAAATGACAACCTGGATTACCTGAACCACCGAAACACACCTTACAGGTGTCAGAACTAAGGGCAAAAAGAACCGCAGCATTTTGATCAGCAAAGAGCCAGAGGGTTCCTCTTGTGCAGACAATCAAAAATGAGCCAGGGAATAATTGAATCATCTAGTGCGTGATCAATATCACATAATTTTGGTTGGTAAATAATTACTGCTCACAATCCATAGAGACTGAAAATGAACTTCAAAAAATTAATGATGATCGGCTTTACCGTAGCAGTTTTAGCAAGCTGTACTACTGGTGAAAAAATTCACAATGTTCAGGTTGGCATGACAAAACAACAAGTAATTGATTTGCTTGGAACCCCTGATGGTGATGCAGTTAAAGGTAACAGCGAACAAATCCAGTACAGCAACCGGTTAACATCTGGTTGGGGATGGGATAAGGGTGATTACTACGTTACCTTTGAAAACGGGAAAGTCGTCTCTTATGGAAGCGGCGAAATCCGTGGTGCAGGCGCTCCCGTCAAAGGTGTTGTGGTATTTTAATACGCGCACTCTTATGACATTTGTTAGTTAAACTTTAGTGGCGGCAGCGGTTGGCAATGCCCCGTAGTCGCCACCTCTCACCACCAACCTAACTTATTGATTATCTTGCAAGTCGTTGTTTTTACTAACCCGTTTACATAAATGTTTTTTTGTTGCCTGAAATTTGCCTCTCGTCACCTCTTTATCACCCATTCCCCCTCTAATTTGCAGCATGCCGGTTATGGCACATACTTTTAAACTGTGCTGTTTCCATAATAGGGGTTAGCAATGTTACTTACTGACAAAGTCGCAGTGATCTTCGGCGGCAGCGGGGCTATTGGTAGTGCGGTTGCGCAGGCCATGGCACGCGAAGGTGCCCATGTGTACCTGGGCGCGCGCAGTCAGGAAAAGCTTGATTTGGCGGCCAGTCGCCTGCGAATGGCGGGGGGTACTGTCGATACGTTTATCACCGATGTGCTCGACGAGCACGACACCTCAACACAAATTACCCGCCTGGTACAGCAAATCGGTGGAATTGATGTGGTGGTTAACGCGACCGGCTTTATGCATGAACAAGGCAAGCGCATCGACGCATTATCCCTCTCTGAGTTTATGAGCGGTATCACCCCTTTCCTTTCGGCGCAGTTCAATATCGCAAAAGCCGTAACGCCGCACATGGGCGGCAATCGAGCGGGCGTCATTCTCACCGTTGTCGCGCCCGCGGCCCCGATGGCGATGCCTGGGCATCTCGGCCATATTGTCGGCTGTGCGGGAACAGAGGCCTTTATTAAAGCACTCGCCAGCGAACTGGGACCGATAAACATTCGCGTCGTCGGCGTGCGCTCGCATGCGATTGTGGACGCGGTAGCGGCCGGTTCCTATACCGGGGAGATTTTCACCGCTAAAGCGCAATCAATGGGTTTAACCGTCGAACAATGGTTAGGCGGTGCAGCACAAAGCACCATGATCGGACGCCTGCCTACGCTTGCACAAATCGCTGAGGTTGCAGCCTTTCTGGCTTCAGACCATGCCGGAGCAATGACCGCTACGGTGGTAAATATTACCGGGGGCGCAACCGTAAGCTAATTTACCCGCTCTTTCACGCCATGCGCTGCAGCGAGCCTTTTTTTGCGCTCGGGCGGGAACACAATGCTATACCGCACATAATAACCAACGCGCTGACCAGATGGTATGAATGCAGAGTGACGTGCAAAAATATCACGCTAAATAATCCGCCACTCAGTGGAATCAAGTGTGAATAGATCTCTCCGCGCGTTGCACCAATGGTGCTAATCCCTTTGTTCCATAACAGATATGACAGCCAGGAAGGAAAGATAACAAGATATGCCAGCCCAGTAATAACGCCTGTATTTGCATAGCTATTCCAGCCCGGCATACCATTGTGTATCAACTCCAGAGCCAATACTGGAATAAGCACCATCGCGCCTAGCAGGGCGCTCACGGCGACAAAGGCGTTTCCCTTTACCTCAACCGGTTTAATGCGTAAAAAAGCGCAATAGACCGCCCAGCTCAGCGCTGACCCCATCGTCCAGAAATCGCCCTGGTTCAGGTGTTCAAACACCCGCGTATGCATCACATCACCCTGTGATATCAACCAGATAACGCCAACGGTACTGAGGATCACGCCAGCAATATTACGCGCAAAGATCCGCTCTCTAAAAAAGAACTTATTGATTAACAGGACGAGAGCCGGTGTGGTGGACATATAAATCGCCGCATTGAGCGATGTTGTATATTGCAGACCGATATACAACGTTAAGGGGAAAAGAACCTGACCACATAACGCGAGGAACACGATAGTACCAAAGGATTTTCTCATCGCGGGCCACTGCACGGCGATCTGTCGGAAATAAAGCGCCATCAATAGCAATGCGGTAACTATCCAGCGTGCTGCTGATAAAACGATGGGATTAACGTCGGCAACCAATATATGGCCGACCACATAGTTCCCACCCCAAAAACAGGCAGCCAGACTGAGTAAAAGATAGGGCATATTTGCGCCTTATTGTCAGGTGTACGATGTGGCAACAAGGCTACGGCGGTGTCAGAATGAATGCTAATATAACGTTTTCATCCGTGTGCATAGATTAAAACTATGAAATTAACGCTAAGGCAACTTGAGTTTTACATCGCACTTGCAGAAACATTACAAATTTCCAAAGCTGCTGCGCGCTGCCATATTTCTCAGTCATCAATGACCATTGCCATGCGGAATCTGGAAGAAGCATTAGACGTGCAGCTATTTGTACGTTACCCCAAAGGCGTGAAGTTCACCGCCGAGGGCGAGCGCTTTCTGGCACATGCCTGCAACATCATCAACAGCAGCCGTTCTGCCGTTGACGCTTTGCATGACCGAAGCGAAATTCTCACCGGTACGGTGCGTATAGGCATTGCCGAAACGCTCTCTGCCTATCTTATCCCGGATATACTCAACGATATTGAACGACGTTTCCCACTGCTGGAGATCGTATTTCATGAGGCCACAGCACCAGAACTGGTACAGGCGCTACGGGCACAGAAAGTCGATTTTTGCCTGCTCCTGACCTCAAATATCAGCCACGACACCGATCTGGAAATCGAAACGTTCATTCGTTCACAACGCCGCCTGTGGACGTCTGTTGGACATCCGCTCCAGAGCCAGCCCTCGATCCACCTTACTGATGTCGTAAAGCAGCCGTTTTTACTGCTGGAAACCGATAAATACCCTGACGTGATCATCGATTACTGGCGGCAGCGTGGCTATACGCCCAATATCTGTTTTCGCAGCAACTCTTTTGAGGCAATAAGAAGCCTGGTCGCTAAAGGCAGAGGAATAACCATTTTATCTGATCTGGTTTATCGCCCGTGGTCGCTGGATGGCCTGCGCGTCATGCACAGAACAATTGATGATTTTATTACCTGGATGGACGTCGGGACGGTAAAAACAGCGGCTCAACCGCTGACAATAGAGGCGATGAAAGTCATCGACTTTTTACGTCAGGCGATTTCCCGCCTCGACAAGCCATTCTAATGATTTTACTTCTGCGGCACGCCAGCAATGCGTTCCACCATCATCAGAATATCTTCCCGCGATAGCGGTTTTTTGTCCGTGACAAAATGCAGCGTCATACCTTCAAGAAACGCATCCAGCGCGCGTGCAGTTACCGGCTCGAACCACTGTTCCAGCGTCTGCTGACTGCGTAACATCCAGTTTTGCATAACCGTCTTTAACGCCGGTTTACGACTGGCAAACGCATACAATTGGTACATGAGTTCCATATTGCCAGGCGTCGTGACCTGGGAGCTATAGATCATATCGGTAATGGCATGGCAGGCCTGTGACGCATTTTCAACACCGGCAAAAAATGCCTGATATTGCACAGACATGGTGTCAGTAAAACGCGCGAAGGCCTCCATTAAAAGCTCATCTATTCCCGAAAAGTAATAGGTCATTGAGCCCAGCGGTACCTCGGCAATCATGGCGATTTTCCGGTGTGTAACCCCATGAATACCATGGATTATAACCGCATCCAGCGTGGCCTGGACTATTTTATCCCGTCGTTGTGGGTCGTTCGCGCGTCGCACTGCATTACCTCTTTTTGCATTTGTGTACAAATGTACACAACCTTGCTAATGTTGTCTTCTTCCCTCTTTTCTTTGGCTCGAATTCATGACTGGCATCTCATCACGCAAAGCCTTAAGACGCCGTATGTGGGCGCTTTTCACGTTCTTCTTTTTACCAGGTTTGTTAATGGCTTCCTGGGCGACGCGTACTCCTGCCATCCGAGATATCCTCTCTATTTCCACCGCCGAAATGGGCGCGGTGTTGTTTGGACTCTCAATTGGCTCGATGAGCGGCATTCTTTGTTCGGCCTGGCTGGTGAAACGATTTGGCACACGAAACGTCATCCGCACCACCATGTCATGCGCGGTTCTGGGCATGGCAATTCTCAGCCTCGCATTATGGTTGCATTCCGCATGGCTGTTTGCGTTTGGTCTGGGCGTGTTTGGCGCCAGTTTTGGCGCTGCTGAAGTTGCAATCAACGTCGAAGGCGCAGCGGTTGAGCGTGAAATGAACAAAACTGTGCTGCCGATGATGCATGGTTTTTACAGCCTGGGAACGCTAGCTGGCGCAGGTGTTGGCATGGTACTTACCGCCGTCAGCGTCCCAGCGACGGCACATATTCTGCTGGCGGCGATGGTGGCTATTACCCCTATTTTTATCGCTATTAAGGCTATCCCCGACGGCACAGGTAAGAATGCGACTGACGGTTCGCACGCCGTTGAAAAAGGGTTGCCATTCTATCGCGATATTCAATTGCTGCTGATTGGCGTCGTGGTGCTGGCGATGGCGTTTGCCGAAGGTTCCGCCAACGACTGGCTTCCCTTGCTGATGGTTGATGGGCATGGATTTAGCCCGACATCCGGATCGCTGATTTATGCCGGCTTTACGCTCGGTATGACCGTCGGGCGCTTCACCGGTGGCTGGTTCATCGACCGCTACAGCCGTGTGGCAGTAGTCCGCGCCAGTGCACTGATGGGCGCGCTCGGCATCAGCCTGATCATTTTTGTCGACAGCTCATGGGTGGCAGGCGTCTCGGTGATCCTTTGGGGACTAGGGGCTTCTCTCGGCTTCCCGCTGACCATTTCGGCCGCCAGCGATACCGGCCCTGATGCGCCAACCCGCGTGAGCGTTGTTGCGACTACTGGCTATCTGGCATTCCTGGTCGGTCCGCCGCTGCTGGGTTATTTGGGTGAACACTATGGCCTGCGCAGCGCCATGCTGGTTGTGCTGGCGCTGGTGCTTGTCGCGGCCATCGTTGCGAAGGCTGTGGCTAAACCGGATGTCAAAAATACAACTGTGATGGAGAACGGCTAATGGGTATCAAGTTAATTGCAGTAGACATGGATGGCACGTTTTTAAGTGACCAAAAGACCTATAACCGCGAGCGGTTTATGGCGCAGTACCGTCAAATGAAAGCGCAGGGGATCCGCTTTGTGGTCGCCAGCGGCAATCAGTATTACCAGCTGATCTCTTTTTTCCCCGAACTGGCCAATGAAATCTCATTTGTGGCAGAAAACGGGGGCTGGGTGGTCAGCGAAGGGGAAGATATTTTTAACGGTGAACTGGCTAAAGACGATTTCCAGACCATCGTGGAGCATCTGCTAACCCGCGCAGACATCGAGATTATCGCCTGCGGTAAAAACAGCGCCTACACTCTGAAACAGTACAGCGATGAGCATAAATCCATCTCTGCCATGTATTATCACCGTCTTGAATTTGTCGATAACTTCGACAACATCAACGATGTATTCTTCAAGTTTGGGCTGAATATCTCTGACGATCGCATTCCCCAGGTGCAGGCAGATCTTCATGAGGCGATTGGCGACATTATGGTACCGGTGCATACCGGTTACGGCAGTATCGATTTAATTATTCCGGGCGTTCATAAAGCCAACGGTTTACGTCTGCTGCAACAACGCTGGAATATCAGCGACGATGAGGTCGTGGTATTTGGTGATGGTGGAAATGATATTGAGATGCTACGCCAGGCCGGATTTAGCTTCGCAATGGCCAACGCTCACGAACCTGTTGTTCAGGCAGCAAAATATCGTGCGGGTTCGAATAACGAAGAAGGCGTGCTGAATGTCATAGATCGTGTACTAAAAAATGAAGCGCCCTTTACTCGTTAACGCATCAGCACAGACGGCAACAAAATGATGGCATGATCTATTCATAATCCGCCTCAAATTAACCCGCTGGATTATTAACTCCAGTGAATATTTCAGGCGAGCGAATTATGAAGAAAAGTGTACTGATGGCAACAGTGTTGCTGGGATTTGCAGGAACAGCATTTGCGCAGAATGTTACTGTTGATGTGCCAAGCGGGTACAAAGTGGTGGTCGTTCCTTCTTCCGTCAACGTTCCGCAGGCGGTCAGTGTCACTACTGCCCCGCAAACGGTTTATGTTGCTCCGGCAGCCACTCCAGCCCCTGTTTACCGCGCACATCCGTATGCGCGTCATGTTGCCAGCGTAGGTGAAGGGATGGTCATTGAGCATCAGATTGACGACCATCACTAATGATTGCAAAGCCCGGAAACCGGGCTTTAACCTTCCCGGGAATTCCCTACCCGTTTATCTTTCAGGAAGATAACCATCAGAATCAACCACAGCACACCGCTCGCCAGATTAAACAGACTGAACAAGCCGTTTCCACCCAGCAGATAAGCATGTTTGCTCAGCTCAATACCGACGGTAAAGATCAGCATTTGCAGCATACCCATTGCTGCTGAAACGGTTCCTTTGCTCATTTCACTGGCAAACAGCGTCAGGCGCACCAACCCGGCATTCGCCACGCCAATGCCAAACGCATAAAGACTTAAACCTGCCGTCATCCACAGATACGCATGAGAAGAAACAACCGTGGCCGCGGCGGCAATGATCAATCCCACGGAGATTGGCCAGCCCCCCATGATAATCAGCGAGCGCACCGTGCGGCGTGATGTCAGACGCGCCAGCACCAGGTTACCCGCAATCAGTGCGCCAAAAATCGGTACCTGAAGCAGGCCATATTCGTAGCTGCTGAGATGTTCGCCACTGATAATAATGATCGGGGACTGCGCAATCCACGCCAGCAATGGCAGACTGACAAAGCCCAATGCCAGTGCACCTGCGACAAAACGCACATTCTTTAGCACCAGCTTATAATCTTTGCCCAACTCTTTGATGGAAAGCTTCTCGCCCAGACGGGTAGCCGTTTCCGGCATCGCGCGCTGCAGGCCGAAAAAGGCGATTGCAGCCAGTGCGGCAAACAGGACAAACATGCCTTCCCACGGAAGGACGTGTACCCAGGCGGCTCCAACCAACGGCCCCAAAAGCGGTGCAATCAATGCTACGTTCGCCATTAGCGCAGTGATTTTAATGCACACCGCTTCTTCAAAGGACTCCTGAATGGCGGCGTAACCTACCGCGCCAATAAAGCACAGGCGAATTCCCTGTAAAAATCGCAGGAAAGTAAATTGCTCAATATTTTGTGCAAACAGCGTTGCGAGGCAGGTCACAATGAACCAAACCACCCCGGTTAACATCACCGGACGACGACCAACACGATCCGACAGCGGCCCTAACAACCACTGTAAAAACATGCCGCCTGCCAGATAAGCGGTCATGGACGTTGGAACCCAATCTAAACCGGCCTGATATTGCTCCACCACCGCCAACATTCCGGGTTGGATCATATCGTTACCGATATACGTAGAGAATTCGTAAAGCACCAGACAGAGAGGGAAAAGTAATGCCTGACGCCCCAAACGGGCGCCTGAAGATAAACGGTTCTGCATGCAATCTCTTAACAAATGAAAAAACGCGCAAAGTGTAATAAATGCGCCGTACTGGTGATAGTGAATTATGTGATTTGAAAGCAAAATGCGCACATTTTTACACTCAATTGCACGATAGCTTTTTGTTTTAAGGTTAATTTAAGTTGAGGCCGCTATCATGCTCAATAAGCCTCATTAATTGTCTTAAAAAGCGTCATTTAACAGACAAATAGGACAAGACCGCTTTTTATCGCCTGAAAGCAATTTTATGATCCCCCAATAGGGGCCTTTTTAACGATTACATTGAGTTGGATGTTATGCTGGAAAATCTGAACAACTCGCTTTTTTACCTGATCAACGCCACGCCGGACTCTGCGCAATGGACGATCTCGCTCGCCATTTTTATTGCCAAAGATCTGATTAGCATCGTACCGCTACTGGCGATCATTCTCTGGCTTTGGGGACCGCAAAACCGCGTGACCATCCAGCGCCAGTTGGTCATAAAAATGGCGATTGCGCTGGCAGTCGGTCTGACCATTTCATGGTTCATGGGGCATTTATTCCCTCACGACCGGCCATTCGTCAATCATATCGGCTACAACTTCCTGCACCATGCTGCAGATGACTCTTTCCCGAGCGATCACGGTACGGTTATCTTTACCTTCGCGTTGGCCTTCCTGTTCTGGCACCGCCTGTGGTCCGGAGCACTGTTGATGGTCGTCGCCGTGGCGATTGCCTGGTCGCGTGTTTACCTCGGCGTACACTGGCCGCTGGATATGCTGGGGGGGTTACTGGCCGGTCTGATCGGTTGCCTGAGCGCCCAGATGATCTGGCAACGATTCGGCAAAACCCTGTACCACGGTTTGCAAACCTGCTATCGCACCTGCTTCGCCCTGCCTATTCGTAAAGGCTGGGTACGTGACTAACCCACGGTAAAGAGAGTAGTATTAAGCGCGAAACTGAGCACGTATTCTACTCTCCAGGGGATCTATGGAAACTCGACGCGACGAGCGTATTGGTCAATTACTGCAGGCGCTAAAACGCAGCGATAAATTACACCTTAAAGAAGCCGCGACACTGCTGGGTGTATCAGAAATGACCATTCGTCGCGATCTGAATAATAACACGGCCCCGGTCGTACTGCTTGGGGGCTATATTGTTCTGGAACCCCGTAGTGCCAGCCACTATTTAATCAGCGATCAAAAATCCCGCCTGGTTGATGAAAAACGCCGGGCAGCGCAGCAGGCTGCCAGCCTTGTCCAGGCGCATCAGACCGTTTTCTTCGACTGCGGAACAACAACGCCGTGGATCATTGAAGCGATCGATAATGAACTACCGTTCACCGCAATATGCTATTCACTGAATACGTTTCTGGTGTTGCAGGAGAAACCACAGTGCCGCGTCATTTTATGTGGCGGCGAATTCCACGCCAGTAATGCTATTTTCAAGCCACTCGATTTTCAGGAAACCTTGAATAACGTCTGCCCGGATATCGCTTTTTATTCTGCAGCCGGCGTGCATATCGATAAAGGCGCAACCTGTTTTAACCTCGAGGAATTGCCGGTTAAACACTGGGCGATGTCGATGGCGCAGTATCATGTTCTGGTGGTTGATCACAGCAAGTTTGGGAAGGTGCGTCCCGCGAGGATGGGCGAATTAAAACGCTTTGATACCATCATTAGCGATAACCGCCCGGATGATGCGTTTGTCGAGTATGCCAAAGCGCAACATATCAAATTGATGTACTGAATTTGTGCCGGATGACGGTGCTATCACCTCGTCATCCGGCATCAGCAATTAAGAGAACCAGCCACCAAACCACTGGTGGAATTTCATCATAACGAAGTCCCACATCCGGCTAAAGAATCCCCCCTCTTCCACCGCTTCCATCACCATCAACGGACGCTGTTCAATCGATTTTCCGTTCAACTGGAAGTCGATTGTCCCCACAACCTGGCCTTTCTTCAGTGGCGCGGTCAGTTGTGGCTCTGTCAGGGTAAAGCTCGCTTTCAGGTTTTTCAGCTGACCGCGCGGAATGGTCACAGACCCACCTTCCCCAGCGCCCAGATTGACTTCACTCTTATCACCAAACCAGACACGTTGGGTAACAAAGGTGGCATCCGGTTTAATCGGCGTAACGGTTTCAAAGAAGCGGAAACCCCATGTCAGCAGCTTTTCGGATTCATTAAAGCGAATGCGATCGGTTTTTGCCCCCAGCACCACGGAGATCAAACGCATATCGCCCTGTGTCGCGGATGCAACCAGGTTATAACCGGCTCCCGCCGTGGTGCCCGTTTTCATACCATCCACATTCAGGTTGGTACTCCACAGCAGGCGGTTACGGTTTGGCTGGCGAATTTTATTAAAGGTAAACTCTTTCTCTTTATGGATGGCGTACTCTTCCGGCACATCGTGGATTAACGCTTTACCCAACAATGCCATATCACGCGCGGTACTGAACTGCCCTGCGGCATCCAGGCCATGTACCGTCTGGAAAGTCGTGTTCGTCAGTCCCAGTTTTTGCGCATAGCCGTTCATCAAACCAATAAACGATTCCTGGCTTCCGGCAACATAATCAGCGAGCGCAATACAGGCATCATTACCAGACTGAATGATCACGCCTTTGTTCAGATCGGACACCGCAACCTGATCGCCAGGCTTGAGGAACATCACAGAAGAGCCGCGCAGAGCCGGATTCCCGGTAGCCCAGGCATCTTTCCCGACGGTAACCATGTCATTCAGATTAATTTTCCCGGCTTTTAGCGCCTGACCGACCACATAGCTGGTCATAATTTTGGTCAGACTGGCGGGGTCCAGTTTCTCATCGGCATTACCTTCCGCCAGCACTTTGCCGCTGGCGTAATCCATTAAGATCCACGCACGTGCGTCAACGCTCGGCGGGGCCGTTGGTTGTTCCGCCGCCTGTACGGTCGGCGCAAAAAGGATTAACAGTGCTGAACCTGCAGCAAGGCTGCGTAGGGAAGAGAAGTATTGCGTCATAAATGCCACCCGAGTATCCATTCCAAAAAACCACGTCATACCACACCGTGTTTACACAAAACCGGCCAAGTTGCCTCAGCCAACCATACAGAAAAGTTCTGATGGATGACGTGTAAAATAAGTGCGGTGAGTAATAACGCACTAACGAGCTTAAAGAAACCGTAAGTTGGTAAAGTTTTTAAAGTTTATGCAATAACGCTGCGCTGCGCTGCTCTCATCACGATTTTTTTGCGCCTTGTTGCGTAAATATTAGGTTTACCCCACCATGTGAGCGAGTCAGATAGAGAATGCAGCCATAACGCTGCTCAATTAATTTGCGGGGTTACTATGATTACACTGTGGGGTCGCAATAATTCGACCAACGTAAAAAAAGTATTGTGGACACTCGAAGAACTGGAACTGCCGTACAGCCAAATTCTGGCTGGCGGACAGCATGGCGTAAATCATGACGCAGACTATCTGGCGATGAACCCTAACGGGCTGGTTCCACTGCTACGCGATGACGAAACAGACGTATTGCTGTGGGAATCCAATACCATTGTCCGCTACCTCGCAGCCCAGTACGGGCAAAAACGACTGTGGGTTGACGCCCCGGCGAAACGCGCCGAGGGCGAAAAATGGATGGACTGGGCTAACCAGACGCTGAGCCCTGCACATCGGGTAATCTTATTTGGTCTGGTCAGAACCCCTGCCGATCAACGCGACCAGACAGCCATCGAGGCCGGTGCGAAGGTCTGCGATAACCTGTTTGCCATTCTCGACAACGCACTGGCCGACCGGGCATGGTTCTCTGGCGCTGAATTTGGCACTGCGGACATCGCCGTCGCGCCGTTCATCTATAACCTGTTTAATGTCGGCTTGAGCTGGACGCCGCGCCCTCACCTGGAACGTTGGTATCAACAGCTCACCGAGCGCCCGGCATTCCAGAAAGTCGTGATGATCCCGGTCAGCTAATCCTGTCAGGGACTGACTTTCAGTAATTCCCCGTCGGACTCGTCGGTTAATACATACAAATAGCCGTCTGGTCCGACGCGCACATCGCGGATTCGCTGCCCTCTGTCATGCAAAATTCGCCCGTCTTCCGTCACTGTATTGCCCTTCACGCTTAACACAATCACCCCCTGTTCTTTCAGCGCGCCAATAAACAGTTTGTGTCGCCACTGTGGGAACGTATCGTGGTTATAAAAGGCCATCCCACTGACAGCAGGTGATTTTTCCCAGTAAAAGATAGGCTGCTCGGTGCCCGCCACAATAGAGCCTTTTGCTTCGGGTATGTTGAAACCACTGTAGTTAACGCCCCATGTCGCGATTGGCCACCCATAGTTTTTACCTTTCTCGGGGATATTGATCTCATCTCCGCCACGCGGACCATGCTCGTTGAGCCACAACGCATCGCTCCAGGGATTCATCGCCATCCCCTGCGGATTACGGATGCCATACGACCATATTTCAGCCCGCGCGCCAGTCTGATTCACAAACGGGTTATCCGGTGGAATTTTGCCCTCGTCTGTTAGTCGAACTACTTTGCCCTGTAATTTATCCAGCTCCTGAGCGGTTATGCGCTGGTTATTCTCGCCAAGGCCTATAAACAGATAACCTTTGCCATCAAATACCATACGCCCGCCAAAATGGTTCCCGGTTGATAACTTAGGCATTTGGCGGAATACCGTCTGGAAGCCCTGCAGGTGTTTACGATCGTCACTTAGCCGCCCGTAGCCTACTGCTGTTCCGGCTTTCCCTTCACTGTCAGCTTCCGCAAAGCTAATCCATACCCGCCGGGATTGGGCAAAATCCGGCGCTAACACCACATCGAGCAAGCCGCCCTGGCCATTCGCCCAAACCTTAGGGACGCCAGTCAGTGGATCGGAAAGCCCCTTATCGGGTTGCCAGAGCCGAAGCTGCCCTCCTCTGAGCGTAATCAGCATACTGCGATTATCCGGTAAAAAGGCCAGCGACCACGGGTGGTCGAGTTTGGTTTGCAGGACCTCCACCTTGACGGCAGCGGCATAGGGGGAAAGCAACGCCAATGAGGCAACACAGAGAAAGAGTCGACGCATAGCACCTCCTTAATGGCTCTGCTTAAAGCGTAGCCAGCAAGGGGAATTATCCCGCCACCTTTACATAATCTTAACGAAAAGGGGGAGCGCTCTCCCCCTGGTTCAGATGTGTTCCAGCGTTGAATAAGCTTGCAAACTCTGGATACTCAGCGTCAGCGTTGTCAGGCAGTTTTCCAGTTTCTCTGCGTTAACGGCAATAAAGTTCGGACAATCATGATGTCCACTCATCAGACAAACAGCGGTGGCGGCTAACGCCCCTTCAGCACGACGAAGGGCATTCCACTCTTCCTGATCAAGATGCATACCGTGGAGCTGTGATTGATCGTGCAATTCGCGATTCAGTTCAAAAAAGCTATCACGCAGACGATCGCTCTCGCTGACTGACATATAGCCTTTCGCTTTTCTCAACAGCAGATAAGCGGCAAGATCGATACGGGCGTTTATCAATTTGTTGAGAAGATCGGTTCTCAGTCTGTCAACAACCATACCTTGTTCCTCCTCTTTCCAACCATGGTGCAACTTAATAGTATGGTTGTTTTTTGAACAAATTGATGCTCTATATCAATAAAGCCTAATTGATTAACATAATTTACAATGTTACAACTTTCGGCCTGATGCAGGTGTTGCACTTACGCAAAACATCGCGTTTCTGGTATACCGAACATTTTTTGCTATACCTGAAGTGATTACTGCCATAGCGCTGATTATGAGGGATGTATGTCAAAAGCAAGTGATGCAGAAAAAATACGCACACTATCCAAAATCGATCTGAATTTGCTGACAATTTTCTGTTTGATCTATAGCGTGGGTAGTATTTCCAGAGTCGCTGACATGCTGAACATTTCACCTTCTGCCGTTAGCCAGTCACTACGAAAACTGCGAGAAATGATGGGAGATAATCTCTTTGTCCGTAGCGGAAACGCGCTGTTGCCGACCGTCTACTCTGATGAACTTTATGACAATACGATCCCAATTATCGACAAACTATCGACGCTGATGCCGCTTTCCTCTCCGGCGGCGAAAAAAAGGCTAACGCTGTATACCGAGTCATTTATTTCCCCGATTGTTATTCCCGATGTCACGGCCAGAATAATCAATACCGATGCGGATATCAGTCTCCTGCACCTCACCGCTGATTTAAACGAGCAGAGCATTGTTGAGTTATTAAACATGCGCCAGGCTGATGTGGTGTTTTCAACATTTTCCGTTGAGTCAGGAAATATCACCTGCCAGAAAATATCTGATATGCGGCTGGTTCTCGTCGCCTCGCAGAATAATACGTTATACGGAAATGCAATTACAGAGGAGCAGTTCAGAAGTGCCAATCTGGTGGGTTACAATACCAAGAATGAAAAAATAATTTACCACCGGAGTATTGTGGATAAAAAATTCAGAACCGGTGAACGTTGTCTGCTGACCTCTTCTTTTACGGCAATACTGACTATTGTGTCCACAACCCAATGCTTAGGGGTGATCCCGGAAAAGGTATTCGTAACACACGCGCATCTGTATGGTCTTAAAAAGATAAACACACCATTTCCATTACCGCAATTTAGTGTGTTTTCTTCTTCACGCAAAGATGGTGCGGCCCATAAAATACTGTCACCCATTCTGACTGATTTACAAACGACCTCCCGGTGATAAATTCCCGGGAGGCCAGATGTCGCCATTAATAACTACACACGGATTTTAGCGATACGCCAGATATGGTCAGCATATTCCTGTACCGTTCTGTCTGACGAGAAATACCCCATATTAGCAATATTATGCATCGTCTTTGTCGTCCACTCGCGGGGATAACGATATAACTCATCTACCGAATCCTGGCAGTCCACATAGCTGCGGTAATCCGCTAATACCTGATAGTAGTCGCCAAAGTTGATTAGCGAATCCAGCACATCTCTGTAGCGTCCGGGCTCTTCCGGGCTGAACACACCCGTACCAATTTGCGTCAGTACCTGATGTAACTCCGCATCGTTTTCAAAAATACAGCGCGGGTCATAGCCATCGCGACGTAGCGCATCAACCTCACTCGCCGTATTACCAAAGATAAAGATGTTATCTTCCCCAACGTATTCACGCATTTCTATATTCGCACCATCCAGCGTACCGATCGTTAGCGCCCCATTCAGCCCAAACTTCATGTTGCTGGTACCGGATGCTTCCGTCCCGGCCAGGGATATTTGTTCAGAAAGATCGGCTGCCGGAATGATCATTTGCGCCAGGCTAACGTTGTAATCCGGGATAAACACCACCTTCAGCTTGCCGCCAATTTGCGGATCGTTATTCACTAATCTCGCCACATCATTAATTAGGCGAATGATCTGTTTCGCCATGTGATAGGACGACGCCGCTTTGCCCGCAAAGATATTCACACGCGGCACCCAGGTAGCATCCGGTGCCGCTTTAATGCGGTTATAGCGAGTGATGACATGGAGCACATTCAGTAACTGCCGCTTATATTCATGAATACGCTTCACCTGCACATCAAACAACGCACCAGAATCCACCACCACCCCATGCTGTGTTGCAATATGGTGCGCCAGTCGCTGCTTGTTTACTCGTTTCGCTCGATGTACCGCCTCATTCACCGACGGATAATCAATATACTGCTTCAACTCGCCCAACTGCATTAACCGGGTCCGCCAGCTATCACCGATATTCTCATCCAGCACTTTTGCAAGCGGAGGATTAGCCAGCGCCAGCCAGCGGCGAGCCGTGACACCATTGGTCACATTGGTGAAACGCAGCGGAAAGATGCGTGCAAAGTCAGCAAACAGCGATTCCGTCATCAATTTGGAATGGAGTGCCGACACGCCGTTTACCTTATGACTAACCACGACTGCCAGCCAGGCCATGCGCACCACGCGACCATGGGATTCATCAATGAGCGATACACGTTTCAACAGCTCACTGTCATCACGATATCGCTCCTGCAACGTCTTCAGAAACCGATCGTTAATTTCGAAAATAATCTGCAAGTGACGCGGCAAAAGTCGACTCAGCATCTCGACCGGCCATGTCTCCAGCGCCTCACTCATCAGCGTGTGATTGGTGTATGAAAAAATCTGACAGGTCACATCAAACGCGTTATCCCAACTGAACTGGTGATGATCAATTAGCAGACGCATCAGTTCCGGAATCGCCAGGACCGGGTGAGTATCATTGAGGTGAATCGCAATTTTATCCGCCAGATTATCGTAAGTCCGGTGTAACTGGTAATGGCGACTCAGGATATCCTGAATCGTTGCCGAGGCCAGAAAATAAGCCTGCCGCAAGCGCAGTTCACGCCCTGCATCGGTGGAATCATCCGGATACAGGACCCGTGAAATCCGATCAAAGTGGTATTTATTTTCTACTTCAGTTGCAAAGTCATCATGTGGATTTAATTTCCCGGCATTGACCTCACTATTCACCTGTACATTCCACAGCCGCAGCGTATTCGTCGTGTCGGTCGCATAGCCGGGAATAATCTGGTCATGTGCAACAGCCAGAATATCCTCGGTTTCAATCCAGCGGGCTTTATTCCCCTCCAGTTGCACGCGTCCGCCAAAACGCACTTTATAATGCGTATTATGACGTTTGAACTCCCATGGGTTCCCGTATTCCAGCCAGTAGTCCAGTGACTCTTTCTGAACACCATCGATGATATTTTGTTTAAACATACCGTAGTTGTAGCGAATTCCGTAACCGCATCCAGGTAAGCCCAGCGTTGCCAGCGAATCAAGGAAACAGGCCGCCAGACGACCCAGGCCGCCATTTCCGAGCCCAGGGTCATTCTCCTCGTCGATCAGCTCTTCCAGATCCAGCCCCATGGCCTCCAGCGCGCTCCGGACTTCATCATATAAGCCCAAAGAGAGTAGCGCATTGGAGAGCGTACGGCCGATGAGAAACTCCATCGACAGATAATAAACCTGGCGGGCATCCTGAGAGAATTGTGCCCGATTAGAGCGGTGCCACCGCTCAACCATTCGATCGCGTACAGCATATAACGTCGCATTCAACCACTCCCGTTTCGTGGCAATGGCGGGATCTTTACCGATAGTAAATAAAAGCTTATTGGCGATATCATCTCTCAGCTTATCAACATCAGAATCCGGGGCGACCGGCAGCGGTGAAATATACATATGGGCATTACCTTTCATAATATTGTAGGATACGTAACAGACAGGTGAATTATTTAAAATCTGCTTTGCGAACGTCAGCTTTATTTCGAATGACTTCATGACTGGCGAGAAAACTTAATTCCGACATTAATACCCGCCAACTCAGCCCCGTAGCCAGGGAGATATAATATAAACTCACTCCGTTAGCATACAGTGTTTTAGCCATTTCAAGTTTCGACTTCAAAACAATTTCTTTCAAAATAAACCTCATTAATAACGCTCGACGAGATAAAATTTACGATAATAAGTTTCTATAGCCAAGAAGTGGCACTTAAAGCCGGAATTAGACTCGCTAAACACCTTTCACTAACAGAAACACGTGATGGGTATTCTCTGTGTATTATGCCGATCAGATATAGATGTCGTGTGAAGGCATCTGTATAATCCCCCGATTACGAGCAATGTACAGTATAAGAAAATGGCAAAAATTGGTTTTATATCACTAGGTTGTCCGAAAAACCTCGTCGATTCTGAGCGCATCCTGACCGAACTTCGTACCGAAGGCTATGATGTTGTGCCAAGTTACGACGATGCGGATATGGTCATCGTTAACACCTGCGGCTTTATCGACAGCGCCGTTCAGGAGTCACTGGAAGCCATTGGCGAAGCGCTGAACGAAAACGGCAAAGTGATCGTCACTGGCTGTCTGGGTGCCAAAGTCGATCAGATCCGTGAAGTCCACCCGAAGGTGCTGGAAATTACCGGACCGCACAGCTACGAACAGGTTCTGGAGCACGTGCATCACTACGTGCCGAAGCCAAAGCACAACCCGTTCCAGAGTCTGGTTCCTGAGCAAGGTGTCAAACTGACCCCGCGCCATTATGCCTATTTGAAGATTTCTGAAGGCTGTAATCACCGCTGCACATTCTGCATTATTCCATCCATGCGTGGTGATCTGGTGAGCCGTCCGATTGGCGACGTTCTTAGCGAAGCTAAACGTCTGGTCGATGCAGGCGTGAAAGAGATTCTGGTGATCTCCCAGGATACTTCTGCTTACGGTGTGGATGTGAAGCATCGTACCGGTTTCCATAACGGCGAGCCGGTTAAAACCAGCATGGTTGACCTGTGCGAACAGTTGTCAAAACTGGGTATCTGGACCCGTCTGCACTACGTCTATCCGTATCCGCACGTCGATGATGTGATCCCGCTGATGGCGGAAGGGAAAATCCTGCCGTATCTGGATATCCCACTGCAGCACGCCAGCCCGCGTATTCTGAAACTCATGAAACGCCCTGGTTCTGTGGACCGACAGCTGGCACGGATTAAACAGTGGCGTGAGATCTGCCCTGAACTGACCCTGCGTTCAACGTTTATTGTTGGCTTCCCGGGCGAAACCGAAGAAGACTTCCAGATGCTGCTCGACTTCCTGAAAGAAGCGCGTCTTGACCGCGTCGGCTGCTTTAAATACAGCCCGGTAGAAGGTGCAGGAGCCAACGATCTGCCAGATCAAATCCCGGAAGAGGTAAAAGAAGAACGCTGGAACCGCTTTATGCAACTGCAGCAGCAGATCTCTGCTGAACGTTTGCAGGAGAAAGTCGGCCGCGAGATTCTGGTCATCGTTGATGAAGTTGACGAAGAAGGCGCGATTGGTCGAAGTATGGCTGATGCCCCTGAAATCGACGGTGCGGTATATCTGAATGGCGAAACCAACGTGAAGCCTGGCGACATCCTCCGCGTGAAAGTCGAAAACGCAGATGAATACGATCTGTGGGGCACGCGCGTTTAAATAGCGTAACCCAACGTAGGCCGGATAAGGCATTTATACCGCATCCGGCAACGCCTGATGGCGACGCTAAAGCGTCTTATCAGGCCTACGGTTCACCCTTTAATTTTCGGATCCAGCGCGTCGCGCAACCCATCCCCCAGCAGGTTAAACGCCAGCACCGTCAGGAATATCGCCACCGCCGGGAAAATCGCCACGTGGGGCGCGATCACCATGTCAGCCCGCGCTTCATTAAGCATGGCTCCCCATTCCGGCGTCGGCGGCTGTGCCCCTAAACCGAGGAAGGACAGACTTGCGGCAGAAATGATTGACGTCCCGATGCGCATGGTGAAAAAAACCACGATTGAAGAGACCGTACCCGGCAAAATATGGTTAAAGATAATGGTCGCGTCGCTGGCACCAATGCTGCGTGCTGACTCAATAAATGTTTGTTGCTTAAGAACCAACGTATTGCCACGAACCAGTCGCGCAAAAGCCGGAATGGAAAATACCGCAACCGCAATAATCACATTCGCAATCCCGCTTCCCAACACCGCCACCACTGCTATTGCCAGCAATATCCCCGGAAAGGCGAACAGCACGTCGCAGATACGCATAATCAGTCGGTCCCACCAGCCTTCGTAATACCCGGCCAGCAGCCCCAGCACCGTGCCAATCGCCGCGCCAATAAAGACGGCAAAGACCCCGGCCGCCAGCGAAATTTGTGCGCCAACCAGTACGCGGCTAAAAATATCCCTGCCTAACGAATCCACGCCAAACCAGTGCAGCATCGACGGTCCGTCATTCAGCCGGTCGTAATCGAAGTAGTTTTCAGCATCAAACGGGGTCAACCAACGGGCAAAGATGGCCACCAGGATCAGGGCCAGCACAAATAACCCCGCGATCATCGCAACATGTTGACGACGAAAACGACGCCAGAACTCATGCCACGGCGTACGTATTTGATCTGGCTTAACGAGGGGCATCGCATTTAAAATCGCCTGTCGGCGCCAGTTAAAAAATCGCATCCTTACTTGTACCTGATAGCCGGATTAATGGCGGCATAGAGTACATCCACCACTAAGTTGATAAGAATAAATTCCAGGGAGAACAACAACACTTCAGCCTGGATCACCGGATAGTCACGCATTTCAACTGAGTCGACCAACAATCGCCCAAGCCCAGGCCAGTTGAATACCTTCTCAACCACAATCGAGCCACCCAGCAAAAAGCCAAACTGCAGCCCCATCATCGTGACAACCGGGATCATCGCGTTACGCAGACCATGTTTTAGCACCACCCAGGTTTCGCTCACCCCCTTCGCCCGCGCGGTGCGCATATAGTCCTCGCTAAGCACATCGACAAACGAGGCGCGGGTAAAACGGGCGAGTACCGCCGCCACCGCCGCCCCTAGCGTGATTGAAGGGAGAATGTAGTGCAACCAGGTATCCGCGCCTACGGTCGGTAGCCAACCCAACTCAACGGAAAAGATCTGCATTAACAGCATACCAAGCGCAAAGGCCGGGAAAGAGATCCCAGTGACCGCCAGCGTCATACTCAACCTGTCAGGCCAGCGGTTGCGCCAAACGGCGGCAATGATCCCCGCCGTCATACCAAACAAAACCGCCCACGCCATGCTGGCGATCGTCAACCACAGCGACGGCATAAAACGGCTGGCAATCTCATCGGCAACCGGACGGCGAGAAACCATCGAGGTACCGAAATCGCCTTGTAATACGTTGGTCATGTAATGCCAGAACTGAACGTGCAGCGGCTGATCGAGGCCCAACTGCCGACGTACCAACTCAATCACCTCTGCATCAGCCTCCGGCCCGGCAATAAGCCGCGCCGGATCGCCGGGTAGCAAGTGAACAAACAAAAACACCAGCACCGCCACAATTAACAGCGTCGGAATCAACCCCAGCAGGCGCTTGGAAACATAGTTGAGCATCAGACTCCCTTCGCCGGCCCCGTCCATGCAGGGCCGAATGAATAGCTTATTTCAAATCCGCGTCATCAAAACTAAACCCGGTGTCGGGCATGATCCAGAATCCGGTCAAATTCGTACTGTGCGCCGAGATCAGTTTTTCCACCACCAGCGGGATCCACGGCGACTCTTTCCAGATAATATCCTGCGCGTCTTTGTACAACTGCGCTTTTTGCGCCGGATCGTTGGTCTGCAATGCCGCCGTTAAATCATTATCCACCTGCCTGTTACTGTAGAACGCGGTATTAAACAAGGTTGGCGGCCAGTTCTGTGACGCAAACAGCGGCGACAGCGCCCAGTCCGCTTCGCCCGTAGACGCCGACCAGCCGGTGTAGAACATCCTTACCCCGCTTTCTTTCTGCGCCTTGCCCTCAACTTCTGCGGCCCGCTGCCCGGCATCCATCGCCGTGACCTGAGCCTTCACGCCCACCTGCGCCAGCTGTTGCTGGGTAAATTGCAGCACTTTCTGCGCGGTACTGTGGTTATGGGATGACCACAGCGTGGTGGTAAAGCCGTTGGGATAACCCGCTTCTTTCAGTAATTCGCGTGCTTTTGCCGGATCGTAAGGCCACGGCGTGTAGCTTTGCGCATAGACTATCGATGGCGGAAGAACGCCAGTTGCCGGCGTGGCATAACCCGCAAACGCCACTTTCACCAACGCCTGACGGTTGATGGCATAATTCAACGCCTCGCGCACCTTCGGATTATCGAACGGTTTTTGCGTGACGTTCATGCTGATATAACGCTGCATAATAGACGGGCTGGCGACCAGTTCCAGGTTTTTATTCTTCGCCAGTAACGCGGCCTGCTCGTACGGAATGGGGAAAGCAAACTGCGCTTCCCCGGTTTGCAGCATTGCCGCACGCGTATTGTTGTCCGTTACCGGACGCCAGGTAATCGTATCCAGCTTTGGCAACCCTTGCTGCCAGTAGCCCGCGAACTTCTTAACTTTGACAAAGTCGGTCTGATTCCAGGTTTCAAGCTGGTACGGCCCCGTCCCTACCGGATGGAAACCGATCTCTTTCCCGTATTTCTCCAGCGCGGCCGGAGATATCATCGCCGTAGCCGGATGCGCCAGAATATTGATAAAGGCAGAGAATGGCTGCTTCAGCGTAATCTTCACCGTAGCGGGATCAACAACCTCGGTTTTATCGATATTCTTATACAGGTTATAGCGTTTAAGGTGATTTTCCGGATTGCTGGCGCGATCAAGGTTGGCTTTTACCGCAGCCGCATTGAAGTCAGTCCCATCCTGAAACTTCACGCCCTGTCGCAGTTTAACGGTATACGTCAGGCCATCATCAGAAACGGTATAGCTTTCCGCCAACACATTTTTCAGCTTCATCTCTTTATCAAGGCCGAACAGTCCCTGGTAAAACGACTTGGCTACCGCCTGCGACAACGTGTCGTTGGCATCATAAGGGTCGAGCGTGGTGAAATTGGACCCTACCGCAACCACCACATCTTTGGCAGCCCAGGACGGGGATGCAGCCAGCGCTGAGGCGACCCCCAGAGCAACCAGCCATTTACGAGCAACAATTTTTGCCATGTTATTCTCCTTAAACCCTGCCTGCCTGTCATAAACGCGAAAGCGCATTTTCCGCTGGCGCACGCGCAACATAATGCCCCGGTCCCACTAACTGGAGTGAAACCGGGGGGATCTCTTCACCGCGTTTGCGGATATTACTGGGGATATCATCCGACAACAGCACGCGCTGTGGCCTTTGATACGATGGATCGGCAACCGGGACTGCCGCCATAAGTTTTCGCGTGTAGGGATGCTGTGGATTCTCAAACACCGCCCGTCGGGTACCGATCTCAACAATCTGCCCCAGGTACATCACCGCCACGCGGTGACTAATACGCTCCACCACCGCCATATCGTGGGAAATAAACAGGTACGCAATACCCATTTCCCGCTGTAGGTCGAGCAACAGATTAATAATTTGCCCGCGAATCGAGACATCCAGTGCCGAGACGGACTCATCGGCAATGATCACTTT
This sequence comes from Citrobacter sp. R-1.5.2, assembly GCF_035064245.1. Classification (NCBI taxonomy): domain Bacteria; kingdom Pseudomonadati; phylum Pseudomonadota; class Gammaproteobacteria; order Enterobacterales; family Enterobacteriaceae; genus Citrobacter; species Citrobacter sp. R-1.5.2. Next base: position 308,541 of record NZ_JASEYC010000003.1, on the reverse strand, counting down.
TGGATTGAGCGCCAACGCCCGGGCTATACAGATACGTTGCCGCTGACCGCCGGAAAATTCGTGCGGATAGCGCCAGGCGTGCTCAGGCAGCAACCCGACACGCTCCAGCAACCACGCGACCCGTTTCGTCGCCGCATCGCCGTGTAACAAACCGTGCACCCGCAGTGGCTCTAAGATGGAGTATCCCACCGTCTGGCGCGGGTCGAGCGACGCATAAGGGTCCTGGAAGATAAACTGGATATCCCGACGCAGCGGCTGCAACTTGCTGGCGGCCAGGGTATCAATGCGTTGTCCATTGAAGAAAATCTCCCCACGCTGGGACTCCACCAGACGCAACAATGCCCGCCCTGTCGTTGATTTACCGCAACCCGACTCGCCAACCAGTGAAAGCGTTTCGCCGGGCCAGAGATCAAAACTGACGTTTTCCACCGCATGCACCTCGCGGGTCACGCGATTTAGGATGCCGCTACGCAGGGGAAAACGTGTCACCAGGTTGCGAACCCGCAGAATCGGCTCTCCCTCAACCACCGTGTCCTGCTCGGTTTGAGGTTCAACATGATGAGGATTCTGCAGAGAAATAAGCGGGAAGCGTCGCGGAAGGTCGTGCCCGCGCATCTCCCCAAGTTGCGGCACAGCCGCCAACAGCGCTTGAGTGTAAGGATGCTGAGGAGCATGAAAAATTTGCTCAACGCTGCCCGTTTCGACCGCTTCACCCTGGTACATCACCAGCACACGGTCAGCGATATCTGCCACCACCCCCATATCGTGGGTGATAAAAATGACCCCCATCGACATCTCTTGCTGCAGCACTTTTATCAGTTGCAGGATCTGCGCCTGAATAGTGACGTCCAGCGCCGTTGTCGGCTCATCAGCAATCAACACCGCCGGTCGGCATGATAGCGCCATGGCGATCATCACTCGCTGGCGCATTCCGCCGGAAAGCTGGTGTGGATAGCGCGATAAGATGGCCTTCGATTCGGGAATTCGAACCTGGTCAAGCATGCGCTTGGCTTCCACCATTGCCTCTTCGCGACTGGCCCCCTGGTGTAGACGAATGGACTCAGCGATCTGTTCGCCGACGGTAAACACCGGGTTGAGCGACGTCATCGGCTCCTGAAAAATCATCGCGATGTCAGCGCCGCGCACATGGCGCATCTGGGCTGCGCTTTGCTCGCCGAGTTCAATCACCTGCCGATTGCGCCGCCGTAGCAGCATCGCATCACAGCTTACCTCGCCGCCCGCCTGTTCAATCAGACGCATCAGCGATAAGGCCGTTACCGATTTTCCGGAACCGGATTCGCCAACAATCGCCAGCGTTTCACCACGTTTCAGGCGAAACGACAGATTTCGTACGGCGCTGATACGCTGCTGCTCCTGTTCGAAGGCGATATTCAGGTTGCTGACGGCCAGTACGTCACTAACATCAAGCTCATCACTGTGTGGCAACGCTATCTCCTTTTTCCCGATAAATACCGGTGGTTGGCGTATCGCCAGCGTATCCCCATGCGCGGTACATACCTTCGCTGTTAAACGGCAAAGCCACATTCCCTTCATGATCGATAGCAATTAATCCACCGCTGCCGCCCAGCGCCGGCAACTTTTCCATCACCACGCGCTCGCACGCCTCTGACAGACTCAGGCCGCCATAATCCATCAGCGCCGCAATGTCATAGGCCGCCAGCGCGCGAATGAATACTTCTCCGGTTCCCGTACAGGAAACCGCAACGTTGGCATTGTTGGCATAGCAACCCGCGCCAACCAAAGGACTGTCGCCCACCCGCCCCGGTAATTTGTTGGTCATTCCGCCAGTCGAAGTCGCCGCAGCCAGATTGCCGAAAACATCCAGCGCCACCGCGCCGACGGTGCCCATTTTGTTGTTTTCGTCCAGCGGTGTGCCGCTATGATCAAGTACCGTTTTATCCTCAGCACGCGCCACCAGCAGTTGCGCATAGCGTTCAGGGGTAGAGAAAACATCAGCAGAAACGCGTTCCATGCCCTGTGCAATCGCAAACTTCTCCGCCCCTTCGCCAATCATCATGACGTGAGGACTGTGTTCCATCACCAGACGCGCCGCGAGGATCGGGTTACGTAGATGGCTGACTCCGGCAACAGCACCCGCTTGCAGGGTATTACCATCCATGACGCAGGCATCGAGTTCATGGGTTTCATCACGGGTATACACAGCGCCAATTCCGGCGTTAAACAAGGGGCACTCTTCCAGTAGGCGCACAGCCTCAGTGACAACATCCAGCGCGCTACGGCCCGCTTCCAGCATACGTTGACCGGTTTCAACGATATCTGACAGTGCCTGTATATAACGCAACTCCTGCTCCTGGCTTAGCGCTGCGCGGGTTATTGCCCCTGCGCCGCCGTGAATTGCAATGACTGCTTTGCCCATTTTTTTCATCCATTAAGGTGGCAGGTAACGGGGTTATAAATATCAGAATTTCTGTGAGTTATTGATTCGATTTTTGAATATAGAAAGATGCAGACGTCATGTAAAGGTAAAGGCCCCTTCTACAGAGCCAATTCTATTAACCTACGGATAGCGGTGAAATAAGCGGCAGTTGTTCACGAATACGCCAGGCTTATTCCCGATGCGGTTAGATAAACTATTTCAGTAGCCCGGCAATATGTGTTTTTGCGTACCCGACAAAACGTTCAACCGACGGCATCGATTCGGTCCAATCCACGGTGGTTAACCCCAGATACTCCGAACGCGCAGCCTGCAGCATGGCGGCATGTTCAGCGGGCAATTGCGGTATCAGCCAGGATGCGGCCGTCTCTTTAGCAACAATATTACCGGTCACGACGCTATACCAGATACGCGCCAGCGTCAGGATAATATTGCGCTCATCCCCCTGTAAATCCGCCGGCTCGCGCCACAGTTCAAGAATATGACGAAAAGTCTGTAAGACATCGCGTGCCGGGATAGCATGGAATAACGTCTCTGCACACTCACCAAATACCGAAATGCTGCACTGACGGGCTTGCGTCAGCAGAATAGTCAGATCAGGATCTGGCTGTGCGGGCTCATAAATTCCCGCACCAATATCATCACGCAACCATTCACCAAATTGCATTTCTCTTGATGGTGGAAATCGCCACGGCACCAGTTGCGAATAGACCACGATAGTCACTTCCAGTGCCCGATAGCTATCGGCACTGCCCGGCGGTGCTGATATTTCCAGAAAACCCTGCATCAATTCTTTTCTTTGCTGCATATCCAGCGGTTGCCTGATGGTAACCAGCAAATCGATGTCGCTTTGGGGTTTTAATCCCCCTTCAACAGCAGATCCATACAAATGAATAGCAACCAGATTGCCCTCGATAATCCGTGCAATCAGCACTCTGGCGGCATTCACCTGGCGTCGAATTGAGTCCGGGATCGTATTCGTCATTTAGCCCCCAGGGCAAAAAAGAACGGAAATATTGAGTTTATACCGCATTTTTCCTGCAGCGTGACTCTCGGGTGTAAAACCTTTAGCAGATCGGATTCTAAGCCTGAGGTGGCATACTGTCCGCGTCCATTTTCTGACATAATAACCGGATTCGATTTTGCCCCGCAGGAGTCTTCACATGGAATTTACCGCCGGACTGATGCCGCTTGAAACGGCTCTCTCTCAGATGCTTTCGCGTATTACCCCGCTCACCGCCGTCGAAACGCTGCCACTGGTTCAATGCTTTGGCCGTATTCTGGCGACCGATATCGTCTCTCCCATTGATGTCCCTGGATTCGATAACTCGGCAATGGATGGTTATGCGGTGCGTTTGGCCGACCTGCAATCCGGCCAGCCGCTCTCCGTTGCAGGTAAAGCCTTTGCCGGTCAGCCTTTCCATGGTGAATGGCCTGCGGGAACCTGCATTAGAATTATGACCGGCGCCCCGGTACCCGCCGGTTGTGAAGCCGTGGTCATGCAGGAGCAGACTGAACAAACTGACGACGGTATTCGTTTTACCGCCGACGTCCGCAGCGGACAAAATATTCGTCTGCGCGGTGAAGATATCGCCAACGGCGCGGTGGTATTCCCCGCCGGAACGCGCCTGACAACCGCAGAACTTCCGGTACTGGCCTCGTTGGGTATTGCGCAGGCACAGGTTGTGCGTAAAGTCCGCGTGGCGTTGTTCTCCACCGGTGATGAACTGCAACTGCCTGGTCAGCCGCTGGGCGACGGGCAGATTTATGATACCAATCGCCTGACCGTGCATCTGATGCTGCAACAGTTGGGCTGTGAAGTAATCAACTTAGGGATTATCCGCGACGATCCTAACGCGCTACGCGCCGCATTTATCGAAGCCGACAGCCAGGCCGATGTTGTCATCAGCTCCGGTGGCGTGTCGGTGGGTGAAGCAGACTACACCAAAACCATTCTGGAAGAGCTGGGAGAGATTGCCTTCTGGAAATTGGCCATCAAACCGGGTAAACCGTTCGCTTTCGGCAAACTGAACAACAGCTGGTTTTGCGGCCTGCCAGGAAACCCGGTCTCCGCGGCCCTCACGTTCTATCAACTGGTACAACCGTTGCTGGCGAAACTCAGCGGTAACACCGCTTGCGGACTGCCACCACGCCAGCGTGTGCGCACCGCATCACGCCTGAAGAAAACGCCTGGCCGTCTGGATTTTCAGCGCGGTGTATTACAGCGTACCGCAGAAGGCGAACTGGAAGTCACCACCACCGGACATCAGGGATCGCATATTTTTAGCTCCTTTAGCCTGGGCAACTGCTTTATCGTGCTGGAGCGCGATCGCGGCAACGTTGAAGCAGGAGAATGGGTTGAGGTCGAGCCGTTTAACGCCCTGTTTGGAGGCCTGTAATGGCGGAACTCAGCGACCAGGAGATGATGCGCTATAACCGGCAAATCATTTTGCGCGGCTTCGATTTTGAAGGTCAGGAAGCGCTCAAGGAAGCGCGGGTACTGGTCGTGGGTCTGGGTGGGCTTGGTTGTGCTGCCACCCAGTATCTGGCGGGCGCTGGCGTCGGGCAGTTAACCCTGCTCGACTTTGACACCGTGTCCGTTTCAAACCTGCAACGCCAGACGCTGCATAGTGACGCAACCATTGGCCAACCCAAAGTAGAGTCGGCACGCGACGCACTGGCGCGGATTAATCCCTATATCGTCATTACGCCGGTGAATGCGCTTCTCGACGATACCGCGATTCATGCGCTGATCGCCGAACATGATTTGGTGCTGGACTGCACCGATAATGTCAGTATCCGCAACCAGCTCAATGCCGGCTGCTTCGCCGCAAAGATTCCACTGGTATCCGGCGCGGCAATCCGCATGGAAGGACAAATTACGGTCTTCACATACCAGGAGGGTGAGCCCTGCTATCGCTGCCTGAGTCGCCTGTTCGGTGAAAATGCCCTGACCTGTGTAGAAGCGGGTGTAATGGCTCCGCTCATCGGTGTGATAGGTTCACTTCAGGCGATGGAAGCCATTAAGCTGCTGGCAAACTACGGTAAACCGGCATCCGGTAAAATCGTGATGTATGACGCCATGACCTGCCAGTTTCGCGAAATGAAGCTGATGCGTAACCCAGGGTGTGAGGTTTGTAGTCGGTAAAAAAGTCGGGTGGCGGCTTCGCCTTACCCGACCTACAACGGCCCGAACGCAGGCCGGGTAAGCGTTAGCGCCACCCGGCAACAGCATCAGAGAGACGTCCGCCCAAACGCGCTCTGCCAGTCGTGTTCAAACTTCGCCACGGCAGCATCAACAGCCGGGGAGCTAATCAACTGCTGTGCAACATCCAGCGGCAGCGTAATGGCTTCGCAGCCCGCCAGCAGGCAGTCCAGCGCCTGGCGTGGGGTTTTAAAACTGGCGGCCAACACTTTGGCGTGAGGCGCATGCATGTTCAGTAAGCGCTGCAGAGAGTTCACTGTCTGGATGCCATCTCCACCCTGGGCATCCACGCGATTAACATAGGGTGCAATATACTCTGCGCCAGCCAGCGCGGCTAACAACCCCTGTGCCGCACCGTATACCGCCGTCCCCAATGTCGGGATACCCTCTTCCTTCAGCAACTTAATCGCCGCCAGACCTTCTGCAGTGACCGGCACTTTGACCACGATATCCGCGATGATTGCCCGCAGTTTACGCGCATCGCTGACCATACCTTCCGCTGTCGTCGCCATTACCTGAGCAAACAAACGCCCTTGCCCTCCCATCGCTTCCTGCAATTGCGGCAGTAGCACGTCCAGCGTCTGCTTACCTGCCGCCACAATGCTCGGGTTGGTTGTCACCCCCGCCAGCGGAAAAATACGCGCCAGGGCCTTTACTGCGGCCACATCAGACGTATCCAAATAGAGTTCCATAACCTTTCCTCAAACGAATAATTAGCATGAATAAAAGGTAGCACGGCGAAACCTCACGGTTAGTTGACGCACGTCAATATAACTTTCATTCGAAAGTAATTTAATCTTTATACGAAAGAAAAGAGGCCGCTTATGATTTTTAATATTCAGCGCTATTCCACTCACGATGGCCCCGGTATTCGTACCGTGGTGTTCCTTAAAGGATGCTCCCTGGGCTGCCGCTGGTGCCAGAATCCGGAAAGCCGCGCCCGTACGCAGGATCTGCTCTATGACGCGCGTTTGTGCCTCGAGGGTTGCGATCTGTGTGCGCAGGCTGCACCGGAAGTGGTTGAACGTGCGCTGAATGGCCTGCTTATTCACCGTGAAAAACTGACCGATGAGGCCATCACGTCGCTGACCCACTGCTGCCCGACTCAGGCGCTGACCGTCTGCGGAGAGATAAAAAGCGTGGACGATATCATGGCGACCGTATTGCGAGATAAACCGTTTTACGACCGCAGTGGCGGTGGAATCACCCTTTCCGGCGGCGAACCGTTTATGCAGCCGGAGCTGGCAGCCGAATTATTCAAAGCCAGCCACGATGCAGGTATTCATACGGCGGTCGAAACCTGTCTGCATGTCCCATGGAAATATATTGCGCCTTCATTACCCCATATCGATCTGTTTCTTGCTGATTTAAAACATGTGGCTGACGCCCCGTTTAAACAGTGGACCGATGGGCGTGCCGCACGCGTGCTGGAAAATCTGAAAAAACTGGCCGCCGCGGGTAAAAAAATGATTATCCGCGTGCCGCTGATTCAGGGATTCAATGCCAACGCTGAAGATATTCAGGCCATTACCGATTTTGCTGCCGACGAACTGCACGTCGATGAGATCCATTTTTTGCCCTATCACACGTTGGGCATCAACAAATACCTATTACTCAATCAACCCTACAACGCCCCGGAAAAACCGCTTGATGCGCCTGCACTGCTCGAATTTGCCCAGCAGTACGCCAGCCTTAAAGGTTTAACCGCGACCCTACGAGGATAACCGCCATGACGACTCTGAAACTGGACACACTCAGCGACCGCATCAACGCGCATAAAACAGCACTGATCCACATCGTGAAGCCACCGGTTTGTACCGAGCGCGCCCAGCACTATACCGAGATGTACCAGCAGCACCTGGATAAACCCATCCCGGTACGTCGTGCGCTGGCACTGGCTCATCACCTGGCGGAGCGCACTATCTGGATCAAACATGACGAGTTGATCATCGGCAACCAGGCAAGCGAAGTGCGCGCCGCCCCCATCTTCCCGGAATATACCGTGTCGTGGATCGAAAAAGAGATCGACGACCTCGCCGACAGACCGGGCGCAGGCTTCGCGGTAAGCGAGGAGAATAAACGCGTATTACACGAAGTGTGTCCGTGGTGGCGGGGTCAGACCGTTCAGGATCGCTGCTACGGGATGTTTACCGACGAGCAAAAAGGGCTGCTGGAAACCGGCATTATCAAAGCCGAGGGCAATATGACCTCCGGGGATGCGCACCTGGCGGTGAACTTCCCGCTGCTACTGGAAAAAGGGATTGATGGCCTGCGCCACAAAGTTGATGAGCGCCGTTCCCGCATCAATCTGACCCGCCTTGAAGATCTCCATGGCGAACAGTTCCTGAAAGCAATTGATATTGTGCTGGAGGCCGTCAGCCTGCACATTACCCGCTTTGCCAACCTGGCACGTAAGATGGCTTCAACAGAAGCCCGTACCCACCGTCGCAATGAGCTGCTGGCAATAGCGGAAAACTGCGAGGTGATCGCCCACGAACCGCCAAAAACCTTCTGGCAGGCGCTGCAACTGTGCTACTTCATTCAGTTGATCCTGCAGATTGAGTCCAATGGTCACTCAGTATCGTTTGGCCGAATGGACCAATATCTCTATCCGTACTACCGTCGCGACATTGAGCTGAACCAGAGCCTAGACCGCGAGCACGCCATTGAGCTGCTGCACAGCTGCTGGTTGAAGCTGCTGGAAGTGAACAAAATCCGCTCCGGCTCTCACTCGAAAGCCTCGGCGGGCAGCCCGTTGTATCAGAACGTCACCATTGGTGGTCAGAATCTGGTCAGTGGTCAGGCGGTGGATGCCGTCAATCCACTTTCCTACGCCATTCTGGAGTCCTGCGGCCGCCTGCGTTCTACGCAGCCAAACCTGAGCGTGCGTTATCACGCAGGGATGAGTAATGACTTCCTGGACGCCTGCGTGCAGGTGATCCGCTGCGGCTTTGGCATGCCAGCCTTTAACAACGATGAAATCGTTATCCCGGAATTTATCAAACTCGGCATTGAACCCGAGGACGCCTATGACTATGCGGCCATCGGTTGCATCGAAACCGCCGTGGGAGGCAAATGGGGCTACCGCTGCACGGGCATGAGCTTTATTAACTTTGCCCGCGTAATGCTGGCGGCGCTGGAAGGAGGTCGTGATGCCACCAGCGGCAAGGTGTTCCTGCCACAGGAAAAAGCGCTCTCAGCCGGTAATTTCAACAATTTCGACGAAGTGATGGATGCCTGGGATACGCAGATCCGCTACTACACGCGTAAATCTATTGAGATTGAATATGTCGTCGACACCATGCTGGAAGAGAACGTGCATGACATTCTGTGTTCCGCACTGGTAGACGATTGTATTGAGCGCGCAAAAAGCATTAAGCAAGGTGGCGCAAAATATGACTGGGTATCCGGATTACAGGTCGGGATCGCCAACCTCGGCAACAGTCTGGCTGCGGTGAAGAAACTGGTCTTTGAACAAGGAACAATCGGTCAGCAGCAACTGGCGGCCGCACTGGCCGACGATTTTGACGGTCTGACCCACGAGCAGTTGCGCCAGCGTTTAATCAACGGTGCACCAAAGTACGGTAACGACGACGACACTGTTGATACGCTGCTGGCTCGCGCTTATCAGACTTACATCGACGAACTTAAGCAGTATCATAATCCGCGCTACGGCCGCGGCCCGGTTGGCGGTAACTACTATGCCGGGACCTCTTCCATCTCCGCAAACGTACCCTTTGGCGCGGCAACCATGGCAACGCCGGATGGACGTAAAGCACATACGCCGCTGGCTGAAGGTGCAAGCCCGGCTTCCGGTACTGACCACCTCGGCCCAACGGCGGTCATTGGTTCGGTGGGTAAACTGCCGACCGGTTCGATTCTCGGCGGCGTGTTGTTAAACCAGAAGCTAAACCCAGCCACGCTGGAGAATGAATCCGATAAGCAAAAGCTGATTTTCCTGCTGCGGACTTTCTTTGAAGAGCACAAAGGCTGGCATATTCAGTACAACATCGTGTCTCGTGAAACGTTGCTGGACGCGAAAAAACACCCGGATCAGTACCGTGACCTGGTCGTTCGTGTCGCAGGCTATTCCGCTTTCTTCACTGCGCTGTCTCCGGATGCGCAGGACGATATCATCGCGCGAACTGAACATATGCTGTAAACAATATTGCTGGCCGGATGAGACTCCACACTGCCATCCGGCACACTACCCTCCCCATTGCCGGATGCGCTGACGCTTATCCGGCTTACAACAACAGCACGCCCCCCCGTCTTTCACGCACCAGTGACGTTGAAGACGACCGTGAAACTTTCATTCGAAATTAAATTTGTGCTTCAGGTCACATTGTTATTAGAATATTTCTGGTCGCAGTAATGAGCCAGGAGCCAGTATGACCATCAACGTTATCGTCACAGATATGGACGGAACGTTTCTCGATGATGCCAAAAAGTACGATCGTGTACGATTTATGGCGCAGTATCAGGAACTGAAAAAACGCAACATTGAATTTGTCGTGGCCAGCGGCAACCAGTATTACCAGCTCATCTCTTTTTTCCCGGAACTCAAAGATGAGATCTCTTTTGTCGCCGAGAACGGTGCATTGGTGTTTGAACATGGTAAACAGCTGTTTCACGGCGAGCTAACCCGCCACGAGTCCCGTATTGTCATTGGTGAACTGCTAAAAGATAAACAGCTCAACTTTGTGGCTTGTGGGCTGCAAAGCGCTTACGTTAGCGAAAATGCGCCGGAGTCCTTTGTGGCGTTGATGTCAAAACACTACCATCGCCTGAAGCCCGTAAAGGATTATCAGGATATCGACGATGTGCTGTTCAAGTTCTCGCTAAATTTACCGGACCAACAAATCCCATTGGTTATCGATCACCTGCATGCTGCGCTGGATGGCATTATGAAGCCCGTCACCAGCGGCTTCGGGTTTATCGATCTGATTATTCCAGGTTTACATAAAGCCAACGGTATCAGCCGCCTGCTAAAACGCTGGAACCTGTCACCACAAAACGTCGTCGCCATCGGCGACAGTGGCAACGATGCGGAAATGTTGAAAATGGCGCACTACTCTTTCGCCATGGCCAATGCAGCCGAGAACATCAAATTCATTGCCCGTTATCAGACCGACGATAATAACCATCAAGGTGCACTGAACGTGATTCAGGCCGTGCTGGATAACACCTCCCCTTTCAACGTCTGATCCTGCCGACCGGAGTACCTGCTCCGGTTCTCACCGTTTTTGCATTTCGTGCACGCCATCAAGTTTTTAAACTTGCATTAACTTATTTTTAACTTATATTGCATTTGTAAGTTAAATAAGTTTCAAATGAAAGTTATGCGAGGTGGTTATGGCTTTTACTTTTACCAGCAACACATTGCCCGCCGACCACAAAGCGGCAATCCGTCAGATGAAGCAACAGCTGCGGGCACAGCTCGGGGACGTCCAGTTGATTTTCAATCAACTTAGTGAGGGCATCGCCAGCCGTGTGGCGGAAATCAACGACCTTAAAGCGCAAGGTTCCGCGGTCTGGCCGGTGTTGTCATATGCCGATATCAAAGCAGGTCGCGTGAGTGCAGAGCAGCGTGAAGACATTAAGCGTCGCGGTTGTGCTGTTATTAAAGGCCATTTCCCTCGCGAACAGGCTTTGGGCTGGGATCAATCGATGCTGGACTATCTGGATCGCAATCACTTTGATGAACGCTATAAGGGACCAGGAGATAATTTCTTCGGTACTCTGAGCGCATCGCGTCCAGAGATCTATCCGATCTACTGGTCACAAGCGCAAATGCAGGCCCGTCAGAGTGAAGAAATGGCCACGGCACAGTCCTTTCTCAATCGCTTATGGACGTTTGAAAGTGACGGTAAGCAGTGGTTTAACCCGGATGTCAGCGTCATTTATCCTGACCGTATTCGCCGCCGCCCGCCAGGAACCACCTCAAAAGGGCTGGGCGCACACACCGACTCCGGAGCACTGGAGCGCTGGCTGCTTCCGGCTTATCAGCGTGTTTTCGCCAATGTCTTTAACGGCAAGCTGGCAGAGTACGATCCGTGGCATGCTGCACATCGCACCGATGTCGAAGAGTACACGGTAGATAACACCACGAAGTGCTCAGTGTTTCGGACTTTCCAGGGTTGGACTGCACTGTCCGATATGCTGCCAGGCCAGGGGCTACTGCATGTTGTTCCTATTCCGGAAGCGATGGCTTATGTGCTGTTGCGTCCCCTGCTGGACGATGTCCCGGATGATGAACTGTGTGGCGTCGCGCCAGGCAGAGTATTGCCGGTGTCAGAACAGTGGCACCCACTACTGATGGAGGCGTTAACCAGCATTCCACAACTGGAGGCCGGAGATTCAGTGTGGTGGCATTGTGATGTCATTCACGCCGTTGCGCCGGTGGAAAATCAACAGGGCTGGGGTAATGTGATGTACATCCCTGCCGCACCGATGTGTGAGAAGAATCTGGCCTACGCCCATAAAGTGAAGGCGGCCCTGGAAAAAGGCGCGTCGCCGGGTGATTTCCCGCGTGAGGATTATGAAACAAACTGGGAAGGCCGTTTTACGCTGGAGGATTTGAATATCCACGGTAAACGCGCGCTGGGGATTGTTTAATTTATAACTTACACCATTTTCCCTAAGTATTTCGCGTTACAGGAAGGCGGCCAGCTTGTAAATCCCCGGGAACTTACAGAAGTAAGTGACCGGGGTGAACAGGTGCAGCCAACACACCTGTAACGCGCATAAAGACGGAAACGTTATTCGACGCCTTTAGTCCGCAGATAATCTTCGTAGTTCCCGGTGAAGTCGATCACGCGTTCCGGCGTAATTTCAATCACGCGGGTTGCCAGCGAACTGACGAACTCACGGTCGTGAGAAACGAAGATCAGCGTACCCTGGTACATTTCCAGTGCCATGTTCAGCGATTCGATTGATTCCATATCCAGGTGGTTGGTTGGTTCATCCATAACCAGGATATTCGGTTTCTGCATCATCAGCTTACCGAACAACATGCGCCCTTTTTCACCACCGGAGAGCACCTTCGCAGGCTTCTTGATGTCATCCTGACTGAACAGCAGACGACCGAGGAAGCTGCGCACAACCTGCTCATCGTCGCCTTCCTGTTTCCACTGGCTCATCCACTCGAATACGGTCAGATCGTTTTCAAACTCATATTCGTGATCCTGCGCGTAGTAACCGACCTGGGCATTTTCAGACCACTTAACAGTACCGTTGTCCGGCTGCAAATCGCCAACCAACGTTTTCAGCATGGTGGATTTACCCACGCCGTTGGCACCAATGATGGCAACCTTCTCTCCCACTTCCAGCAGCAGATTAAAGTTTTTAAACAGCGGGCCTTCCTCGAATCCTTTAGTCAGGGCTTCCACTTCCAGCGCGTTACGGAACAGTTTCTTATCCTGTTCGAAGCGGATGAACGGGTTCTGACGGCTGGAGGCTTTCACTTCGTCGAGCTTAATCTTATCGATCTGACGCGCGCGCGAGGTCGCCTGTCGAGATTTAGATGCGTTGGCGCTAAAGCGGCTGACGAAGGATTGCAGATCGGCAATCTGCGCTTTTTTCTTGGCGTTATCAGCCAGCAGACGCTCACGAGCCTGAGTCGCCGCCGTCATGTATTCGTCGTAGTTGCCCGGATAAACGCGCAGTTCGCCGTAGTCCAGATCCGCCATATGCGTACAGACCATGTTCAGGAAGTGACGGTCGTGCGAAATGATGATCATGGTGCTGTCACGCTCGTTCAGCGTCTGCTCCAGCCAGCGGATAGTGTCGATATCCAGGTTGTTCGTTGGTTCGTCGAGCAGCAAAATGTCCGGGTTAGAGAACAGCGCCTGTGCCAGAAGGACACGCAGTTTCCAGCCGGGTGCAACTTCGCTCATCGGGCCGTAATGCTGTTCTACCGGAATACCGACGCCCAGCAGCAGTTCACCCGCACGGGCTTCCGCAGAGTAGCCGTCCATTTCACCATACTGAACTTCGAGGTCAGCCACTTTATAGCCATCTTCTTCGCTCATCTCGGCCAGGCCGTAGATACGGTCGCGTTCCTGCTTCACTTCCCACAGTTCAGCGTGACCCATAATAACGGTGTCGAGAACAGTGAACTCTTCAAAGGCGAACTGATCCTGACGCAGCTTACCGATGCGCTCGTTCGGATCGAGTGAAACGTTACCCAGCGTCGGTTCGAGGTCGCCGCCGAGAATTTTCATAAATGTGGATTTACCGCTACCGTTCGCGCCAATCAGGCCGTAACGATTGCCGCCGCCAAATTTGACGGAAATATTTTCAAACAGCGGCTTACTGCCGAACTGCATAGTGACGTTGCTGGAAACTAACACTGGCGTATCCTGAAAAGAGAAATAAATATGTGACAAACTGCTTATTATGCCATAAGTCTGCAATAAGATCGCGCCGTTCATGCTGCACAGATAAAGTGAAAGCAAAAGGAAAAAAGTGTGATTTAGTACACATCCGAATTCCTTGTTGCTCAGAATGCACATATAATGCGTGCCCAACACTACATAAATCTCAACCCACTAGCCTGCTTGGCTTCAGAATCTCGCAAAAATGAATATGAAATTGACAACGCTTTTCGCGGCGGCGCTCGCGGTAGTTGGTTTTTGTAACACTGCTTCAGCCGTCACGTACCCGCTGCCTACCGATGGTAGTCGTTTAATTGGCCAAAACCAGGTTATCACCATTCCTGAAGGCAACACCCAGCCGCTGGAATACTATGCGGCAGAGTACCAGATGGGTCTGTCCAACATGCTGGAAGCTAACCCGGGCGTGGATACCTTCCTGCCAAAAGGCGGCACCGTACTGAACATTCCTCAGCAGCTGATCCTGCCGGATACCGTGCATGAAGGTATTGTGATTAACAGCGCCGAAATGCGTCTGTACTACTACCCGAAAGGTACCAACACCGTCATCGTTCTGCCAATCGGTATCGGCCAGTTAGGTAAAGACACCCCTATCAACTGGACCACCAAAGTTGAACGTAAGAAAGCGGGCCCAACCTGGACGCCAACCGCTAAAATGCATGCGGAATACCGTGCTGCGGGCGAACCGCTGCCAGCCGTTGTTCCGGCAGGTCCGGATAACCCGATGGGTCTGTACGCGCTGTATATCGGCCGTCTGTATGCTATCCACGGTACCAACGCTAACTTCGGCGTCGGCTTACGCGTCAGCCATGGCTGCGTGCGTCTGCGTAACGATGACATCAAGTTCCTGTTTGAAAACGTGCCGGTCGGTACGCGCGTCCAGTTTATCGATGAGCCAGTGAAAGCCACCACTGAACCAGACGGTAGCCGTTACATTGAGGTACATAACCCACTGTCTACCACTGAAGCGCAGTTCGAAGGCGGTGAAATTGTACCGATTACGCTGAACAAGAGCATTACCAGCATCACCGGCCAGTCTGACGTCGATCAGGCCGTCGTTGAGCAGGCGGTACAGAACCGCTCTGGTATGCCGGTTCGTCTGAACTAAGCACATACCTGAAACGAAAAAGGCGGATGAATTATCCGCCTTTTTTATTGCCTCAATGCCGCTTTCACAGTAATAACAACAAACCATACCCCACCAGCGCCGCCCATATCAGCATCGGCACCGAATACAGATGAAAACGCCACCAGATACGTCGGTCATTCGCCATGCGTAAAGCAATCAGATTCGCCAGCGACCCCGGCAACAGGCCGAACCCGCCGATATTAACCGCCCAGGCCAACAATAGCGTCGGCGGAACATAGTTGAGCAACAAAATAGTGCTGGGAACGTTACTGATAAACTGCGATAAGCCGATTGCCGTCAACCAGAGCTCCGGTGCTGAAAGCGTGCCAATCTGACTGGTTATTCCGTGTAACGCCGGTAACTGCGTCAGCAAATGCACATCAATAAACATCGCCATAAACACCAGCAGCAACGTCCAGTCCACGCTTAAAATCACACGACGAGCCAATATCATGAATCCAGTCGCCACAATCGCCAGGCCCCACAGCTCAAGCTGGAGCTCCAGTGCCATCAGGAAGACGATATACAGCGCCAGGCAGCTCCACACCAACCGAGGCTGCCAGTCAGGTGCGCGCGTACCGCTATGATAGTGCAGCGTTTTATGTGGGAAACTGAACCAGCACAGCACCACCAACGTCAGCATCATGGTGCCAGCAAGCGGTGCCATTTGCCAGGTAAACGCAGTAAATGACAGGCCAGAGCGCCCCCACATCAGAATGTTCTGCGGGTTACCTATCGGTGTCAGCAGAGAACCTGCGTTCACCGCCAGCGCCTCAAAAATAATGAGGCGGTTTACCGGGATGGCGCACAGTTTTTTCAGGGTAATGGTAAGGGGAACAACAATAAATAAGGCGACATCGTTGGTCAGAAAGGTCGACAGCAGCGCCGCCGCCAGCACCATAAATATCGCTAGCTGACGCTCCGTGTGGAAGCGGCGGGTCATCTTGCGCCCTAATACATCAAAGTAACCGCTTAGCTCCACGCCTTTGGTTAGCAGCATCAGGCCGCTTAGTGTAATAATTGTGTGCCAGTCAATTGCCCCAGGCCAGGCCCAGGGTGTAAATGGCACAAACAGGCTCAGAACAACCCCGATGAGGATTAACAGCTGGAAAAAACGATCGCGCTGTAAGGCGCGAAGAATAGGAAAACTCATTCAGAGCCTGTTCCTTGCTGTTGCGTAAACCGACTAAAAGCCTCCAGCGTTTCCTTACTGACATGATGCTCCATTCCCTCCGCATCGCGACGGGCAATCTCCGGACTGATACCTAACATCAGCAGGAAGTTTTCCACAATCTGATGGCGTTCCCGGCTCTCCTGCGCCAGACGCTCACCTTCAGCGGTTAAAAACACCCCACGCCAGGGAATCATTTCAATCAACCCAACGGAGGCCAGGCGCTTAAGCATTTTGGCAACCGTCGGTTGGGAAACCCCAAGACGAGCAGCCATATCCACCTGACGCGCCTCCCCCACCTCGATAATGAGATCGGAAATCAGCTCTACGTAGTCATCAATCAGCTCACGGCGATGTGCCTCGCGGACCTGACGAAATCCTTCAACGTGTTCTTCGACATTCACCAATTGCGTCACTTTTTTTGTTGTTGGCATACCTGCGCGACGACTCATTCTGCTTCCTCGTTCCTGTGACGCGTTAACAGCATCTGATTAGAGAACGCTCATTGTAAACCAGAGTTGCGCGGGCACAAAAAATTAACGTTTTAGCAATAGCTATATAATATAGCCTGTGCTATATCTGTATATAATAAAGACATCCCTCAAGGACTGATGGGATCGTGAAGTCAGGAGGTTTATATGAATGAATTTAAGAGGTGTATACGCGTGTTTAGCCACTCTCCCTTTAAAGTACGGTTGATGCTGATCTCAATGCTGTGTGACATGATTAACGGCAAACCAGAGCAGGATAAACCCTCAGCAAAATAATGCGGCGTCGCGGTACGCCGCTTCATTTTTTTGTCGTAACCTGATTACGGTGATCGGTTTCGTCCAAATAACCCTTCTTTTTGTCTGTTTTGCTGTTGCCCTCTCAAAACAATTTCTTTGTAGTAGTTGACCTTCTCATGCACACACTCTATCTTTTCGCAGCCCTGCATATATTGCGGCTCGCGGATGCGGACCCATTCCCTCTTCTCGCTCTCTCAGGCAGGCATGACCCTTTGCGCCAGGGGTAGCACATGGCGTTTTTGCAACAGTGGCATATGAATTTAACCCTCAAAGATTCACTTATTGCTCGTAGCCGGGCTATTAGTCCGTGGACTGGCTTTTATTTTTTACAGTCTCTGCTGATCAACCTCGCGCTGGGCTACCCACTAAGCCTTCTTTATAGCGTTGCCTTTACCTGTGTATTGATGCTGTTGTGGCGTACTGCGCCGCGCGCGCAAAAAACGCTGATTGGCATCTGTTCGCTGATTGCAGCGATGTATTTCCCATTCGGCCAGGCTTACGGCTCGCCAAACTTCAATACGTTGTTGGCGCTGCACTCGACTAACATGGAAGAGTCGACCGAAATCCTGACCATCTTCCCCTGGTACAATTACCTGGTTGGCGTGTTTATTTTTGCGCTCGGCGTTATCGCCGTACGGCGTAAAAAAGACGAGCAGAAACGTCGCTGGAACAAGTACGACAGCCTGTGTTTGCTGTTTAGCATCGTTGCATTCTTTGTTACTCCGGTACAAAACCTGGCATGGGGAGGCGTTTTCAAGTTAAAAGATACCGGTTACCCGGTTTTCCGCTTTGCCAAGGACGTTATCGTCAACAATAACGAAGTGCTCGACGAGCAAGAGCGCATGGCAAAGCTGTCGAGCGTGAAAGACAGCTGGACAGTCACCGGAGTGAAGCCGAAATATCACACCTATGTTGTGGTCATCGGTGAAAGTGCCCGACGCGATGCGTTAGGCGCGTTTGGCGGTCACTGGGATAACACGCCGTTTTCCAGCACCGTTAATGGCTACATTTTTACTGATTACATTGCTGCCAGCGGCTCCACGCAAAAATCGCTCGGCTTAACGCTAAACCGGGTCGTCGATAATAA
The DNA here is from genome assembly GCF_035064245.1 of Citrobacter sp. R-1.5.2. Taxonomy (NCBI): domain Bacteria; kingdom Pseudomonadati; phylum Pseudomonadota; class Gammaproteobacteria; order Enterobacterales; family Enterobacteriaceae; genus Citrobacter; species Citrobacter sp. R-1.5.2. The sequence continues at coordinate 290,349 of NZ_JASEYC010000003.1, read as the reverse complement.
GCCTCAGTTCCAGGATAACTTTGTCACGCTGGCCAACCGCGCTGGGTTCCAGACGTGGTGGTTTTCCAATCAGGGGCAGATCGGTGAATACGATACGGCAATAGCCAGCATCGCGAAACGGGCCGACGAAGTGCACTTCCTGAAAAACGGTGACTTCGAAGCTGATAAAAACACCCGTGATGAAGCCTTGTTGAAAATGACCGCTCAGGTGCTGGCTACCGAACGCACCCAGCCGCAACTGATTGTGCTGCATTTAATGGGTTCTCACCCGCAGGCCTGCGATCGTACTCAAGGGAAATATGACACGTTCGTCCAGTCGAAAGAGACCTCCTGTTATCTGTACACCATGACGCAAACCGACGATCTGCTGCGCCAGCTTTACGAGCAGTTGCGTAACAGCGGCAGTAGCTTCTCCATGGTCTATTTCTCCGATCATGGCCTCGCCTTTAAAGAGCGCGGAAAAGAGGTGCAGTACCTTGCCCATGACGACCAGTTCCAGCAGAACTTCCAGGTCCCCTTTATGGTACTGTCCAGCGATGACAAAGCGCATCGGGTGATTAAAGCCCGCCGCTCGGCGAATGATTTCCTGAGTTTTTTCTCACAGTGGACGGGGATCAGCGCGAAGGAAATTACCAACAGCTACCGCTTTATCTCTGAGAAAAAAGCCGGGCCAGTGTATATCACCAACTTTAAATTGCAGAAGGTGGACTACAACCATTTGGGCACTGATATCTTCGAAACCAAATAGTCCCCTTCCTGGCCGGATAAGGCATTTAGCCGCCATCCGGCACGAAATAATGTCTGATGCGCTGCGCTTATCGGGCCTGCAACGACACGCCTTCCTGTATTACAGGCAAAAAAAATCCGCCCCAGAAGGCGGATTTTTTGTATCACCGAAGTGATTAGAAGCGGTAACCAACACCCGCGATCCAGGTACCTACGTCAACGCTACGAATACGGCTCTGCTCGTAAGAGAAGTCCAGAGCAACGTTTTCGATCGGGTTGAACTGCACACCGGCACCGTAAGAGAAACCGTAGTCGCTGGTGTCGTGTTTGTCAGCAGGCGTTGCTGCATCCTGGAATTTACCGTAGCCAACACCTACAACACCGTAGACGCTTGCCCAGTCATTCAGACGGTAAGCCGGACCTGCAGTGATGCCGTAGTATTGGGTTTTGTTGTAATCGCCAAACGAGTCGGTACGATCTTTTTCAGTGTAAGTGAAGGAACCGATCACGCCCAGCGGGCTGTTGTCCTGCTCATAACGATACTTCAGGTTGAAACCGTTCATTTTGTTCGCTGCGCCCTGAGCATCGCTCTGAGCGTAACCACCAGTAACGGTAGAAGTAGCAGCTACAGCGGTACCTGCGGAGAAAGCCAGAACAGCGGCCAGTGCTGAAAGACATGCAATTTTTTTCATAACCACCTCAAATGTGCTTCAAGTAAATCTTAAGTTTTAAATATACCAAAAACTGATGGGAAACTCTTTGCGATTCGCGATGTCTAACGGAGCTTTTCATGTAACAGAACATTTCAGAAACCCGCTATCTCTTTCAATTAACATCACTTTTCTAATGATTTATGCCATTATTGCGCGCACAACACGGCACATTCATCCAGATGATTCCTAATCGCGCAGATTATTAATCCATCGTTTTCATGCCATTGTACGGATCTCAGTAATTTTTTTTTCAACGAATACTCAACCAGCCGAGCGTATTTCCATTACACTCGCTGTTTTACTTTTCTATACACAAACTCACGCGCATCGCAGCAAATCTGCGGCGTCCTGTGGGGAAGGTGTGTAACCATCATTTGACAGGAGAAAGGATGCCGGGGTCGTCACGTAAAGCGCCAGTCTGGTTGCCTATTTTGGTTTTGCTGATAGCTATGTCCTCTATTCAAAGCGGCGCATCGCTGGCGAAATCGCTGTTCCCTCTCGTCGGTGCGCCAGGCGTTACTGCCCTGCGCCTCGCTCTGGGAACGCTCATCCTTATTGCATTCTTTAAACCCTGGCGTTTACGTTTTGCCAAAGAGCAACGTCTTCCCCTGCTGTTTTATGGTTTGTCTCTGGGTGGGATGAACTATCTCTTTTACCTGTCAATTCAGACTGTACCGCTAGGTATTGCCGTAGCACTGGAGTTTACCGGCCCGCTTGCAGTGGCGTTATTTTCCTCCCGACGCCCGGTAGATTTTATTTGGGTTGCGCTGGCCGTACTCGGACTTTGGTTCCTGCTGCCGTTAGGCCAGGACGTTTCTCACGTTGATTTAACCGGTGCCGCGCTGGCATTAGGGGCTGGTGCCTGCTGGGCTATCTATATTCTTACCGGGCAACGCGCAGGCGCAGAACATGGTCCGGCAACGGTCGCAGTAGGTTCATTAATCGCAGCGCTGGTTTTTGTGCCGATTGGCGTCATTCAGGCAGGTGATGCGCTGTGGCACTGGTCTATTCTCCCGTTGGGCTTAGCGGTAGCGGTCCTCTCAACTGCGCTTCCCTATTCGCTGGAAATGATCGCATTAACGCGACTGCCTACACGTACCTTTGGGACACTGATGAGTATGGAGCCCGCACTGGCGGCGGTGTCTGGGATGATTTTCCTCGGTGAAACGCTGACGCTTGTCCAGACGCTGGCTCTGGGAGCGATTATTGCTGCGTCAATGGGCTCTACGCTCACCATCCGCAAAGACCCACAAATTAAGCAAGTTGACGTGAATTAACCTGCCAATATTCTGCATGGTTTGCATAATCATGCAGAATATCTTGTTATATATCCCCACTATTATTATCGCCCTTTACTTCCCCGTTGAAGCACGCTATTTATGCTGAGGCATAGCATTAACACAATAATAACATTCCATTGCACCAAAATAACTTAGCATATTGATTTATAATCATATTTTATATTTTCATTCGCCTCACTATTAAAGTGATAGGTAACACCGGAAAAATAAAACTGAAATTAGCGCTATACTTATCCTCGTTGAAGATTTGGGACGTAAACATCAAGAGGATATGAAATTATGAGTACCGCAAAACTGGTAAAAACAAAAGCATCTGCCCTCCTTTATACCCGCAACGATGTAACAGACAGCGATAAAAAAGCGACCGTTGAACTGCTGAATCAGCAAGTGCTCCAATTCATCGACCTGTCACTGATCACCAAACAGGCACACTGGAATATGCGCGGCGCAAACTTTATTGCCGTACATGAAATGCTGGATGGTTTCCGGACTGCACTGACCGATCACCTTGATACCATGGCTGAGCGTGCCGTACAGTTAGGCGGTGTTGCGCTGGGGACAACTCAGGTTATTAACAGCAAAACGCCACTGAAAAGCTACCCACTGGATATCCATAACGTACAGGACCACTTAAAAGAGCTGGCTGAACGTTATGCCGTGGTTGCTAACAGCGTACGTAAAGCGATAAGCGAAGCAAAAGACGAGGATACAGCAGATATCTTCACTGCGGCTTCCCGTGACCTCGACAAATTCTTGTGGTTTATCGAAGCGAATATCGAATAACAGACATATAAGAAATACCTATATTACCCTCGCATTTGCGGGGGTTTTGCACTTCTATGGTGCATAACATTGATCGTTCGTCACTCCAAAGTAAATTATTTGTAATAATCACTTCACACAATCGTTAACGAAAGATTGTTTTATCAACAATTTTTACGCTAAATAGTCATACCGTTTGCACCACGCCCGTCACGCACCAAATGGGTGCCCTGAAACGGTGCAACCAGCCCGCTTTGCCCTACTTATTGTGCAACAAAATGAGACACCCTCTTTTTAAAACAATGAGTTGCAAAATTGGCACGATTTTTTCATTAAGCCATATGTTCTCGCAGGGGATCGCCCCGTGGATATAAAAGGAAATCCTATGAAGTCTGTATTAAAAGTTTCACTGGCTGCACTTACCCTGGCTTTTGCGGTGTCCTCCCATGCCGCAGATAAGAAACTCGTTGTCGCAACCGACACCGCCTTTGTTCCCTTTGAATTCAAACAGGGCGACAAATACGTTGGTTTTGATGTGGATCTGTGGGCTGCCGTCGCCAAAGAATTAAAACTGGATTATGAACTGAAACCTATGGATTTCAGTGGCATCATCCCGGCTTTGCAAACTAAAAACGTCGATTTGGCGCTGGCAGGTATCACCATTACCGAAGAGCGTAAAAAAGCCATCGACTTCTCTGACGGCTACTACAAAAGCGGCCTGTTAGTGATGGTCAAAGCGAACAATAACGATGTGAAAAGCGTAAAAGATCTGGACGGTAAAGTCGTCGCAGTGAAAAGCGGTACCGGCTCAGTGGATTACGCAAAAGCGAACATCAAAACCAAAGACCTGCGTCAGTTCCCGAACATTGATAACGCGTATATGGAACTGGGTACCAACCGCGCAGACGCTGTACTGCACGATACACCAAACATTCTGTACTTCATCAAAACTGCCGGCAACGGTCAGTTCAAAGCTGTAGGTGATTCCCTGGAAGCGCAGCAGTACGGTATCGCCTTCCCGAAAGGCAGCGATGCACTGCGTGATAAAGTGAACGGCGCGCTGAAAACGCTGAAAGAGAACGGCACTTACAACGAAATCTACAAAAAATGGTTCGGTACTGAACCTAAATAATAATCTACAGCGTAGCCCCGGCAGCGTAATGCTTACCGGGTCTACGCCAGCATTTTTGAGACCTGTAGGCCGGATAAGTACATCCGGTAAAACGGGCATTTGACTCTTTTCACCACGGTAACAGGAACGACATATGCAGTTTGACTGGAGTGCCATCTGGCCCGCCATCCCGCTTTTGATAGAAGGCGCCAAAATGACCCTGTGGATTTCAATCCTCGGTCTGGCCGGCGGTCTGATTATCGGGCTTGCAGCAGGTTTTGCGCGTACCTTCGGCGGTTGGATAGCCAACCACGTAGCGCTGGTCTTTATCGAAGTCATCCGCGGTACGCCAATCGTTGTACAGGTCATGTTTATCTACTTCGCCCTGCCAATGGCGTTTAACGATTTACGTATTGACCCCTTCAGTGCCGCTGTTGTCACCATCATGATTAACTCCGGTGCCTATATCGCAGAAATCACGCGCGGTGCGGTACTCTCAATCCATAAAGGATTCAGCGAGGCTGGCCTGGCGCTTGGGCTTTCACGCACGGAGACCATCCGCCACGTTATTTTACCTCTTGCGCTGCGTCGTATGCTGCCACCGCTGGGCAACCAGTGGATCATCAGCATCAAAGATACCTCGCTGTTTATCGTCATTGGCGTCGCGGAACTGACGCGTCAGGGTCAGGAAATCATTGCTGGTAACTTCCGCGCACTGGAAATCTGGAGCGCCGTTGCGGTGTTCTACCTGATCATTACGCTGGTGCTGAGCTTCATTCTGCGTCGTCTGGAAAGAAGGATGAAAATCCTGTGATTGAATTTAAAAACGTTTCTAAGCACTTTGGTCCAACCCAGGTGCTACACAACATCGATCTGAATATTAAACAAGGTGAAGTTGTGGTGATTATCGGGCCATCTGGCTCCGGTAAATCTACGCTGCTGCGTTGCATTAACAAGCTGGAAGAAATTACCTCCGGTGACCTGATTGTTGATGGTCTGAAAGTCAACGATCCCAAGGTCGATGAACGGTTAATCCGCCAGGAAGCCGGGATGGTGTTTCAGCAGTTCTATCTGTTCCCCCATCTGACTGCGCTGGAAAACGTCATGTTTGGCCCGCTACGCGTACGCGGGGCGAAAAAAGAACAGGCTGAAAAACTGGCCAAAGAGCTGCTGGCAAAAGTCGGTCTGGCCGAGCGTGCCCACCACTACCCTTCTGAGCTTTCCGGCGGTCAGCAGCAGCGTGTTGCCATTGCCCGTGCGCTGGCGGTGAAACCGAAAATGATGCTGTTTGACGAGCCAACCTCAGCGCTGGACCCGGAACTGCGTCATGAGGTTCTGAAAGTCATGCAGGACCTGGCAGAAGAAGGAATGACTATGGTGATTGTGACTCACGAAATTGGCTTCGCCGAAAAAGTGGCCTCACGCCTGATTTTCATCGATAAAGGACGTATTGCCGAAGATGGTAATCCGCAAGCCCTGATTGAAAATCCACCCAGCCAGCGTTTGCAGGAATTTTTACAGCACGTTTCCTGATGCCTGATACCTCCCTTCAGCCGGAAGGGAGGTTTTTCACCAGAATCCTCTCATTTCAATCCTCTCCCGCCCTGACATCTATACTTATCCTTTTGAATTTATTTTCTCATGGGAGGAGTGATGCGCTGGTTCCTGTTCATCTTCTTTTGTCTTCTGAGCATGCCGACTCACGCGGTAACGATACCCGGCGTTCCCTCCCCGGCCTCAACCAGCCCGCAAACTGGCCCCACGACAGAACCCGATATCGAACAAAAAAAGGCGGCCTATGGCGCACTGGCGGATGTGCTGGAAAATGAGAGTTCACGCCAGGAGCTGATCGGTCAATTGCGCAAAGTGGCGGCCACGCCACCTCCCGAACCGGTGCCCACCATTGTCCCGCCAACGTTAACGGAAGAAAAAACGGTGCTGGAGAATGTCACGGATATCAGCCGTCATTATGGCGAGGCTCTCTCAAGCCGTTTTGCCCAGCTGTATCGCAACATTACTGACGCTCCCCACAAAACCTTTAATCCGCAAACATTCTCGAATGCCCTGACCCATTTCCTTATGCTGGCGGTATCTGTTTTTGGCTTTTACTGGCTGATACGGCTTTGCGCACTGCCGCTGTATCGCAAAATGGGGCAGTGGGCGCGACGGAAAAACCGCGAGCGCAGTAACTGGTTACAGCTTCCCGCCATGATCGTTGGCGCGTTCATTGTCGATTTACTGCTGCTGGCGCTCACCCTGTTTGTCGGGCAGATATTGAGCGACCGAATGAATGCCGGTAGCCGCACGATTGCATTCCAGCAAAGCTTGTTTCTCAATGCCTTTGCACTGATTGAATTTTTTAAGGCCATTTTGCGCCTGATTTTTTGCCCGGCGGTGACAGAGCTGCGACCATTTAACATTCAGGATGCAGGCGCACGCTACTGGAACCGGCGTCTGAGTTCATTAAGCAGTCTGATTGGTTACGGGCTTATTGTGGCGGTCCCCATTATCTCGAATCAGGTCAACGTACAGGTCGGCGCAATGGCTAACGTCATCATCATGCTGTGCATCACGCTGTGGGCGCTGTACCTGATTTTCAGAAACAAGAATGAGATTACCCAGCACTTACAGAATCTTGCCGCACGCTCTTTAGCTTTCTTTAGCCTGTTTATCCGTGCTTTTGCGCTGGTCTGGCATTGGCTGGCCAGCGCCTATTTCATTGTGTTGTTCTTTTTCTCACTCTTTGATCCGGGCAATAGCCTGAAATTCATGATGGGCGCAACGTTACGCAGCCTGGTGATCATCGGGATCGCCGCCTTTGTATCCGGCATGCTATCCCGCTGGATTGCCAAAACCATTACCTTGTCGCCGCACACGCAGCGCAGCTATCCGGAATTACAGAAGCGACTAAATGGCTGGCTGTCAACGGCGTTAAGCGTGGCCAGGATCCTGACTGTGTGTGTCGCCGTTATGTTGCTACTCAACGCCTGGGGACTGTTCGACTTCTGGAACTGGCTGCATTACGGCGCGGGCGAAAAAACGGTCGATATTCTGATCCGCATCGCACTGATTCTCTTCTTCTCTGCTATCGGCTGGACGATCCTTGCCAGCCTGATTGAAAACCGCCTGGCTTCAGATATTCACGGTCGTCCGCTGCCCAGTGCGCGGACTCGTACGCTGTTGACGCTATTTCGCAACGCGCTGGCAGTGATCATCAGTACCATCACGATCATGATTGTATTGTCAGAGATTGGCGTCAATATCGCCCCATTACTGGCCGGGGCCGGCGCGCTGGGGCTGGCGATCTCTTTCGGATCACAGACACTGGTGAAGGATATTATTACTGGGATATTTATCCAGTTTGAAAACGGCATGAATACCGGCGATCTGGTCACTATCGGCCCGTTAACCGGCACGGTCGAACGCATGTCGATCCGCTCTGTTGGCGTACGCCAGGACACAGGGGCATACCACATCATCCCGTGGTCCTCGATAACGACCTTCGCCAACTTCGTGCGGGGGATCGGATCGGTCGTTGCGAATTACGACGTCGACCGTCATGAAGATGCGGATAAAGCCAATCAGGCGCTGAAGGATGCGGTCGCTGCGGTGATGGAAAAGGATGATATTCGTGGGCTTATCATTGGCGAGCCGTCATTCGCCGGGATTGTGGGTTTGACCAATACGGCATTCACCTTACGGGTCTCGTTTACCACCCTGCCGCTAAAGCAGTGGACGGTGCGTTTTGCGCTCGACAGCCAGGTGAAAAAACACTTCGATCAGGCCAACGTGCGCGCCCCGGTACAGACCTATCAGGTACTGCCTGCACCGGTGTCAGGCCCACAATCAACGGCAGCAGAACCGCTGCCGCCGAGCGAGCCCACGATTTAGCGTTGACGCGCCATAAAACGACGACGCTGATCGTTATCCATAAAGGTCCAGGCTATAAAGCGACTCTGCTTTTGCCCCTGGGCCATCTCTTTTTTAACCACTTTCACCGCGCCAGCATCGGTTAACGCATGGTACAACGGAGGCAGATTCTCACCCCGCGATACCAGAGTGGTGAACCACATCACCTGACGACCAAAGGCCTGGCTTTCTGCGATCATTTTCTTGATGAACGCCACTTCACCCCCTTCGCACCACAGTTCCTGCTGCTGGCCGCCAAAGTTCAGCGCATCATCTTTGTCTTGCCCCAGATTGCGGCGTTTGCGCTCGCTTCCGGCACGGGCAGAGGCAGCAGAATCATGGAATGGCGGATTACACAACGTGGCTTCGTACTGCTCATTCTTGTGAATAATGCCGTTGAAGATAGCCGAAGCATCTTTCTGACGACGCAGACGAATCGCCCGGGTTAAGCCAGGGTTGCCATTGATAATTGCCTGAGCGCTGCTAAACGCTTCGCTACTGGTTTCGCTGCCGGTAAAACGCCAGCCGTATTCATGCACGCCGATCAGTGGATAAATGCAGTTCGCCCCCACCCCAACATCCAGCACGCTGGCATTTGCAGGGATGGTTCCGGTGGTTTCACCCAACAGGTCGGCCAGATGGTGAATGTAGTCCGCACGACCCGGAACCGGCGGGCACAGGAAACCTTCCGGGATATCCCAGTTTGCCACCGCATAATAATGCGCCAGCAGTGCTTTATTGAGCGCCTTCACTGCCTGCGGATTCGCGAAATCAACACTCTGCTCGCCGCCTGGCGTGAGGATGAGAAATTGCGTCAGCTCAGGAGTAACCTGGCATAACGTCGCAAGATCATAACGGCCATTGTGGCGGTTGCGTGGATGTAATCCCGGTTTCTGGGGGGGCATAGCATTCTCCTTTTAACAGCGGCGTAAGATACCCGCATAACGCCACGGGGTAAACATACACAGCAGGGAAATTTCATTTTTTATGCGAATTGCATCGTTCAAAAAACAGCCTGTTGTTGGTCGATTTTTTGCGGCAAATACCCTGCAATGACGACCTAAACTTATCAGGCACGATCTGTTGTTTCTCAGAGGATATCATCATGAAGAAATGCCTCACATTCCTTGCCGCTACCGTACTTACCGGCATGACATTTGCGACTTTTGCTGCACAGCCCAATACCAGTCCTGCCACCGGTCCACTACAAGCCTCCGGTACGATTTCCGTGAGCGGAGCATCAAGCCTGGATGACCTCGAAGGTAAGCTGGCAGAAAAAGCGAAAGAGCAAGGCGCGAAAGGCTTTGTGGTTAATTCCGCTGGCGGTAAAAATCAAATGTACGGTACAGCAACTATCTATAAGTAACTCTCCCTCAGCTCAACTGCATTCACCCTGAATGCAGTTTGCTGTTCTCTTCTTCCTGAAAGCTTCCGCCTGAATTGTAACCGCCATGTTGGAATTTTGAATTCAATGTAAATAAATGTATTTATTTTTGAAGTAATGAATGCTAAAACGTCGCACTTATTGATAATGCTTATCAAAATTATTATCAATTACGCATTTCATTCAGGCGAGACCTGCAGGGTATAACGTCCACAGAGATGTCCCTTCGTTTGAGTGAAACCTTCTACTCAAAAATAATAAGTCATTCATCAACATGGATAAAAATCGCAATCTGCCGTCTTGTAGTTTTCATTCGCTCACCTTCTTTGCCGGCCTGTGTATTGGCCTGTCTCCTGTAGCCCAGGCCGTCGCCGCAGGCTCACAAGAGACAAAGCAGGAAGATACGCTGGTCGTTGAAGCAGCTAAGCCCTCGCTGTATGCCCCAACGCACTCTGCCGACCCGAAGTTCTCTCGTCCGGTGGCTGACACCACTCGCACCATGACGGTGATTTCTGAGCAGGTTATTAAGGATCAGGGAGCAACCAATCTTACTGATGCGTTGAAAAACGTGCCGGGTGTTGGTGCATTTTTTGCGGGTGAAAATGGTAACTCCACCACCGGCGATGCGGTGTATATGCGAGGAGCTGACACCTCAAACAGCATTTATATCGACGGTATTCGTGATATTGGTAGCGTCACGCGTGACACCTTCAATACGGAACAGGTTGAAGTGATTAAAGGGCCTTCCGGCACCGACTATGGTCGCAGTGCCCCCACAGGCTCCATCAATATGATCAGCAAGCAGCCGCGCACCGATTCAGGTATTGACGCCTCAGCCAGCGTCGGTAGCGCCTGGTTACGCCGGGGAACGCTGGATATCAATCAGGTCATCGGTGACACCACCGCGGCACGCTTAAACCTGATGGGTGAGAAAACGCATGATGCCGGACGCGATAATATTAAAAATGAACGCTACGGCGTGGCCCCCTCTATTGCCTTTGGTTTAGGCACCGAAAACCGACTGTATCTGAACTATCTACACGTCACCCAGCACAACACACCGGACGGAGGAATTCCGACTATTGGTCTGCCTGGCTACTCAGCGCCGTCTGCTGGAACATCGGCCCTGAACCATTCAGGAAAAGTAGATACGCATAATTTCTATGGTACCGACTCCGATTACGACGACTCGACGACCGATACCGCGACAATGCGTTTCGAGCATGACCTGAGTGACAGCACGACCCTTCGCAACACCACGCGCTGGTCGCGCATTAAACAGGATTATCTGATGACCGCAGTCATGGGCGGCGCATCAAACATCACGCAGCCAACCCGCAACGTCGATACCTGGAGCTGGTCACGGGTGGCGAATACCAAAGATGTCAGCAACAAAATCCTCACCAACCAGACCAACCTGACGTCAAAATTTTATACCGGTGCTGTCGGACATGACATCAGTACCGGCGTGGAGTTGACCCGTGAAACACAGACCAACTATGGCGTAGCGCCACTCACACCGCCACCGGTCAATATTTACTCACCGAACAGCAACGTAAACATTGGCGGATTATCCCGTAATGGCGCTAACGCCAACGGACAGACCGATACCTTCGGTATTTACGCCTTCGATACTCTGCAAATTACGCGTGATATTGAACTGAACGGTGGTATTCGTCTGGATAACTACCGTACCCAGTATGACAGTGCAACCGCGTGCGGCGCTTCTGGTCGCGGTGCCGTCGCGTGCCCAACAGGCGCTGCCAAAGGTTCTCCGGTCACCACCGTCAACACCGCGAAATCCGGTAATCTGGTGAACTGGAAAGCAGGTGCACTGTACCATTTGACCGAGAACGGCAACGTTTACATCAACTATGCGGTTTCCCAGCAACCGCCGGGTGGCAGTAATTTTGCCCTTGCTCAAAGTGGGACCGGTAACAGCGCCAACCGTACCGACTTTAAACCGCAAAAGGCAAAGACCAGCGAAATCGGGACGAAATGGGAGGTACTGGATAAACGCCTGCTGTTGACCGCCGCCGTTTTCCGCACGGATATCGAGAACGAAGTTGAACAGAACGATGACGGGACATACTCCCAGTATGGCGAAAAACGTGTTGAAGGCTACGAGCTCTCCGTGGCAGGAAATATTACCCCGGCATGGCAGGTGATTGGCGGTTATACCCAACAGCGCGCCACGGTGCATAGCGGTCAAGACGTCGCGCAGGATGGTTCGTCTTCCCTGCCGTATACGCCGGAACATGCCTTCACACTCTGGAGTCAGTATCAGGCTACTGATGATGTTTCCGTTGGTGCCGGTGCTCGTTACGTGGGCAGCATGCATCGCGGTTCGGACGGCGCCGTTGGGACGCCATCCTATACCGAAGGCTACTGGGTGGCGGATGCCAAGTTAGGCTATCGCGTAAACCGCAATCTCGATTTCCAGTTGAACGTCTACAACCTGTTTGACACCCAATACGTATCCTCCATTAACAAAAGTGGATACCGTTACCATCCGGGCGAGCCAAGAACCTTCCTGCTCACCGCGAATATGCATTTCTAATCCATCGCGTGGGGCGCAAGCCCCACTTTCAGGAGAAACTCTGATGATGTACCACATTCCCGGCGTCCTGTCGGCGCAGGATGTAGTCTGGTTTCGCGAACAACTGGAAACCATAGACTGGGTTGATGGCCGTGTCACAACGGGCGCTCAGGGAGCACAGGTTAAAAATAACCAGCAGGTTGACACGCGAAGCGAGCGCTATATGGCATTGCAACAAGCGGTGCAGAACGCCGTGAACAACAGCGCGTTGTTTTTCGCTGCCGCACTGCCGAAAACCCTCTCTACACCGCTGTTCAATCGTTATCAGAACAACGAAACCTACGGTTTTCACGTTGATGGCGCGGTGCGTAGTCACCCGGAAAACGGCTGGATGCGAACTGACCTTTCCGCGACCTTGTTTTTAAGCCATCCCGACAGCTATGACGGTGGGGAGCTCCGGGTAAATGATACTTACGGGCAACATACGGTGAAGCTTCCGGCTGGCGATCTGGTACTTTACCCCTCCAGCAGTCTGCACTGCGTCACGCCGGTTACCCGTGGAACCCGTGTGGCATCGTTTATGTGGGTCCAGTCGATGATCCGTGATGACAAAAAACGCGCCATGCTGTTTGAACTGGATAAGAACATTCAATCACTGAAAGCGCGCCACGGAGAAAGTGCAGAGATCCTGTCGTTGCTTAATCTTTACCATAACCTGCTGCGCGAGTGGTCCGAAATCTGATACGCCTGTAGGCGCTCGTTTTTCCCCCATCTCATTCGCTATAATTATTCTATAAACGAATTCTATAAAACGAATGACAGGAGGCACACATGGCATCCGGCTGGGCAAATGACGACGCCGTGAACGAACAGATCAACAATACGATTGAAGATGCTGTTGCCCGTGCCCGTGGCGAGTTACCCACGGGAGAAAGTCTGCATGAATGTGAAGAATGTGGCAATCCTATCCCGCAGGCGCGCCGTGAAGCGGTACCTGGCGTGCGTTTGTGCATCTCCTGCCAACAGGACAAAGATTCACATAACTCTGCATTTTCAGGATATAATCGCAGAGGTTCGAAAGACAGCCAGCTACGTTGACTCATCTTTACCAAAAGTTTCAGCGCATACGATTTCCTTTACGAGCACGCTTTTTCACTCACGGTGTAGCAAAATGTGCCGTTGTCACTTTCTCTGTAAAGCGCAATGACAAGAACTGTAAATCCCTCTTCTGAATTTATTAATATTCAATAAGTTATTTGTCATTCAATTTTTTTGATTGATGTCGTCAATTCTATTCGATTTTCTCTCACCGAAAAAAACGTGATACTTCTCACATCGACAGAACAACGTCTACTGAACAGAACATCGACTAACCGAATAAACCTGCGAGAGAAAAATCATGAAAAACATTAAATTTGCTGTTGCTGCTATCGCCCTGTCTACCCTGTCATTTGGTGTTTTCGCTGCTGAGCCGGTCACCTCCACTCAGGCACAAAGCATGAATAAAATGGGTGTGGTATCTGCTGATGGCGCCACCACGCTGGACGGCCTGGAAGCAAAACTGGCTGAAAAAGCAGCTGCTGCTGGTGCAAGTGGTTACAGCATCACCTCCGCTGTCGGCAACGACAAAATGAGCGGCACCGCGGTTATCTACAAATAACCAACAGAATTCCTGTACGACCCAATGCTCCAACCCTCATTGACCCTGTTTGTTACCCTTGTTTGCCCGTCCGCCACTGGACGGGCTTTTTTTTATCTAACGCTCAAGCCGTTGGCGAAACGCCTGCAATACCGCATCCGGCATACCGATTTGCCGTGCCGCCTCACATATCGCTTGCCAGCTTCCGGCATCAAGCGGGATACCCTGCGCCAGCCGCTCTTCACGGGTATTCACTTCCCACTCGCCCGGTAACAGGATGGGCGCATCCTCAGCATGCGGCGACGCTTTGACCCATTCAGCAAATGCCGAAACCTGATTGTCACAGTCCGGGGCACCGAAGAGTGTTGGGTTAATGATGATCGTGGTCATGCAGTTAATAATGGCATCTGCACTGTTCTGCAAACTGGCTTCGTGGGTCGTTTTACCGCCAGAGAGCGCACCGCCCAGGATTTCACACATTGCCGCCAGCGCATAGCCTTTATGCTGAGCGAAGGTGAGCAGCGAGCCCAATGGTGATTCCTGCATAACAGCAGGATCGGTGGTAGGAGCCCCCAGGGCATCAATCAGACAGCCCGGCGCAACCGGCTCACCTTTGTGCCACGCCACGCGCGTTTTACCGAAAGCAATGGCGCTGGTCGCGTAGTCCAACAGCAACGGGAAATCATTTTTACGTGGAAACACAACGCAGAAAGGGTTGGTGCCAAAACGGCTATCACGACCATGGAACGGCGCAACCATCGGAATCCCCACCACATTCACAAAGTGTATAGAGACAAAGCCCGCCTCCGCACACTGCTCCGCCCAGTAGCCAATGCGTCCAATATGGTGAGAATTATGCAGTGCTACCGCAGCAATTCCGTACTGCTGTGCTTTCTCAATCCCCAGCGCGATAGCTTCATGCGCGGCTACCTGACCAAATGCGCAATCCCCATCCAGCGTAACCACTGCCCCCGCCTCTTTCACCACTTTCGCATGACGATTGATCTGCAAATGCCCCTGCGTGAATGAGCGAATGTAGCTTGGGATCATCCCAATACCGTGTGAATCATGGCCGGCGAGGTTTGAGGCAATCAGATGATCGGCCACCAACTGCGCTTCCTGCTCGTCGCTCCCCATCTGGCGGAAAACGGCCTGAATAAACGCATGCAGCGTTGGCGCGTGAAAGCGATGTCCACTGTTCATTGTAATCTCCTGTTGTGTTGCGTGTTTGTTGTGTTTCTTATTTTTCAACAAACTATGCTGCGCTACGGTAGCCAGGAGGTCAATAAACGTGCAGAAATTTCACGTTGCAGAGGGTACAGGACAGGAACGACTGACGGGCCAGATGACAGGCCCGTCGGGATGACGAAAGGGTCAGAAGCTATGATCGACGCGAGCAAGCCCGTCTGCCAGCGTGGCGGATTCCCCGGTGGCCACCAGACAGCAAGCCATCTGAATTTTCAATGAGGCCGGTATCGGCTCGCTTCCGGCCAGACAGCGTTCTATCCAGCGGGCGGTCGTTTCCGGATCTTTTGCTACCGGCAGTGGGACTGGCTCGTCAGGCATCTCACTCTGGCGGTCCTGTAGCACACGCACTCCCGTCGGGTCTATCAGGCTAATCTGCGGGCAACGTTGCGGGTTGGCATACACTTCGCCTTCCGTTCCATGCATCAGCAGACCACGGCCGCCGATGTCGCCGAAAAATTTCGCCACTCGCGAGACATATTCGGGATGAGAAACACTGGCAAGACGCAGCGCGGCATCTTCTGCAAACGGTGTGGCCAGCTTCGCCAGCGTATGTGCACTGTTGCGAACGCCCATTCTCCAGCGCATCGCCAGTTGCGTCTCCAGCGGCGGACACAGCGCGCGCACCGGAATAAACACCGGTTCATGGCCATCCAGTTTTGCCTGTGCCTGGCCGGCATGCAGCGTGGGCATGATCCCCATCAGTTCAAAAATGGTTTCTGTCAGCACGCGGGTTGGATCTTCGCTGACGCCGTGTACCAGCACCGGGAATCCCAGTTTATGCAGTAAAATAGCCAGCAGCGGTGTCAGATTGGCTTGCTTTCGCGCGCCATTGTAACTGGGGATCACAATAGGCATGGGTTTGGCAACAGGCGGCGTCAGGCGAATGGTATGGTTTTGCATCGCTTCATAAAAGCCCAGCATCTCCGCTTCTCCCTCGCCTTTAATACGCAGCGCAATCAGCACGCCGCCCATCTCAAGGTCAGGGACATCGCCATTCAACATATGGGTATACAGTCCGCGAGCAGTATCCTGGTCCAGGTCACGCGCGTGATTTTTACCTCGCCCAATCTCTTTGATGATTTTGCGGTAATCCATCGATAACTCCTTTCCTGTTGCTCGCATCGTTAACGCCGACGGCGGCGCGTGGGTTTCGCTTTTTCTTTTGGTTTTACTATAACGTCTGGCACAGCAGGTTGCTCTATCGGAAAAATGGGTAACGCATTCAGTAAACGCTTGCCATAGTTTTTGGTCAACAACCGCTTATCGTAGATCACGACTTCACCCCAGCAGCCATGGCTACGAATGAGTCGCCCAACTTGCTGGATCAAATTGAACGACGCTGCCGGTAAGCTTTGCACCTCAAAAGGGTAGCGGTTCAGGCTTTTCAACCATTCGCCCTCGGTGATCACTACCGGGCTGTCGATGGGCGGAAACGCGATTTTGTGGATATGTACCTGGGTCAGCAATTCACCTTTCAAATCCAGACCTTCGGCAAAAGATTGCAGTCCGACCAGTACGCTGCGTTCGCCGTTTTCTACCCGCTTTCGGTGTAACTCCACCAGACGATAGCGCGGCTGGTCACCCTGTACCAGCAGCAGCAAGCGCAGATCGGTAACATGCTCAAGAAAACGCTGCATCGCCCGCCCGCTGGCAAAAAGCACCAGCATGCCCTGATGCTTTTTACTTTCCAGTTGCTCGCGGAAATAGGCCGCCATTTCCGCAATATGCTGCTCTTCGTTCTCCATCAACGGTTCGTAACGCATCTTTGGAATGACGATTTTGCCTTGCTCGACATGGTTAAACGGTGAATCCAGCGCGACAAAGCGGTCTCCCGCTTTTTCTTTCAGACCGCTCATCTCCTGCAGACGCGAGAAGCTATTGAGAGAACGGAGCGTGGCAGAGGTCACAATAATATGCGGTACGCTACGCCACAGCAGTCGTTCGAGCTGATCGCTCACGCGGATCCCGACACAATGGAACCAGACATGGATCTGCCCATCGCGCACCTCGCGCGTCGCCCATTTACTCACCGGCGCGCCTGACGACTGCGCCAGCGACGCCAGACGCCACAATTTGCTTTGCGCCTCAAACATGCCCAATGCCCGGTTCATCTGCAAAATAACCCGATGCAGACGCACGATATCGTGGGTACCGGTTTTTTCACTGAGATCGTTGAGGAACAGTTCTGCCAGGCCACGCAGCATTTCCGTCAGTTTCGCCAGTCGCTGGCAGATTTCCATCACTTCACCAGGCAGTTCTCCCATTGCAAAGCGGTGTTCCGCTTCCTGCGTGGCGGGCATATAGAGATTGAGGATATTATTAAGTGAAGCGATCAGTTCATATAGCTCTTCACAGTGACCATTCAACCGCTCGGCGTTCGCCAGCGGCGGCGTGGTTTTCGGGCGGAACTGCTCCATGCAGGTCGCCACTAATTTGCAGAACAGGTCCAGTTGAAGTCGATACCAGGGGGCGCTGATTTCCGCACTCATCTCCAGCGCATCGCGGGCGACATCCGGCAAATGATGGCCTTCATCAAGAACTAACAGCAGGTTTTTCGGCTCTGGCAGTACGGCTTCGCTTTCCATGGCCGCCATCACCAACGCGTGGTTCGCCACCACGACTTCGGCTTCCTGAATCTCGCGGCGGGCGACAAAAAAAGGACATTCACGATAGTAGTGGCAGTTACGGTTCAGGCAGCTCGCTTTATCGGTGCTCAAACGCTGCCAGAGTCCGTCGTCAATAGCGATATCAGTGTGATCGCGCAACCCGTCCCATTTATAGCTGTCGAGATCGCCTTTCAGCCTGGCGCAGCGCTTTTGTTCTTCCTGATTATTGGGTGTCAGATCATCGTCGAGAAAAGCCAGCAGATCCTGTTGATTGGGTTCGGTACTCGCCAGTGCGGCTAAATTGCGCGGGCAGACATAACGACCACGACCAAAAGCAGCGGTAAAACGCAGATCGGGGATGATTTTCCGCAGCAACGGCAGGTCTTTGCTGTAGATCTGATCCTGCAGCGCTACGTTAGCGGTACTGACCACCAACGTTTTCTGTTCTTCACGCGCAATGGCGATACCGGGGATCAGGTAAGATAACGTTTTCCCTACACCGGTCGGTGCTTCAATCGCCAGATGCCGCCCCTCTTCCCCTGCCAACGTTTTCGCGACATCGGCAATCATCTGTCGCTGCGGTGCACGGGGAATAAAGTCGGGGATCTGTTCCTGAAGCGCCTTGTACCAGGCGGCTATTTGCGCTTTTAGCGCCGCGGTTAATGCCATGAGAAAACCTGAAATACTGTATAAACAGCCACCATTGTGGCACATTTCAGACGCTCAATGTACCTTTTTCCCCCATTCTGGAAAGCGGCTCGCAGCACCGGCCTAAACTGCCGGATGGCGGCTTACACACCTTATCCGGTCTACATCCGGGTTCGCGTCTTATTCGGCCTACAGTGAGGGACATTGCAGGCCGAATAAGGATGTCGGTTAATAGTACCCCAACAACTTCCACCACAGCATGCCCACGGCAAAAATGATAATCACATTCGCCGTCACCACGCAGAGGTTGATTTTGTAAAAGCGCGGACGTTCAAAATACCCTTGGGCAAAATAGATCGGGCCTGGCCCACCACCGTACTCCGTATTACCCCACATCAGGTTACTGAAGATACCAAAGCAGATAGCAACCATCATCGGCGGCGCGCCTGCTGCGATCGCCGTTGCCGCAAAAGGGGCATACAGTGCAGCGACATGCCCGGTCGCCGTGGCAAAGAGATAATGAACGTAAATATAAAGAATCCCCAGCATGATAAAGGATTCTATCGCGCCAAACCCCTGAATACCGCTGCCCAGTTTTATCGTCATCCATTTAATAAAGCCCAGATCGGCAAGTCCGGTCGCGAGGCTAATAATGACGCTAAACCAAATCACCGTATCCCAGGCCGCGTGATCATTGAGCAGGCTTTTCCAACTGACTGCGCCAGAGGCGAACAGATACGCGGCCAGCCCCAGCCCGACAGAGGTCGCTGATAATCCCGTGATCAAGCTGGTGCCCCAACCAACCAACGCCAGCACAAAACCAAAGGCGACCTTTTTCTCGTTGCTGCTCATCGCACCGAGTTCACCCAGCGCCTGCTTGCCCATCGCTTTTGCTTCTGGCGTACGCTTAAGCTCAGGGTCCAGCAATTTATAGACCAGAAGCGGCATCAGGCAGAAACAGACCATCGCCGGAACCACCGCGGAAATAAACCATCCCCCCCAGGTTATCTCAACGCCTAACGAGGATTTTGCCAGACTGGCCACCAGCGGATTCGCCGCCATCCCGGTCAGGAATATCGCTCCGGTTATCGGTGTAAACTGAAAGCACACCATGGTTAAGAAATCACCGATGCGCTTGCCGGTTACTCCAGGCGCCGAGCCCAGTACGTCATTGATTGAACGGGTGATGGGAAAAATAATCCCCCCGGAGCGGGCAGTAACCGACGGCATTGCCGGGGCCATAATCAGATCGGACACCCCCAGCGAGTAAGCGATACCCAGGCTGCTGCCGCCAAAAAGCGACAGCATTTTGTACGCGATACGTTTCCCAAGCCCTGAGGTAACAAACCCCAGAGAAAGGACATAGGCG
This sequence comes from Citrobacter sp. R-1.5.2, assembly GCF_035064245.1. Lineage (NCBI taxonomy): Bacteria > Pseudomonadati > Pseudomonadota > Gammaproteobacteria > Enterobacterales > Enterobacteriaceae > Citrobacter > Citrobacter sp. R-1.5.2. The sequence continues at coordinate 270,394 of NZ_JASEYC010000003.1, read as the reverse complement.
CAGAAGATAAGCCATACCGTGCCAGAAGCAAACCCGGAAAGCGCTTTTGCCTCTGGCAAGGTTTTGGTAAAAATGACCACGCAAAGCGCAATCAACATTACCGCCCCCGAAGGGAGCGGTTGGGTAAGAATAGCGGCAATGGTCGCGGCAAAAATGGCAAACATATGCCAGGCCTGAGGCGTCAGACCATCAGGTACGGGATAAAACCAAATGATCCCCCCAATGACCAGCGGTATCAGGAACGACAGAATGGATTTTCCCGCGACAGAATTCGTTGACATAAAAATATCCTTATTCCGTTAACCCGAGAACCATCATTTCTGCGACAGATATTTGGCCAGCACCTGATCGACCATTGCAGGAGCCATTCCCAGGTAATTCGCCGGGTCGGTCAGTTCTTCAATCAACTGCGGATCCAGTCGTTCAGAGACGGATGGCATCGCATTCAGCACATCCGCCAGTCGCCCCCCGTGTTCATTGACGATACGGCAGGCGTCATACACGACATCATGCGCATCCTGACGACCGATATACGGTGCCAGTCCCATCATGACCGCTTCAGCCACAATCAGTCCGTTGGTCATGCCGAGGTTACGTTTCATCGCCGCTTCATCAACCACCAGCCCCGCTAGCATAAAGTTGGCCTGATGCAACGCCCCGGCGCTGAGGACGAAACTTTCCGGGATAGCAATCCATTCCGCATGCCACGGCCCGGTCGCCCGCTCCAAATCCTGCACCATCGCATCCAGCATCAGTCCCGCTTGCTGACGTACGCCTTTCGCACAGGCCAGCATCAACTCGCTGGAAATAGGGTTACGTTTCTGCGGCATAGTACTGCTGGCTCCGCGGCCTTTGACAAACGGTTCATACAGCTCACCAAACTCGTTTGATGCCATCAGCATCACGTCATACGCAATTTTGCCCAGCGAACCGGTCATCACCGCCAGCAGGTTTACGGCTTCTGCAAAACCATCACGTGCAACGTGCCAGGTGGAGGTCGGTACATTGAGCCCTAACTCTTCCATCATGGCTTTTTGTACCGCCAGCCCTTTATCCCCCAGCGATGCCAGCGTACCGGCCGCACCCGCAAACTCGCCAACCAGCACACGCGGACGCGCCTGGGCAAGACGTTCAGCGTGACGTTCGAACATATCCAGCCAAATAGCGACTTTATAACCAAAGGTCACTGGCAGCGCTTGCTGCAGATGGGTTCTTCCCGCCATTGGCGTATCGCGGTAACGGCGCGCGAGGTCAGCGAGCGTCGCACGAAGTTTATCCATATCGGTTTCAATTAACGCAAACGCATCACGAATTTGCAGAACGACCGCGGTGTCCATGATGTCCTGCGTGGTTGCGCCCCAGTGCACATAACCACCAGATTCCCCGGCTTGTTTCGAAATCTGGTGTACCAACGGCAGGATGGGATAACCCACAATCTCGGTTTCATGGCGCAGCAAATCGAAATCCAGCGTATCGGCATTACATTTCTCGGCAATTTCCTGCGCCGCAGCCTCGGGTATCACACCGCAGCGTGCCTGGGCTTTGGCTAAGGCCACTTCCACTTCCACGTATTTGCGTACCAGCTCGCGATCGTCAAACACCGCGCGCATCGCCGGTGTGCCGAAAGAATCCCTGAACAGAACAGAATCAAGTACATTCGAAGCCATAAATCCCCCTGGAAAATCTGATAATGATAAGATGCGTGTTTCGGGTCGTTTGTTGGATGAACAAAGACCGCTTCAATGTCCAGACATATTCAAATGTCCGTACATTCAAATGTACGGACATTTATAGTATTCATGAGAAATGTATGGAATAGTCCGTACATATTTTTGTGATGAAGATCATTAATTTTTTGATGAAACCGCGATGAAAGAATCTCTGTACAAGCGAATAGCACGTGAACTGGCACAGCAAATTTCGGTGGGTACCTTTGCTCCCGGCTCGCTGTTTCCCACAGAAATGGAGCTGTGTGAAACGTGGCAGGTCAGCCGACACACCATAAGGGAGGCGTTGAGGGAATTAACAGAACAGGGGCTGATTTCACGGCGTAAAGGTGCAGGAACACGCGTTTGCGAACCACAGGCAAACGGTGTTAATCACCCGCTATCGCATCTGGAAGATCTGTTACTGCTGGCAAAAAACAACCTGCGCGTGATTAAGAAAATCGACGAGATTGTGGCGGATATTGAGCTTTCCCAGATGATTGGCTGCCCGCCAGGCTCCCGCTGGCTGCACATTGCCAGTACGCGTGAAGATGCGCAGAACCCGGATGCGCCAATCTGCTGGACCGACAGTTACGCCAGTACGGATTACGCCAAGCTGCGCACGTACATCCGCGACGACCCGCACTCGTTAATTAGCGATCTGATCGAAACGCATTACGGCATTAAAAGCCATGAAGTTCACCAGACGATCACGGCCGTCGGCGTGCCCAGGAAAATAGCAAAAATCCTTAACGTCGCACCTGATTCTCCGGCGATGAGAATTGTGCGTCGCTATCTGGACAGGGAAGGAAAGGTATTTGAAACGACGATTTCGATTCATCCGGCAGGACGCTATACCTGCTCAATCGTGCTGAAATCGCAAAGTTCTGGGGAATGATGCATTGTGTATCCGACCTACGCGACAGGCAGGCCGGATAACATGTTTACGCTGCCATCCGGTAACGTAACTTACTGTGCAGACGAAGGTTTGCGCGGACGACGTGGTGGACGAGGCTTATCGCCCGCCGGTTTGCCTTCGCTGCTACGCGGTTTCGCTTTTGGCGCACCGCCATCCTGACGACGCGGCTGCTGCCCACGACCCGCACCACCCTGACCACGACCACCGCCGCCACGCTGCTGACGTCCGTTCTGGATCGGCTCAGCTTTGATTGACGGGTCTGGCTCATAGCCCGGGATCGCAATACGCGGGATCTCTTTTTTCAGCAGTTTCTCGATATCGCGCAGCAACTTGTGTTCATCAACGCACACCAGCGACAACGCTTCACCGGTTGCCGCTGCACGGCCGGTACGGCCAATACGGTGCACGTAATCTTCCGGTACGTTTGGCAACTCGTAGTTCACAACATGCGGCAACTCTTCGATATCCAGCCCGCGTGCCGCAATGTCGGTCGCCACCAGCACGCGAATATCCCCGGATTTAAAATCAGCCAGCGCACGCGTACGCGCACCCTGAGATTTATTGCCGTGGATCGCCGCACTACGAATACCGTCTTTGTTCAGCTGTTCTGCCAGATGGTTCGCGCCGTGTTTAGTACGGGTAAATACCAGCACCTGCTGCCAGTTACCCTGACCAATCATCTGCGACAGCAGTTCACGTTTACGTTTTTTATCAACGAAATGCACATGCTGAGTCACCTGCTCTGACGCGGTATTACGACGCGCCACTTCAATTTCCAGCGGGTTGTGCAGCAGCTTTTCGGCCAGCGATTTAATGTCGTCAGAGAACGTAGCCGAGAACAGCAGGTTCTGACGTTTTGCCGGCAGTTTAGCCAGTACGCGACGAATATCATGGATAAAACCCATATCCAGCATGCGGTCGGCTTCATCCAGCACCAGGATCTCAACCTGATCCAGCTTCACCGCATTTTGGTGTTCCAGATCGAGCAAGCGCCCCGGCGTTGCAATCAGTACATCCACACCACCGCGCAGTTTCATCATCTGCGGGTTAATGCTGACGCCGCCAAAAACCACCAGCGAGCGAATATTCAGATACTTACTGTAATCACGCACGTTTTCGCCAATCTGAGCCGCCAGTTCGCGGGTTGGCGTGAGGATCAGCGCACGTACCGGACGACGGCTTTTGCCATGCGGCTGATGGGTAATGAGATGTTGTAACAGTGGCAGGGTAAAACCTGCCGTTTTACCCGTGCCGGTCTGGGCGCTGGCCATCAGATCGCGACCTTCCAGCACGGCAGGGATCGCCTGCTGCTGAATAGGGGTAGGTTCACGGTAACCCTGCTCGGCAACGGCACGTAAAATATCAGGGTTTAAACCAAGGGAATCAAAAGACATAACAACTCCGAACCACCCTGACCGTTACCGGTGTCGTTTTCAGGGAGATACATATAATAGAGATGACAAAAACCACAATGTCATGAAGGGGCGGAGTGTAGCAGTTTTTGTGATATACCGCATAAATTTCCCGCCCACGGAAAATACGTCGACAGACTGGACAAGGTGACGTATGAGTCATAATCTTAATCAATCGATTGATTAAGTTCAGAGTCGCGCAATGAATACACCCACCATGACAACCAAAGGTGAACAGGCGAAAAATCAGCTCATTGCCGCCGCACTGGCGCAATTTGGCGAGTACGGCCTGCACGCCACTACGCGTGATATTGCGGCTCAGGCCGGACAAAACATTGCGGCCATCACCTACTATTTTGGCTCAAAAGAGGATTTATATCTCGCCTGTGCTCAGTGGATTGCTGATTTTATCGGCTCGCAGTTTCGCCCTCACGCGGAGGAAGCAGAGCGACTGTTTTCTCAGCCAAAGCCAGACCGGGCCGCGATGCGCGAACTTATCCTGCGCGCCTGCAAAAATATGATCATGCTGTTAACCCAGGACGACACGGTTAACCTGAGCAAATTTATTTCACGCGAGCAGCTTTCCCCTACCGCCGCGTATCAACTGGTGCATGACCAGGTTATCGATCCACTGCATACCCACCTGACACGCCTGATCGCCGCCTATACTGGCTGCGATGCCCATGATACCCAAATGATCCTGCACACCCACGCCATACTTGGCGAAGTGCTGGCCTTTCGCCTGGGTAAAGAAACGATTCTGTTACGTACGGGCTGGTCACAATTTGATGAGGATAAAACCGCGCTGATTTACCAAACGGTCACCTGTCATATCGATCTTATTCTGCAAGGTTTAACGCAAAGGAGTCTGGAGTCATGAAAAAACCTGTCGTTCTTGGGCTGGTTATCGCGGCCCTCGTTGCCGTGATTGCCGGTGGAACGTGGTGGTATCAAAGTCAGCAAGATAACGGCCTGACGCTGTACGGCAACGTCGACATCCGTAGCGTCAACCTGAGTTTTCGCGTCGGTGGTCGACTGGCCTCGCTGGCGGTTGACGAAGGCGATGCCATTACCGCAGGCCAGGTGCTGGGTGAACTGGATCACGCTCCGTATGAGAACGCGCTGATGCAGGCGAAAGCCAATGTTGCCGCCGCCCAGGCACAGTACGACCTGATGCTGGCAGGTTATCGGGAAGAAGAAATCGCGCAAACTGCCGCGGCGGTAAAACAGGCGCAGGCGGCTTATGATTACGCGCAGAATTTTTATAATCGCCAGGTAGGATTGTGGAAAAGTCGCACCATCTCCGCCAACGATCTGGAAAATGCCCGTTCATCGCGTGACCAGGCGCTGGCATCGTTAAAATCCGCGCAAGATAAACTCACGCAATATCGCAGCGGCAACCGTGTGCAGGATATTGCGCAGGCAAAAGCCACGCTCGAACAGGCTCAGGCTGAGCTGGCACAGGCTGAGCTTAATTTGCATGACACCACGCTGGCCTCGCCGTCTGACGGTACGCTGCTTACCCGTGCGGTCGAACCCGGCAGTATGCTAAGCGCAGGCGGTACGGTACTGACGCTGTCGCTCACCCGCCCGGTCTGGGTGCGCGCCTATGTTGACGAGCGTAATCTGAGCCAGGCGCAGCCGGGACGTGAAATTTTGCTCTACACCGACGGTCGGCCGGACAAACCGTATCACGGTAAAATTGGCTTCGTGTCACCTACTGCAGAATTTACCCCGAAAACGGTGGAAACCCCGGACCTGCGTACTGACCTGGTTTACCGTCTGCGTATTGTCGTGACCGACGCAGACGACGCGCTACGCCAGGGAATGCCGGTGACGGTAAAATTCGGTACCGAGGCGCGGCATGAATGACGCCGTCATTACGCTGAATGGTCTGACGAAACGCTTTGCCGGGATGGAAAAACCGGCAGTCGCCCCACTCGACTGCACCATTCATGCAGGCTACGTTACTGGGCTTGTCGGGCCTGATGGTGCCGGGAAAACCACGCTAATGCGGATGCTTGCGGGTCTGCTAAAACCTGATGACGGCAGCGCCACAGTGATCGGCTTCGACCCCATCAAGGACGACAGTGCGCTGCATGCGGTACTCGGTTATATGCCACAGAAATTTGGCCTGTATGAAGATTTAACCGTCATGGAGAACCTCAATCTCTATGCCGATTTGCGCAGTGTCACCGGCGAAGCGCGAGAAAAAACGTTTGCCCGCCTGCTGGAATTTACCTCGTTGGGGCCATTTACCGGGCGTCTGGCTGGCAAACTTTCCGGTGGGATGAAACAGAAGCTGGGGCTGGCCTGTACGCTGGTCGGCGAGCCCAAAGTATTGTTGCTTGATGAGCCGGGTGTCGGCGTCGATCCCATCTCCCGTCGTGAACTGTGGCAAATGGTGCACGAACTGGCCGGGGACGGCATGCTGATCCTCTGGAGTACCTCGTATCTGGATGAAGCAGAGCAGTGCCGCGATGTGCTGCTGATGAACGAAGGCGAACTGTTGTATCAGGGAGAACCGACGCAACTGACGCAAACCATGGCGGGCCGCAGTTTCCTGATGAGCAGTCCGCAGGAAAACAACCGTCGGTTGCTGCAGCGGGCATTAAAACTACCGCAGGTCAGCGACGGGATGATTCAGGGGAAATCGGTACGTTTGATCCTGAAAAAAGCAGCCACTGCGGACGATATTCGTCGGGCCGACGGGATGCCGGAGATTAACATCAGCGAAACGACTCCCCGCTTCGAGGATGCCTTCATTGATTTACTGGGGGGGGCTGGTACGTCGGAATCCCCACTGGGCGCGATCCTGCATACGGTGGAAGGAACGCCTGGTGAAACGGTGATCGAAGCCAAAGCACTGACCAAGAAATTTGGTGATTTTGCGGCCACCGATCATGTGGATTTTGCCGTACAACGTGGTGAGATTTTTGGCCTGCTTGGGCCGAACGGTGCCGGTAAATCCACCACCTTTAAAATGATGTGCGGTCTGTTGGTCCCCACCTCCGGCAAAGCGCTGGTGCTGGATATGGATCTGAAAGTCAGCTCCGGCAAAGCGCGCCAGCATCTGGGTTATATGGCGCAAAAATTCTCCCTGTACGGCAACCTGACGGTTGAGCAGAACCTGCGCTTTTTCTCTGGCGTCTACGGTCTGCGCGGCCGTGCGCAGAAAGACAAAATTGGGAGTATGAGCGAGGCATTCGGCCTGAAAAGCATCGCGTCTCACGCCACCGACGATCTGCCGCTGGGCTTTAAGCAGCGCCTGGCACTGGCCTGCTCGCTGATGCATGAACCCGATATCCTGTTCCTTGACGAACCCACTTCCGGGGTCGATCCCCTCACCCGTCGGGAGTTCTGGCTGCATATCAACAGCATGGTAGAGAAAGGGGTTACGGTGATGGTCACCACCCACTTTATGGACGAGGCGGAATACTGTGACCGTATCGGGCTGGTGTATCGCGGCAAGCTGATTGCCAGCGGCACACCTGATGACCTGAAAGCACAAGCAGCCGATAGCGACACGCCGGACCCGACTATGGAGCAGGCGTTTATTACACTTATCAATGACTGGGATAAGGAGCATACGCATGAGTAGCCACTCTCTCTCCTGGCGGCGCGTGCGGGCATTGTGCGTGAAAGAAACACGCCAGATCGTCCGCGATCCCAGTAGCTGGCTAATTGCGGTAGTGATCCCGCTACTGCTGCTGTTTATCTTCGGCTACGGGATCAACCTCGACTCCAGCAAGCTGCGGGTGGGGATTTTGCTTGAACAGCAAAGCAAAGAGGCGCTGGACTTTACCCATACCATGACCGGCTCGCCCTATATTGATGCCACCATCAGCGATAACCGTCAGGAATTGATTGAGAAAATGCAGGCCGGACGCATTCGCGGCCTGGTGGTGATCCCGGTAGATTTTGCCCAACAGATGGCGCGCCCCAACGACGTAGCGCCCATTCAGGTCATCACCGACGGCAGTGAGCCAAACACGGCTAACTTCGTGCAGGGTTATGTCGAAGGTATTTGGCAGATTTGGCAAAAGCAACGGGCAGAAGACCGCGGTGAATCGTTCGAGCCACTGATCGATGTGCAGACCCGGTACTGGTTTAACCCGGCGGCCATCAGCCAGCATTTTATTATTCCCGGGGCGGTCACTATCATTATGACGGTCATTGGCGCAATCCTCACTTCGCTTGTGGTAGCGCGTGAGTGGGAGCGTGGAACCATGGAAGCGTTGCTGTCAACCGAAGTGACCCGCGTGGAGTTGCTGCTGTGTAAGCTTATCCCCTATTACTTTCTTGGCATGCTGGCGATGCTGCTGTGTATGTTGGTTTCGGTATTTATTCTGGGCGTGCCGTATCGCGGTTCGTTACTGATCCTGTTTTTCATTACCAGCTTGTTTCTGCTCAGCACGCTCGGTATGGGTTTACTGATTTCCACCATCACCCGCAATCAGTTTAACGCCGCACAGGTGGCGCTGAACGCCGCCTTCCTGCCCTCAATTATGTTGTCGGGATTTATCTTCCAGATAGACAGCATGCCGGCGATTATCCGCGCGGTGACTTACATTATTCCCGCACGCTACTTCGTCAGCACGTTGCAAAGCCTGTTTCTGGCGGGAAATATTCCGGTGGTGCTGATTATCAACGTGTTGTTTTTAATCGCTTCGGCGGTGATGTTTATTGGCCTGACGTGGCTTAAAACCAAACGTCGGCTGGATTAAGGGGACTGGCATGTTTCATCGCTTATGGACATTAATTCGCAAAGAGCTGCAATCGCTGCTGCGTGAGCCGCAGACGCGGGCCATTCTGATTTTACCGGTACTGATTCAGGTCATTCTGTTCCCGTTCGCCGCAACACTGGAAGTCACTAACGCCACTATCGCTATCTATAACGAAGATAACGGTAAACATTCGGTGGAATTAACCCAGCGTTTTGCCCGTGCCAGCGCCTTTACCCATATTCTGCTGCTAAAAAGCCCACAGGAAATCCAACCCACCATCGACACGCAAAAAGCACTGTTGCTGGTGCGCTTCCCGGCAGACTTCTCGCGTAATCTGGATACTTTCCAGCAGGCGCCCATGCAGCTCATTCTCGATGGGCGCAACTCCAACAGCGCGCAGATTGCCGCGAATTATCTGCAGCAGATCGTTAAGGCGTATCAGCAGGAGCTGATGGACGGCAAGCCGAAACCGAACAACAGCGAGCTGGTCGTGCGTAACTGGTATAACCCTAATCTGGATTACAAATGGTTCGTGGTTCCGTCGCTGATCGCCATGATCACCACCATCGGCGTGATGATCGTCACCTCACTGTCGGTCGCCCGCGAGCGCGAACAGGGCACGCTCGATCAGCTGCTGGTTTCCCCGCTGACGACCTGGCAGATTTTCATCGGTAAAGCGGTGCCCGCACTGATTGTTGCCACCTTTCAGGCCACCATCGTACTGGCCATCGGCATCTGGGCCTATCACATCCCGTTTGCCGGTTCACTGGGTTTGTTCTACTTCACCATGGTGATTTACGGGTTATCGCTGGTGGGATTTGGCTTGCTGATTTCGTCATTGTGCGCGACACAGCAGCAGGCATTTATCGGCGTCTTTGTCTTTATGATGCCGGCGATTTTGCTGTCCGGATATGTCTCTCCGGTCGAAAATATGCCGGTATGGTTGCAGAATCTGACATGGATAAACCCGATCCGTCACTTTACGGACATCACAAAACAGATTTACCTGAAGGATGCGAGTCTGAAGATTGTCTGGGGAAGTTTGTGGCCGCTATTGGTGATAGCGGCCACAACAGGCTCAGCGGCGTATGCGATGTTTAGACGCAAAGTGATGTAACTTTTTGTCTTTCGCCAACAGCGAGACCACTGCGGGTCCGGCAAGGATCGCCAGCCCCGCCAGCGCCAGTAACACGTTGTTTTGCAGTACACGCGACAGCAGCCACAGTACGATCATTGCCGCACCGAAATACCACGTGGTCGTCAGCTCTTCCAGCACGTCAGCCACATCACGCCAGCGCTGTTCATGGTGACGTTGCAATGCCAGCATTAAGATAACCGTTACGCCATACACGACGCATAATCCCAGGCCGACGTGCACCAACTTGCCACTCATCCAGCCCATTACCAGCAACGCCACTACCAGTAAATGCAACACAATCTGCCAGCAACTTAGACCCGTTGCGACACGAACACGTTGTTGCCACCTCATGGCTTTTCTCCTGAAGGATTTTTAACTAATTATTCAGAGTACCGGACTTTACGGAAAATTCCGCAACACCGCATCTTTTTGTGACGGCGACTACACTATTTATTTCGCCACAGAATTCGCGATACGGTCAAAACCCCCGCATCCCGAAGGATGACGGAGAGAGTCAGGAAAGTGACGCCAACGGGAGAATCATGAGCGAATCCGCAGACCGATTTTCATTCAATGTGCTCACCATTAATACTCACAAGGGTTTCACCGCCTTTAACAGACGCTTTATTTTGCCCGAGCTGCGGGATGCCGTCAGGGCAGTTGGCGCAGATATTGTGTGCCTGCAGGAAGTGCTGGGCGCTCACGACGTACACGCACTGCAGATAGAAAACTGGCCGGATACCAGCCACTATGAGTTTATGGCCGACAGCATGTGGAGCGATTTCGCCTACGGGCGCAATGCCGTGTATCCACAAGGACATCACGGCAACGCCGTGCTATCGCGTTACCCCATTGAACATTATGAAAACCGTGATGTATCCGTTGGCACGAGTGAAAAGCGTGGTGTGCTTTACTGCCGCATTGTGCCGCCGATGCTTTCCCGTCCGATTCATGTGATGTGCGTCCACCTCGGTTTGCGTGAGGCCCATCGCCAGGCACAGCTCAGCATGCTGACAAATTGGGTCAATGCCCTGCCCGACACGGAACCCGTGGTAGTTGCTGGCGATTTTAACGACTGGCGACAACAGGCAAATTATCCGTTAAAGAGCCAGTCCGGTCTTGACGAGATTTTTACTCGCGCTCACGGTCGCCCGGCACGAACGTTCCCGGTGCGATGTCCTCTACTGCGCCTCGACAGGATCTATGTAAAAAATGCTAACGCCAGTATGCCAACCGCGCTGGCGCTGCGACACTGGCGACATTTGTCCGATCATGCCCCCCTGAGCGCGGAGATTTGTGTATGAAAACAGGCTGGCGTGAAGGCAATCAAATTCAGCTACTGGAAAACGGCGATCAGTACTATCCCGCCGTATTTCACGCGATTGAACACGCGGAGCAAAAAATCATTCTGGAGACCTTTATCTGGTTTGAAGATGCGGTAGGAAAACAGCTACATGCCGCGCTGCTCGCTGCCGCGCACCGCGGGATCGCCGCAGAGGTGTTGCTGGACGGCTATGGCTCACCAGATCTCAGCGATCGCTTTGTCGAAGAGTTAACCGCGGCGGGTATTGTTTTCCGTTATTACGATCCGCGCCCACGTCTGTTCGGGATGCGCACCAATCTGTTTCGCCGGATGCATCGCAAAATTGTGGTCATTGACGATCGCATCGCCTTCGTCGGCGGCATTAATTACTCCGCCGAACACATGTCTGACTACGGGCCGGAAGCCAAGCAAGATTACGCTGTGCGTGTTGAAGGCCCGATTGTGGTCGATATTCTTACCTTCGTGCTGGAGAGCCTGCCGGGACAAAGCGCCGTACGCCGCTGGTGGCGGCGGCATCACCGGGCCGTCGAAAATCATCGCCCCGGTGAAGCGCAGGTGCTGTTCATCTGGCGTGATAACGAGGAACATCGCGATGATATTGAACGCCATTATTTGAAAATGCTCGCGCAGGCAAAGCGGGAAGTGATTATTGCCAATGCCTATTTCTTCCCCGGTTATCGTCTATTGCATGCACTACGTAAAGCGGCGCGACGCGGCGTACGGGTAAAACTCATCGTTCAGGGCGAGCCTGATATACCCATTGTGAAAGTGGGTGCCCGGCTGCTGTATAACTATCTGGTCAAAGGGGGCGTCCACGTCTATGAATATCACCGCAAGCCGCTGCATGGCAAAGTGGCGCTGATGGACGATCACTGGGCTACCGTCGGCTCCAGCAATCTTGACCCGCTCAGTCTGTCGCTGAATCTGGAAGCCAATCTCATTATTCATGACCGTGCTTTTAATCAGATACTGCGCGACAACCTGAACCCTATTATTGCGCAGGACTGCAAGCGGGTTGACGAATCAATGCTGCCAAAACGAACCTGGTGGAACCTGACCAAAAGCGTATTGGCATTTCACTTTTTACGCCACTTCCCGGCACTGGTCGGTTGGCTACCGGCACACACTCCACGCCTGACTGAAGTGGAGCCGCCGGCACAACCTGCGCTCGAAACACAAGATCGCATTCAAACCGGGGATGCAGGAGGAAAAAACTGATGGCGACGTCGGGTGAAAAAGTTGCGGGTATCAAACGAGGAGGCGATGGCTAAATCATCATGACTTTAGTGCCGGATGCGTCTTAACGCCTTATCCGGCCTACTTTCAAGGCCGGACAGGCGCAGCGCCATCCGGCGACAAGCATTATCGACGATTGCCGAAGATACGCAGCAACATCAGGAACAGGTTGATGAAGTCCAGATACAGCGTTAACGCGCCGAGGATCGCATACTTGCGCAGATTCGAACTATCACGCAAGTCGATCTGCTCACCGATGTTTTTCAGCTTTTGCGTATCGTAGGCCGTCAGGCCGACAAACACGATCACCCCAATGTAGGTCACCGCCCACATCAGCGCTTCGCTCTTCAGCCAGAAGTTAACCAACGAGGCCAGAACGATACCAATTAACGCCATAAACAGCATGTTACCCAAGCCGCTGAGATCACGTTTAGTGGTGTATCCGTACAGGCTCATGATACCGAACATCCCGCCGGTGACCACGAAGGTGCTGGCGATAGACGAGTAGGTATAAACGATAAAAATACTCGATAGCGTCAGCCCGGTTAACGCCGAATAGAGCATAAACAGCGTCGTTGCCATTCCGGCACTGAGCTTTTGCACCATTCCCGACAGGACAAATACCAGCACCAGTTGTGCAATGATCAGCCCAAAGAAGGTAATTTTGCTGGAAAAGACAAACATCATCACCGCAGGCGTATTCGCCGCATACCATGCAATAAACGCCGTCAGTAACAACCCACAGGTCATCCAGCCGTAGACCTGCGCCATGTAGGTTTGCAGGCCGGAACGGGCCTGCACAATAGAATCGGATCGTGGGAATCGGTCCATGACAATCTCCTGAGTCAGTATGTGCCTAAACCAATTGTACTCTACCAGCGTTTTGCTGCTTGCTTATCGCTGTCGCGGGCGTCGACCCAACGTTCACCTTCTGGCGTGGCTTCGCGTTTCCAGAACGGCGCGCGCGTTTTCAGGTAATCCATAATGAACTGCCCGGCATCAAACGCGCTACTACGGTGTGCGCTGGTCACACCGACAAAAACAATTTCATCGCCCGGCCACAGTTCGCCAATGCGATGGATCACCGTTACCCGGCCCAGCGGCCAGCGCGTACGCGCTTCGTCGACGATTTCCGCCAGCGCTTTTTCAGTCATCCCCGGATAGTGTTCCAGCGTCAATGCCTGCACGCTGTCACCCAGATTATGATTGCGGACTTTACCGGTGAAGGTGACCACTGCGCCGTCTTCATCGCGCTCGGCAAGCCAGGGGTATTCGTCACCGACGCTGAATGGTGCATGCCCAACAACAATTCGCGTTTCAGCCATTTTAGCCTCCGGTCACTGGCGGGAAGAAAGCCACTTCATCACCCGCCCTGAGAGGATGATCAAAGCTAACCAGCGTCTGGTTTACCGCCGCCAGCAGCTTGCCATCTTCCAGCGCCAGTGCCCAACGATCGCTTTTGCCCGCCAGATGCTGGCGCAGTGCTTCTACCGTTGGAAACTCAGCCGTCACCTCTAGCGCATCGGTGTTGACCAATTCTCGCACCTGGGCAAAGAAAAGAACCTTAATCATGTGCATCCACCTTAAAATCCCCCGACTTGCCGCCGCTTTTTGCCAGCAGACGTACCGGACCAATCACCATATCCTTTTGTACTGCTTTGCACATGTCGTAAATGGTCAACGCCGCTACGGAAGCCGCCGTTAATGCTTCCATTTCAACACCGGTTTTTCCCGTCAGCCGACATAGCGTTTCGATGCGGACACGGTTGTGTTCCGGTTCGGCCTGCAGATTGACTTCAACCTTGCTGAGCATCAGCGGATGGCACAGCGGGATCAGATCCCACGTGCGTTTAGCCGCCTGAATACCCGCAATGCGGGCCGTAGCGAAAACATCACCTTTATGATGGCTGCCATCAATAATCATCGCCAGCGTTTCACTGCGCATGGTCACGAATGCTTCAGCTCGCGCCTCGCGTACCGTCTCTGCTTTGGCAGAAACATCCACCATGTGCGCTTCACCAGCGGCATTAATATGGGTTAATTGCGACATACTTATTTCTTCAAATGTGGGTGGAAGTTACACGGACGTGTACGGGCATCGAGCTGCGGCGCAATAATATTTTCCCAGGCGGTACGACACGCTTTGGTCGACCCCGGCATGGCGAAAATCAGCGTCTTATTTGCCACCCCGGCAACCGCACGAGACTGCAGCGTCGCCGTACCAATCTCCTCAAAGGAGAGCATGCGAAATACTTCGCCGAAGCCTTCGACTTCTCTGTCAAACAGCGGCAGCAGCGCTTCCGGTGCTTGATCGCCTTCGGTTAAACCGGTACCGCCAGTAATGAGCACGACTTGCACATCGTCACTGGCAATCCACGCAGAAACCTGAGCGCGAATCGCATAGCGGTTCTCTTTGACAATCGCCTTATCAACAATCTGATGACCCGCTTCTTGCGCCGAATCACGCAGATAATGGCCGGAAGTGTCATCTTCTTCGCCACGACGGTTGGAAACGGTAAGAATAGCAATGCGTGTCGGGATAAATTCAGCGCTTACCTGACTCATGAGAAACTCCTTTTAGCGATCAGCCGCCAATGTAAGATAAGTTTTGCGTAATACCGGTATTGTTCTGATGCAGGAAATGGGTCTGCTTTTTCTCCAGCAACGCGGCAGAGATACGTTCTTCAAGCGCAGCCTGCTGGGCGTCGTCGGTCAGCAAATCACGCAAGTTCACCCCGCCTTCACCAAATAAACACAGATGAAGTTTGCCGACGGATGAAACACGCAGGCGATTGCAGGTGGCGCAGAAGTCTTTCTCATAAGGCATGATCAGACCAATTTCACCGGCATAATCAGGATGGCAGAAAACCTGAGCCGGACCGTCGCTGCGCTGGCGTAACTGGTGGATCCAGCCGCGCTTAAGCAGTTCATCGCGCAGTACCTGCCCGGAGATATGGTGTTTGCGGAAGAGAGAACTGCCCTCACCCGTTTCCATCAGTTCAATAAAACGTAGCTGAATTGGCCGCGGTTGAACCCAGGCCAGGAAGGTGTCCAGTTGATGATGGTTTACATCGCGCATCAGCACGGTGTTGACTTTCACTTTTTCAAAACCGGCATCGAAGGCGGCGTCAATCCCCGCCATCACCTGCTGAAACTTATCCTGCCCGGTAATGGCGTGAAACTGACGGGCATCGAGGCTGTCGACGCTGACGTTAAGTGCCGTCAACCCGGCATCGCGCCATGCAGCAGCATCGCGCGCCAGACGATAACCATTGGTGGTTACCGCAATCTGACGAATCGCGTCGTTTTCACGTACGGCAGCAATAATGTCGGTAAAATCGCGACGCAGTGACGGTTCGCCACCTGTCAGACGCACCTTTTCCGTTCCCAGACTGGCGAACGCACGTGTGACGCGGCGAATTTCATCAACGGTCAAAAAGCCGTTATTAGTCACACCACCTGGCTTATAGCCATCTGGCAGACAGTAGGTGCAACGAAAGTTACACACATCGGTAATCGACAAACGCAAGTAGTAAAACTTACGCGCGAATGCATCGGTAAGTTGAGAGCCCATGTACACCTTTCCAAATACGGGAGGCGAAGTCATTTCTTCCTGCGCCCTGGTGACAATCGTATTCACGTATCGTCACGGCCAAAGCACCGTATCGTTTGACCCAGGTGCAGAGGCTAGAGTGTTTATACTCGTCATGCTTCGAGTACATTGTGGTTATGCCGATACTAGCGTGTAAATGACACTTTTGCCATGTACACTTTCGCTGTATAAATATGTATATAGCGACATGATCGTGCAATTTCGCTACAGAATAAGCAAAAGCCATGGTTTTGCATTGATATACATCATCTTGCTATCAGGTGGATGTCGTCAGAAAGGGGTAGATCGCAGAAAATTATTTTCTGCCGATGGCGACTGGATAATTGCTGAAAACACGCTATTTACGTTACTGTAGCGCCGATCAATTGATATCAGGAATAACTATGCGCACTCGTACGCTGGCAGATCTGGATCGCGTTGTCGCTCTCGGCGGAGGGCATGGATTAGGACGCGTTCTGTCGTCACTTTCCTCTTTAGGTTCACGCCTGACGGGCATCGTCACGACCACCGATAACGGCGGTTCCACGGGGCGAATTCGCCGTTCAGAAGGCGGTATTGCCTGGGGAGACATGCGGAACTGCCTTAACCAATTAATTACCCAACCAAGCGTTGCATCGGCGATGTTTGAGTACCGTTTTGGCGGTAATGGCGAACTTTCCGGTCATAACCTCGGAAATCTGATGTTAAAGGCGCTCGATCACCTCAGCGTGCGGCCTCTGGAAGCCATCAATTTAATTCGCAGCCTGCTAAAAGTTGATGCACATTTAATTCCCATGTCAGAACTGCCGGTGGACCTGATGGCGCTCGACGATCAGGGACATGAAGTGTATGGCGAAGTCAATATCGACCAGCTCACTACCCTGCCGCAAGAATTAATGCTCTCACCTAAAGTTCCCGCCACGCGAGAGGCGATTGAAACCATCGCGGAAGCGGATCTGATCCTGATAGGACCGGGGAGTTTTTATACCAGCCTGATGCCGCTATTACTGCTTGACGAAATGGCGCAGGCATTACGTCGCACACCGGCGCCAATGGTTTATATCGGCAATCTGGGACGCGAACTTAGCCTGCCTGCCGCCAGCCTGACCCTTGCCGATAAGCTGGCTATCATTGAGCAATATGTTGGTAAGAAAGTGATTGATGCGGTGATTGTGGGGCCAAAAGTCGATGTTTCGGCCGTGACCGACCGCATTGTGATTCAGGATGAACTGGAAGCCAGCGATATCCCCTATCGTCATGACCGTCAGTTGCTGCATAGCGCGCTGGAGAAAGCGGTGCAGGCGTTAGGGTGAACGTCTTTGCCTGATGCGCTGCGCTTATCAGGCCTACAAAACGCGCTGCACTGCCATCGGGCACCAAACGCTGTCTGATGCGCTGCGCTTATCAGGCCTACAAAACGCGCTGCACTGCCATCGGGCACCAAACGCCGTCTGATGCGCTGCGCTTATTCGGCATACAAAAACGCGCTGCTCTGCCATCCGGCACCAAACGCTGCCTGATGCGCTGCGCTTATCAGGCCTACAAAACGCGCTGCACCGCCATCCGCTATCTGATACGCCGCGCATAAGGCCTACAGGTGCGCATGTAGGCCGGATAAGGGGTTTATCCCGCATCCGGCACACACTTACGATGCCGCGATAAACAACTCGCGCAACTGATGCAACTGGTCACGGATCTGCGCGGCCTCTTCGAACTCAAGGTTCTGCGCATGCTGCATCATCTGACCTTCTAACTCGTGAATCTTCTGCTGCAACGCTTTCGGCGTCATATCCAGCTCAACCACCTCGGATTTCGCCCCAGCACGCGACTTCCCTTTACCTTTCGCTTTGGTCTTCGCAATATTCTGACCCAACGCCAGGATATCAACGACTTTCTTGTTCAGCCCCTGTGGCGTAATACCGTGCTCTTCGTTATACAGTTGCTGCTTCTCGCGACGACGTTCGGTTTCACCAATGGCCTTCGCCATCGATGCGGTAATTTTATCGCCGTAGAGAATCGCTTTACCGTTGATGTTACGCGCGGCTCGACCGATGGTCTGGATAAGCGATCGTTCCGAACGCAGGAACCCTTCTTTGTCTGCATCCAGAATCGCCACCAGAGAGACCTCTGGCATGTCCAGACCTTCTCGTAACAGGTTGATACCCACCAGCACGTCAAACTCGCCCAGGCGCAAATCACGAATGATTTCCATGCGTTCGACGGTATCAATGTCGGAGTGCAAATAGCGTACCCGCTCGCCGTGTTCTTCGAGATATTCGGTGAGATCCTCCGCCATCCGTTTCGTGAGTGTCGTCACCAGCACGCGTTCGTTAATCGCCGCGCGAATGCGGATCTCAGACAGCAGGTCATCAACCTGCGTCGCGACCGGACGAACTTCAATGACCGGGTCCAGCAGCCCGGTGGGTCGCACCACCTGATCGACCACATCATCACCGGATTTCTCCAGCTCATAATTGCCCGGCGTCGCTGAAACATAAATGGTTTGCGGTGCCAGCGCCTCGAACTCTTCAAACTTCAGCGGACGGTTATCCAGCGCCGACGGCAGACGGAATCCATATTCAACCAGCGTCTCTTTTCGTGCCCGGTCGCCGCGGTACATCCCACCAATTTGCGGAATCGTAACGTGGGATTCATCCACCACCAACAGGCCATCGGCGGGCAGGTAATCAAACAGCGTCGGCGGCGGCTCGCCCGGACCGCGTCCGGACAGATAGCGTGAATAGTTTTCAATACCCGAGCAGTAACCCAGCTCGTTCATCATTTCCAGATCGAACTGCGTACGCTGGCTTAAACGCTGTTCTTCCACCAGCTTGTTATTCGCCAGCAGGATTTTGCGGCGCTCCGCCAGCTCGACTTTAATTTCTTCCATTGCCTGCACAATACGTTCGCGCGGCGTCACGTAGTGAGTTTTCGGGTAAATGGTGAAGCGCGAAATAGTGGATTCAACCTGCCCGGTTAGCGGGTCGAACAGCGATAAGCGCTCAACTTCTTCATCAAACAACTCGACGCGCAGTGCGATATCGTCAGATTCGGCCGGAAAGATGTCGATCACCTCACCACGCACACGGAACGTCCCGCGCTGGAATGCCTGATCGTTACGCGTGTATTGCAGCTCAGCAAGCCGGCGCAGGATCGCGCGCTGGTCGATAATCATCCCCACCGTCAGGTGCAACATCATCTTCAGATACAGATCCGGATCGCCCAGACCGTAGATCGCGGAAACCGAGGCCACAACCACCACATCCCGCCGTTCAAGCAGGGCTTTGGTCGCCGACAAACGCATCTGTTCAATGTGTTCGTTTACCGACGCATCTTTCTCGATAAAAGTATCAGAGCTCGGGACATAAGCTTCCGGCTGATAATAGTCGTAGTAGGAAACGAAATATTCCACCGCGTTATCCGGGAAGAACTCTTTCATCTCGCCGTACAACTGGGCTGCGAGGGTCTTGTTAGGGGCCAGCACCATCGTCGGACGCTGTAAGTCCGCAATCACGTTGGCGATAGTGAATGTCTTCCCCGACCCCGTCACCCCGAGCAGCGTCTGATGCGCCAGACCATCCTCCAGCCCTTCTTCCAGGCGACGAATCGCCTCAGGCTGATCGCCAGAGGGTTTAAAAGCGGAATTCAGTTTGAACGGTTTACTCATGAGCAGCTACCTGAAGCAATGGGCGGGCAGGTGTGTAATTTTACTCGCAGCAGTATATTTTGCCAGTAAAATATACTGGATGAAAAAACAGTAACGCACCAGAATATTTCTGTTACGCCATCAGAAAGCCCGTCATAGCAGGCTAAAATTTTGGCACTGGCGAGATAAAACACCAGCAAAAATGTGTTATCCCCAAACCAATGACTTTTTTAACATTTGTCAAGACGGCAGATGAAAGTTTTATGGCAACGCATGACGCTTCTGTGACAGCCATTGCTTTTATCTAACATTCTGTATTTCAATGACTATTCTCTCAAGCCGTCTTTCGCATCAATTTAGTCGCAGGCCGCGTCTTCTCTCGCTTACATTGTGTTTTCTAACTCTAATACACAAGGTTATCCACAGGAATAGTGGATAACTGCCTCCAGCCCGTGCTGACTGCCGCCTGGCAAAAACACCGACTTGCCCTTTTCGGGTGGGATAAAAAAAAATTATCGGCATTTTTTTATATTTATCAGCCAACGAAGCCCTGGAGACGGTCGAGATCTTGCTCGCATTTTCACCATTTACCTGCCTGCACCATCCCGACGCGACCAGGCACTGGCAGTGTGCGCAAAATTAACCCGGATCGTTAAAATCCAGACATCGCTGCCGGTGGATCACGCTATCCCGCTGTTTTTCGCGTATTTCCCTTTTCTGGCAAGAGATTTGCAATTTTCTTCTGCTTCCCGGCCTGTCGGGCGAATAACTTCATGATGGAGAAAATCGATGTTGAGTCTTCGCGCAGTGAATCACTATTACGGCAACCAGCACACGCTATGGAATGTGGATCTCGACCTGCAGCCCGGCAAGTGTACCGGCGTGCTGGGACTTCCAGGGATGGGGAAAACGACGCTGGCCAATTGCATCATCGGCAATTTGCCTATCGAAAGCGGTACGATGGTCTGGCATCAGGCAGGCGCGCCACCGTGCGATCTGAGTCCGATCCCGGCGGCAAATCGCATTGCACTGGGTATTAACGCCGTTTCACAAGAGAGACGAATTTTTTCGCAGCTGACAGTCGAGGAAAATCTGCATATTGCGCGTCAGGCGGTTGAAGAAAGCGAAACGATGAACAGCAGCGATATATACCGCCTCTTCCCACAGTTGTACAGTCTGCGTCAGGCCAAAGGGGGCGTCTTATCAGAGGATGATCAGCACCAACTCGCACTCGCCAGCGCACTGGTTACACGCCCACGCCTGCTGATCCTTGATGAGCCTACGCGAGGCACGGGCCAGGCGTATATCCACAAGCTGGGGAACCTGATTGTGAGGCTAAGCCAGGAGTTGGGCATCGCGATTATGCTCGCAGAGCAAAGCCTGCCGTTTATTCGTCGGGTCGCTGATTGCTATTGCCTGTTACATCGCGGACGCAATGTGGCCCAGGGACAACTGACGCAGTTCAACGACCCGTTTCTTAACGCCTGGATGGTGCCAGAGGCAAAACGCTAAGGTCAAGATAGTGCCCTGTCGTTGCGCGTTCTGGCTCGTCTTCCAGCCAGGGGATTTCCCCCAGCAGCGGGGCCGGAATCGCGCGTTTCAGCGTTGCCATATATTCAGCATGGCGTTTCCCTGGCGGAGTCACATCATTGGCGACCCACCCCGCCAGCGTCAACCCAGCCTGTTGTACCGCTTGCGCAGTCAGAATGGCATGGTTGATGCAGCCAAGCTTGACGCCAACCACCAGAATAACCGGCAGTTGTTCCGTCTGTACCCAGTCAGAAAAACTCAGCGTGGGTGAAAGCGGCGTAAACCAACCGCCAGCGCCCTCCACCAGCACCCAGTCGGCCTGCATTTGCAGCGCCTGTAAACCCGCAGACATCACTGAAGCCAGAATCGGTCGCCCTTCATCAGCGCTGATGATATGCGGTGACGTGGGTTCGGCAAAGGTATAGGGATTGATTGCCGTATAGTTCACTGCCACAGCGCTGTTGCGCTGCAGGGCAAGGGCATCAGAGTTTCGCAGACCATCTGCCGTCATTTCACTCCCAGAGGCGACGGGCTTATAGCCGACCGTTCGATAACCCAATTGTCCCGCTGCCTGCAGTAGCGCACAGCTGGCAATTGTTTTACCGACCTCAGTGTCCGTCCCGGTGACAAAATACGTTCTGGTCACGTTGAATTACTCCTAAAAAAAGTTGATACGTCAGCGGGTATTTTCCCTGCACGGAGGGCCAGGCTAACTGTAACTGCTGCAGTTGTGAACGGGTCAGTACGCGCTGTTCGCGTCCATCATGGAGATGCGTCGCACCGATCCCTTTGAGCGAGCGCATGGCGCTCAGCGCGTCGTCAAACCACAGTGTCACCGTATGAAGCTGATACTCGACGTCCCAGCCATGCAGCGCCTTTTCAAGTTGCTCCACGGGCAAGAAACGGTTGGTGTGCTCCCGGTCATCTACCGCTTGCCACGCCCGACGTAATTCCGGCATCGATCCATGTGCCAACGTACTAAACGCCACCGTGCCTCCGGGACGCACAACCCGGCAAAGCTCGTTTAGCGCCCCGCGTAAATTATCGCACCACTGAACCGCCAGATTGCTCCAGGCCAGGTCAAAGGTGGCGGTGTTTTGTGGGATGGCTTCAATATCCGCCAGCAGATAATGGTGGGCGGCATTTTGCCGCTGTGCCTCTGCCAGCATTTGTTCAGAAAGATCCAGTGCGCTGACTTCGCTTCCCTGCTCACGCCAGTAGCGACTCATGCGCCCAGGGCCGCACCCCGCATCCAGTACCCGTGCATAATCCCGTTCACCAAGCAGCGTCAGCAAGGCATCGGCGCTTTGGCACTGTAGCCCGGCATGTTGTTCATAGTGGGAAGCGGCGCGTCCAAATGCGGCAGCAATGGCCTGTTTATTGACCTGCGCCATGCAGCACCTCCAGTAAACGGTCGATATCCTGGCATTCATGAGCCTGCGTCAGCGTCAGCCGTAATCTGGCTGTGCCGACCGGTACAGTAGGAGGCCGGATGGCGGTCACCCAACAACCCTGAGCGCGTAAAGCCTCCGCCAGTTGCAGCGCTTTATGGTTATCGCCCACGATCAATGGCTGGATGGCACTGTCTGAATTTGCCAGCGTGAAATCCGGCGTATCCAGGCCCGCACGAAAACGTTGGATCAACATCGCCAGTTTTTCCCGGCGTTCATCCCCCTCACGACTGCGGATCACTGCCAGCGCGGCACGCAATGCCTGCGCCTGCGCTGGCGGCATGCTGGTGCTGTAAATCAGATGACGGGCAAACTGCAGCAGATAATCAGCCACGCTGTCAGAACACAGTATTGCCGCACCGCTGACGCCAAATCCCTTACCAAATGTCACCACCAGCAGTTCAGGTTTGACCTGCTGTCGGGAGCACGAGCCGCGCCCTTCCTCACCACACACGCCGATACCGTGCGCATCATCCACCAGCAACCAGGCCGCCTGGCGTTGCGCTGCGGCATGGATATCCGCCAGCGGTGCGCTATCGCCATCCATGCTGAACACGCCTTCGGTAACTACTAACTGCTGCCCCGGACAGGGGGCAGACAGCAGACGAGCCAGATGTTGCGGGTCGTTATGGGTAAAACGGCGTAACACGGCGGGACTCAGGCTGGCCGCTTCCAGCAACGACGCATGGCTGAGGCGGTCGGCGACAATCCGATCCTCTTTTCCCATCAACGCGGCGATCACCGCCTGGTTGGCAGCAAAGCCGGAGATGAACAGCAATGCTCGTGAATAACCCAGCCATTGCGCCAGTTCGTCTTCGAGCGCCTGATGCGCGATGGAATAGCCGCTAACATGGCCTGACCCTCCGCTACCGACGCCAAAACGTTCAGCCCCCTGCTGCCAGGCACAGACTATCTGCGGATGGTGACTTAACCCCAGATAATCGTTACTGGAAAAATTCAGATACTGACGCCCCTCGGCCAACAACCAGCGCCCTGCCCCCTGCGTCACCGCATAACGGCGACGCAGGGCATCAGCACAACGACGCGCCGTTAGCGCATCGTCAATTTTTTGCTGCCAGGTCATACGGTTGCCGCGTTGTAGTAGTCGTCTGTATCCGGGGTACGCAACGCCTGCTCCAGACGTTGCTGCTGTTCGTTATCCCCCGCCAGCACCGCCGTTTGTTGCGGATTCAGACCGAGCTTGCGGAATAAAAGCAGATCTTTGTCTTCGTTCGGGTTGGGTGTAGTCAGCAGCTTGCAGCCGTAGAAAATCGAGTTGGCCCCGGCCATAAAACACATTGCCTGAGTCTGTTCGTTCATCTGCTCACGCCCGGCAGAAAGACGCACGTATGACGTTGGCATCATGATGCGGGCCACAGCGATAGTGCGAATAAAATCAAACGCATCGACATCGTCGTTATCTGCCAGCGGCGTGCCTTTTACTTTCACCAGCATGTTGATCGGCACGCTTTCCGGCGGTGTTGGCAAATTCGCTAACTGCAGCAATAAACCAGCGCGATCGGTAACCGTTTCACCTAACCCCACGATACCGCCAGAGCAGACTTTAATCCCCGCCTCGCGCACTTTGTCCAGCGTATCAAGTCGCTCCTGGTAGGAACGGGTGGTGATGATATTGCCGTAGAACTCCGGCGAGGTGTCGAGGTTGTGGTTGTAGTAGTCCAGACCCGCACTGGCCAGACGCTGAGCCTGCGTTTCATTGAGCGTGCCCAGCGTCATGCAGGCTTCCAGCCCCAGTTCTTTTACGCCCTGGACCATCTGTTCCAGGTAAGGCATATCGCGCTCATGCGGATTCTTCCACGCCGCCCCCATGCAAAATCGCGTTGAACCGGCCTGTTTCGCCTTACGCGCGGAATCCAGAACCTGCTCAACTTCCATCAGGCGCTCGGTTTCCAGACCGGTTTTATAGCGTGAACTTTGCGGGCAGTATTTGCAATCTTCCGGACAAGCACCGGTTTTAATCGACAGCAGCGTACTCACCTGTACCTGCCGCGGATCAAAATGCTGACGGTGCACCTGTTGCGCTTCAAACAGCAGATCCAGCAGCGGTTTTTCAAATAATTCGGTGACTTGCGACATTGTCCAGCGAGAAGTGTGAGCCATATTGATATACGTTTCGTTGTAAGTTTGGTGTAGACTCGTAAACCTAAATCTTTTTAATTTGGTTTACAAGTCGATTATGACAACGGACGATCTTGCTTTTGACCAACGCCATATCTGGCATCCATACACCTCGATGACCTCTCCTTTGCCGGTTTACCCGGTGGCTCGCGCCGAAGGTTGCGAACTGATTTTAGCCAGCGGTGAGAGACTGATTGACGGCATGTCATCCTGGTGGGCGGCGATCCATGGCTACAATCACCCGCAGTTGAACGCCGCGATGAAAACGCAGATTGATGCCATGTCGCATGTGATGTTTGGCGGTATTACCCATGCCCCGGCCATTACATTGTGTCGCCAGTTGGTGGACATGACACCCAAGGCGCTGGAGTGCGTTTTTCTCGCGGATTCAGGTTCGGTTGCCGTCGAAGTGGCAATGAAAATGGCGCTGCAATACTGGCAGGCAAAAGGCGAAGCGCGTCAGCGTTTCCTGACGTTTCGTAACGGCTATCACGGTGACACCTTCGGCGCCATGTCGGTCTGCGATCCCGACAACTCAATGCACAGCCTGTGGAAGGGTTATCTGCCAGAAAACCTGTTTGCGCCCGCCCCGCAAAGCCGCATGGGCGGCGAGTGGGACGAACTGGATATGGTACCGTTCGCCCGCCTGATGGCCGCGCATCGCCACGAGATAGCAGCGGTGATCCTTGAGCCTATTGTGCAAGGCGCTGGCGGTATGCGCATGTATCATCCCGAATGGCTGAAGCGTATTCGTAAGATGTGTGACCGTGAAGGTATCCTGTTGATTGCCGATGAAATCGCCACCGGATTTGGTCGTACAGGTAAACTGTTTGCCTGTGAACATGCTGGTATTACACCGGATATTTTGTGCCTCGGCAAAGCGTTAACGGGCGGCACGATGACCCTTTCCGCGACCCTGACCACCCGCCTGGTCGCAGAAACCATCAGCAACGGTGATGCTGGCTGCTTTATGCACGGCCCGACCTTTATGGGTAATCCGCTGGCCTGCGCCGTCGCCTCGGCCAGCCTGTCGCTGCTCAACACCGGCGAGTGGCGCTCACAGGTCGCGGCCATTGAAACGCAGTTGCGTGAAGAACTCACCCCCGCAGCGGATTCCGACTATGTCGCCGACGTGCGCGTGCTTGGCGCTATTGGCGTCATTGAAACTACGCGTCCGGTGAATATGGCCGCATTACAGAAGTTCTTTGTCGAACAGGGCGTGTGGGTACGACCGTTTGGCAAGCTGATCTATCTGATGCCGCCGTACATTATTCAGCCCGAGCAGTTGCGCCGCCTGACGCAGGCCGTCAATGAGGCTGTGCGCCAGGCAACATTTTTTAGCGATTAATCAGCGGTAAGCTCTGCAGTTTCTGGCTACACTTTTTGGCTAACGAGAGGAGTCAGCATGAAATTAATCAGCAACGATCTGCGCGATGGGGAAAAGCTACCACATCGCCATGTCTTTAACGGCATGGGGTACGACGGGGATAATCTTTCGCCACATCTGGCATGGGATGATGTGCCCGCCGGAGCTAAAAGCTTTGTCGTGACCTGCTATGATCCTGATGCGCCTACCGGCTCCGGCTGGTGGCATTGGGTAGTGGTCAATCTGCCGGCTGATACCCGCGCACTACCGCAAGGGTATGGCTCCGGACGGGTTGCCCTGCCGGATGGAGTCATTCAAACCCGAACAGATTTCGGCAAAGCGGGCTATGGCGGTGCGGCACCACCGAAAGGCGAAACCCATCGCTATATATTTACGGTTCACGCGCTGGATGTGGAACGGATTGATGTCGATGAGAGCGCCAGCGGCGCGATGGTCGGATTTAACGTCCATTTTCATTCGCTCGCCAGCGCATCGATTACTGCGATGTTTAGTTAAACGCAGCGCCGGATATCGGCTTCGCCTCATCCGGCCTACGGGTTTCCTGGTTTTGTAGGCCGGATAAGCGTCAGCGCATCCGGCAGGGTATTACAGAAACTCAGGCAACAATTTTAACAACGCACCCTGCGCTAACAGTTCGGTCGCACATTCAATATCCGGGGCGAAAAAACGGTCCTGCGTATAGTGCGCAACCTGCTCACGCAGCGTCTGGCGCGCCTGCTCCAGTAGCGGACTTGAGGTTAATCCTTCACGTAGATCAATCCCCTGACAAGCCGCCAGCCACTCCACAGCAATCACGCCACGCGTATTCGCCGCCATCTCCCACAGTCTACGACCTGCTGCAGGTGCCATTGAGACATGATCTTCCTGATTTGCTGACGTGGGTAAACTATCCACGCTGTGTGGGTGCGCGAGGGCTTTATTCTCGCTCGCCAGCGCAGCTGCAGTCACCTGAGCAATCATAAAGCCGGAGTTAACCCCGCCATTTTTCACCAGGAAAGGCGGCAGTTGCGACATATGTTTATCCATCATCAACGCAATACGTCGCTCGGATAACGCCCCGATTTCGGCAATCGCCAGCGCCAGATTATCCGCTGCCATTGCCACCGGTTCAGCATGGAAGTTACCACCAGAAATAACATCACCTTCTTCGGCAAACACCAGCGGGTTGTCCGAAACGGCGTTGGCCTCCACCAGCAACACCTCCATGACCTGGCGCATTTGTGTCAGACAGGCTCCCATGACCTGAGGCTGGCAGCGCAGAGAATAGGGGTCCTGCACTTTTTCACAGTTGTGATGCGACTGTGAAAGTGCGCTGGAATCGGTCAGCACATGGCGATACAGCGTCGCGGCATCAATTTGTCCACGCTGTCCTCGTGCCGCATGAATACGGGCATCAAATGGACGACGCGAGCCTAATACCGCTTCGGTGGTCAGCGCCCCGCACACCGTCGCGGAAGCAAACAGCTCCTGCGCCTCAATCAACCCACGTAATGCAAAGGCGGTGGAAGCCTGGGTGCCATTCAGCAGCGCCAACCCTTCCTTCGCTTCCAGAGTAATCGGCTCCAGCCCGGCCTTCTTCAGCGCGTCTGCCGCCGGGAGCCATTCTCCCTGCCAGCGCGCCTTGCCTTCTCCCAACAGTGTCAGGGACATATGCGCCAGCGGAGCCAGGTCGCCCGATGCCCCCACCGATCCTTTCGCCGGAATGAGCGGGTACACCCCGGCGTTGACCAGCGCAATCAGCGCTTCAATGACGTTCAGGCGAATACCGGAAAAACCACGCGCCAGGCTGTTAATTTTCAGCACCATAATCAGGCGCACCATCGCATCATCTAACGCTTCGCCTACACCTGCTGCATGAGACAATACCAGCGAGCGCTGTAAATTTTGCAGATCGTCAGTCGCGATACGTGTCTGAGCCAGCAGCCCAAACCCGGTATTAATGCCATACGCCGTGCGGCCTTCCGCGACAATGCTATTGACGCAGGCGACGCTGGCATTAATTGCGTCAATCGCACTGGCATCGAGGCTCAGTTGAACCGGCTGTTGCCAGATATCGCGCAACTGCGCAAAGCTAAGGTGGCCAGGCGTTAAGGTAATTGTGTTCATATCAGCGTTTCCCCTGCGTGGCGGCAATCATCGGCAAATTCAGCCCTTCTTCGACGGCACATTCCACTGCAATGTCATACCCGGCATCGGCATGGCGCATGACACCTGTCGCCGGATCGTTATGTAATACCCGGGCAATACGTGCAGCAGCTTCATCAGAGCCATCACAAACAATCACCATGCCGGCATGTTGGGAGAACCCCATTCCAACGCCACCACCGTGGTGCAGTGATACCCAGGTCGCACCACTGGCGGTATTAAGCAGCGCATTAAGCAACGGCCAGTCGGATACCGCGTCAGAACCGTCGCGCATCGCTTCGGTTTCGCGGTTCGGGCTGGCAACAGAGCCTGAATCCAGATGGTCACGGCCGATAACAATCGGCGCAGATACTTCACCGCTGCGCACCATCTCGTTAAATGCCAGGCCCAGCTTTTGTCGCCATTCCAGACCAACCCAACAGATACGTGCCGGTAAGCCCTGGAAGTTGATCCGCTCACGTGCCATGTCCAGCCAGTGATGCAGATGCTTATCATCAGCCACGATCTCTTTCACTTTGGCATCGGTTTTATAAATATCCTGCGGATCGCCGGAAAGCGCTACCCAGCGGAACGGACCAATGCCGCGGCAGAACAACGGACGAATATAAGCAGGCACAAACCCTGGGAAATCAAAGGCGTTTTCCACCCCCATCTCTTTGGCCATCTGGCGAATGTTATTGCCGTAATCAAACGTCGGTACACCCATTTTGCTAAACGCTAGCATCGCCTCAACATGCGTCGCCATTGAACGTTTTGCCGCCTGTACCGTACCTTGCGGATCGGATACCGCTTTCGCCTGATACTCTTCCCAACTCCAGCCGGACGGCAGATAACCGTGCAGTGGGTCATGGGCGCTGGTCTGGTCAGTGACCATATCCGGGCGTACGCCGCGCTTAACCAGTTCCGGTACAATGTCGGCTGCGTTCGCGCACAATGCAATGGACACCGCTTTACCTTCGCGGGTGTATTTGTCGATACGCGCCAAAGCGTCGTCCAGTGAGGTGGCCTGCTCATCCACGTAACGGGTACGCAGGCGGAAATCAATGCGGCTTTGCTGACATTCAATATTCAGAGAACACGCGCCCGCAAGCGTAGCTGCGAGCGGTTGCGCACCGCCCATGCCGCCCAGCCCGGCGGTCAGAACCCAGCGTCCACTCAGGTTACCCTGATAATGCTGACGTCCGGCCTCAACGAAGGTTTCATAAGTGCCCTGTACGATGCCCTGACTGCCGATGTAGATCCAGCTCCCCGCAGTCATCTGGCCATACATCGCCAGACCTTTGGCGTCCAGTTCGTTGAAGTGTTCCCAGGTAGCCCAGTGCGGCACCAGGTTGGAGTTGGCAATCAACACACGCGGCGCATTGTCATGAGTTTTGAACACGCCGACCGGTTTCCCGGACTGAACCAGCAGAGTTTCATCAGATTCCAGTTCGGTCAGTGCCTTGACGATGGCGTCATAGCATTCCCAGTCACGCGCTGCACGGCCAATCCCACCGTACACCACCAACTCATGCGGGTTTTCCGCCACATCAGGATCCAGATTGTTCATTAACATGCGCAGCGGCGCTTCGGTCAGCCAGCTTTTGGCCGTTAAGGTAGTGCCGCGTGGGGCACGCACATCCTGCTGACGATACTTGCTGTGAGACATGACAAAAACTCCTCAGGCTGAATGTAGGCCGGATCAGGCGTGTATGCCGCCATCCGGCACAGCGCCTGATGGCGACGCTAACGCGTCTTATCAGGCCTACGATTAACGATCACATTAGCTAAAAGTATATACTTGTCTATACAATCAGGCGCAAGATCGAGATTAACAACTGAGCTACATTTTTGCCATACTGCGGCAGCAATCACGATTTTCAGGACATAAATCGCCCTTGCAGACGATAGCGGGAACCAGGGAAAAGTAAGCGGGCATGAGAGACAATAGAAGACGCCGACCAGGTCTTCCGGCGGATCAACAGGCAGGGATCGTGCTCCTTGATATGCAACAGCGCACACTCTTCCGCGCTGGCGCGTACCGCTTCGACAATATGTTCCCCTTCCGTCAAAGGGGCGATGAGTGACAGGTAAGCATGCGGCGTGGTCTGGCTGTAATCCTGCAACAGATACTCCGGCACAATCTCCGCATTCACGCAGCGATCTTCAATCTGCACCGGCAGCTCGTTCTCATAGTGCACCATGATGGAGTGAAAAATGGGGGTGCCTTCTTTGACGTTTAACGCCGTGGCTTGCTGAGCATTTGCCCGGGTTCTTTCCAGCGTCAGGACCTCACATCGATGCTGATGCTGGCGCGCATTAATTTCATCCGCGATGCTGCGAATTTCGAACAGCGCGGATTGACCTTTAGGTTCGGCGACAAATGTTCCCACCCCTTGCAAACGCACCAGCAATCCTTCATCCGTTAGCTCACGTAGCGCCCGGTTGATCGTCATACGGCTAAAGCCATACTGCGCCACCAGTTCCGCCTCCGATGGGATACGATCGTGAGGTTGCCAAATACCGCTGGAAATCTTCTCACTGATCTCCATTTTGACCTTTTCGTAAAAAGGAGCCGGAGCAGTTTGGGGGCGGGTTCGGTGCATTCGTTAGCCTTCCTTAAGCTGAGAATTTTAATAAGTGCAGTT
This sequence comes from Citrobacter sp. R-1.5.2, assembly GCF_035064245.1. Classification (NCBI taxonomy): domain Bacteria; kingdom Pseudomonadati; phylum Pseudomonadota; class Gammaproteobacteria; order Enterobacterales; family Enterobacteriaceae; genus Citrobacter; species Citrobacter sp. R-1.5.2. The sequence continues at coordinate 239,415 of NZ_JASEYC010000003.1, read as the reverse complement.
TACAGGTATAACCCGGACCTGATAAGCGCAATTCCCTTAGGCATATCAGTGCCACCAGTGCGCAATTTGCCAACCCAATCGTGCCGCAACGCGCGCCGCCCTGCCATCATCATCAAAACGCGGGTTAAACTCAACCATATCCACCGCCTGTAATTTACCGCTGCGACAAAGGGGTTCAATGAGCCCCAACAACGTCGCCAGCGGGACCCCCAACGCGGCAGGCGCGGATACGGCCGGCATTTCCCATACCGGTAATACGTCAAGATCGATAGTCAGATAGATGACATCCATGTTTGCAACAAATTGCGCCAGCTGAGTCTGAGCCGTATGACAGTGCAGATCTTCCACCACGATGACCCCCAGCCGTTGCGCCTCATCCCACAAAGCCTGGGTATTCGCAGCCCGACTGACGCCCACGCAGGCGTAATGAAATTCACGCTGCTGTTGCTCACAGAGGTGCGCCAGTTGACGAAACGGCGTACCGGATGTGGGTTGTTCGGCGTAGCGTAGATCCAGGTGTGCATCGAGGTTGACGATCCCCACTTTTGCCTGCGGGAATGCATCCAACACTCCTGCACCATGCGCAAATGCCGTTTCGTGTCCCCCGCCCAACACGAAGGTACGCATATCCGCCTGCAGGCAACGCTGCACCGCTGTACGCAGCGCCTGCTGAGCACCTTCAAGGTCGGGTGCCTGGGCCACAATGTTTCCCAAATCGACCAGCCGTTGATGGCCCGCGTGACTGGCTAAATTGGCCAGTGCTTTACGCAGCGCGTCCGGTGCGCCGGCGGCTCCCGTGCGTCCCTGATTACGTTTAACGCCTTCATCACAGGCAAAACCAAGCAGTGCTATCTGCTCAGAGTACATTTCCGGTGTAAATGCCGGGCTAAGCGAAATGGTCTGAAACAGGCGTAGCGCAGTCGGCGACTCGGCGCGGTCATCACGCCCCTGCCAGAGCGCAGGAGAAGCAGGTTGCCAGTTAGTCATGCTGGTTGTCCTTTAAATACACGTTGGTAGAGCGGGTTACGCCCTGGCTCATAGAGGATCTCTACCGGGAGTTCGGCATCCCACACCACAAAATCGGCCACAAACCCGGCTTTCAGTTGTCCGTGAGTGGCATGGCGCCCCAGCGCCCGGGCCGCATGACGGGTTACGCCCGCCCATGCCTCTTCCGGCGTTAAGCCAAACTGTACACAGGCCATATTCATCGCCCAGTGCAGGCTAATAAACGGGCTGGTGCCTGGGTTGTAGTCGGTCGCCACCGCCATCGGAACCTGATACTGACGTAGTAACTCGACTGGCGGACGCTGTTTCTCTTTGAGGAAATAAAAAGCGCCGGGCAATAGCACACCGACCGTACCGTTTTGGCTCATCGCCGCTACGCCCGCTTCATCCAGATATTCAATGTGATCGGCTGATAATCCGTGGTAGCGGCTAACCAGTTGCGCCCCGCCCAGTAATGACAGTTGTTCGACATGACCTTTAACCGGGATGCCCAACGCCTGCGCGGCCTGAAATACGCGTTCGCTCTGCGCCAGCGTAAAGCCCACGGTTTCACAGAACAGGTCTACGGTTTCAAACAAACCCTGTTCCCACAACTGCGGCAAAATCGTCTCGCACACCAGCGTAATATAGCTATCGGGATCATCGCGATACTGCGCCGGTGTGGCATGTGCAGCTAACAGCGTTGGGCTTATTTCGACGGTGTTTTCTGCCGCCAGCGCAGCCACGACGCGTAAAATTTTCTCTTCTGTCGTCAAATCCAGGCCGTAGCCCGATTTGATTTCCAGCAACGTAACACCTTCTTTTATTAGCCGCTCCATTCGCTGATGCGCTATATGAAGAAGTTGTTCATCCGTGGCGCTACGGGTCGCCGACACGGTGGCATTAATACCGCCTCCCTGAGCACTGATCTGTTGGTAGGAAACGCCGTTTAGCCGCTGTTCCCATTCACCTGCGCGATTCCCCCCAAACACCAGATGCGTATGGCAATCAATCAGACCCGGCGTAATCAATCGTCCTTGCATATCAAGGGTATTATCGTGTGTAAGGTATAACGACGACTCAGGCACAATGTCCCGAATCTTACCCTGACGGACGATCAGCGCATGGCCATCCACCAGCCCATACGGAGTATCACGTTCAGGATCCATGGTCGCCAGGCGGACATTACGCCAGATAGCATCATCAGGGAAAAATTGCTGCATTCGACTCACCACTTGTCATAGGTTGTATAGACATTTATTTTGCATCCTGTGGATGTTGTCAACCTGAAGGACCAAAATTGTTATCTAATTGTGATATAAGGACTCTCTACACCCGACATTGCTGCTATAAAAAACAACTTTTTACCTTTTCACCTTCCCGTTTCGCTCAACTTAGTATAAAAAAGCAGGCTTCAATGGATAACTTTCAAAGCCCGGAGCAACCTGTGAACATTTCATCAGTTTCCCGTCTGGCGCTGGCAATGGCTTTTGGCGTGACGCTGACAGCCTGTAGCTCTACACCGCCCGATCAACGTCCTTCCGATCAGACCGCGCCAGGAACGTCTATGCGCCCGATTCTGTCGGCAAATGAAGCGAAAAATTTTGTCGCTGCACATTATTTTTCAGCTCTGACGCCAAACACTGCGCCATGGAGTCCTTCCGCTATTTCCCTGCCCGCCCAGCCTGACTTTGTCGTTGGCCCAGCAGGAACTCAAGGCGTTACCCATACCAGTATTCAGGCGGCAGTTGATGCGGCAATCATCAAACGCACCAATAAGCGTCAGTACATCGCCATCATGCCTGGCGAGTATCAGGGCACGGTCTATATTCCGGCCGCGACAGGAAGCCTGACGCTCTACGGCATGGGCGAAAAACCGCTTGATGTGAAAATTGGCCAGGCGATTGATGGCGAAATGAGTACCGCAGACTGGCGTCGTACGGTGAACCCTGGCGGAAAATATATGCCGGGTAAACCTGCGTGGTATATGTATGATAATTGCCAGAATAAGCGTGGCACAAACATCGGCGTGATGTGTTCTGCGGTTGTCTGGTCGCAAAACAATGGTCTGCAGTTGCAGAACCTGACCATCGAAAATAACCTCGGTGACAGCGTTGATGCGGGTAACCACCCGGCCGTCGCACTGCGTACCGATGGCGATAAAGTGCAGATCGACAAGGTCAATATTCTGGGACGTCAGAACACCTTCTTCGTAACCAATAGCGGCGTGCAAAACCGTCTGGAAAACGATCGTCAGCCGCGTACGCTGGTAACGAACAGCTACATTGAAGGCGATGTGGATATGGTTTCTGGTCGCGGTGCTGTAGTGTTCGATAACACCGATTTCCGCGTAGTAAACTCCCGCACCCAGCAGGAAGCCTACGTATTTGCGCCAGCAACCCTGTCGAATATTTACTACGGTTTCCTCGCCACCAATAGCCGCTTTACCGCAGCAGGCGATGGCGTCGCGCAGTTGGGCCGCTCGCTGGATGTCGATTCCAACACTAACGGTCAGGTGGTTATTCGCGACAGCGTGATCAACGAAGGCTTTAACATGGCAAAACCCTGGGCTGACAGCGTTATCTCAAAACGTCCGTTTGCCGGGAACACCGGTGCGGAAGATGACAAAGGTGAAATTCAGCGCAACCTGAACGACACCAACTTCAACCGCATGTGGGAGTACAACAACCGCGGTATTGGCAGCAAAGTGGTTGCAGTACCTAAGCAGTAAACGTCATTCCCTTTCGTACGCCCGGTAAGCGCATTGGAGCGCCACCGGGCAATATGCCGGAGGGCGGAGACAACCGCCTCACCCGGCCTACATGTCGCTTTACGCCAAACGCGCTTTATTAAAGTTAATCAAACTCCCTGCCTTAATAATTTCACGCTCTTCTGCGGTCAGACTTTCCATATACAAACTGATTTCACTCACCGCACCATCATCATGAAGGATGTACGCTTTGATCGTGCTACTGCATTGATCCAACGCGTGGCGGATACCAGGAATGTAGATGTAGTCCCCGACCTCAAATGAGGGTTGCTCTGCCATTTGGAGCGGCAACATACCCCAGTTGATCACATTGGAGCGGTAACGCTTAGTGGCATATTCCTGGGCGATATTCGCCAAACCGCCAATCACTCGCTGACAGCTTGCCGCCTGCTCGCGTGCAGAACCATCTCCAGGCTTCACGGCATAAATCATGCTGCCAATCTCAGTGTCCAGCGGTTGCACATTTTCGTGACCAGCAATCTGTCGGATGCGTTCGAAGACTGGCGCCAGTTCACTGACATCACCTGCGAGGCGCCTTTTTTCCAGCTCAGCAGTGGCTTTACTTCTCGCCACATACCCGGGATCGCGGCGGGAAAGGGTAAATTCCGCCAGTCCCAAAGGGTTAGAGCGATATGAAGAGGTTTCTCCGGACGGTATCAGCTCATCCGTCGTCGTCACCTCATCCAGGATCTTTGAGGCCACTTTCAGCAGAATATTATGCGTAAGCACCCCCATTTCCGGCCAGTCTTTGATATTCGGGCCATAAATTAACGGCTGCTGCGTGGCCCCTTTGACATACCCCTGATAAACGCGGCTTTGATAAGGCGCAGGATTAAACGCATAGTCCGGCACCTTATCCCAGCAGTCCAGTTCGGTCGCGGCGGTGAGGTATCCTCCACTGGCCGCCGTCGCCGCTATCGAACGCGCATCCATCAGTGCAACGGCGGACATTTGCCCATTGCCCGGTTTCGAACCTTCACGGTTAGGGAAGTTACGCGTGGTATGGCGGATGCTAAGACCATTGTTGATAGGCGTATCGCCCGCGCCAAAGCATGGACCGCAGAATGCGGTTCTGATGACGGCCCCCGCACCCAGTAAATTTGTAACGACACCTTTCTGCGCTAAATCCATAAACACCGGCTGTGACGAAGGGTAGACCGCCAGCGAGAAAGCATCATTACCGCAGGATTGACCGCGCAATGCCTGCGCCGCAGCAATCACGTTTTCATAGTTGCCGCCCGAGCATCCGGCAATGATCCCCTGCTGTACTTTTAAGCGGCCATTTTCTACCTTGTCCAACAACGAGAGGCTGGCTTTACCCTGCGCGATACGTGCAGACTCAACTTCAATCTCCCGGAGAATATCAGTGAGATTCTCATTGAGTGTATCAATCTCATAGACATTACTTGGATGGAATGGCAGCGCAATCATCGGCTTAATCGCACTCAAATCAACATGAATACAACCATCGTACCAGGCCATCGGCTGCGGGTTGAGCTGGCGATAGTCTTGTTCGCGACCGTGTAATGCCAGCCAACTGCGAGTTTCGTCATCCGTTTGCCAGACGGAGCTCAGACAGGTGGTTTCGGTGGTCATCACATCAACGCTGTTACGAAAATCCGTTGAGAGATGGCGAATACCAGGGCCGACAAACTCCATGACCTTGTTTTTGACGTAGCCATTTTTAAATACCGCGCCAATGATCGCTAACGCCACATCCTGTGGGCCAACGCCCGCAACAGGCTTGCCGGTCAGATAAACCGCAACAACGCCTGGATAATCAATGTCCCAGGTGTCGTTTAACAGCTGCTTGACCAACTCACCGCCCCCTTCTCCTACCGCCATCGTGCCTAATGCGCCGTAACGAGTATGACTGTCTGAGCCAAGGATCATTTTGCCGCCGCCTGCCATCATTTCACGCATGTATTGATGGATAACAGCAATATGTGGCGGCACAAAGATTCCGCCGTAACGCTGTGCCGCAGACAGACCAAACATATGATCGTCACCGTTAATAGTTCCCCCTACTGCACATAATGAGTTATGGCAGTTAGTCAGAACATACGGCAGCGGAAACCGCTCCATGCCAGAGGCTTTTGCGGTCTGAATAATACCGACAAAGGTAATATCGTGTGAAGCTAATGAATCAAACTTAATTTTAAGCTTATTCATATCACCGGACGTATTATGCGCGGCGAGAATCGACCACGCGATGGTTCCTTTTTTCGCGTCCTCTTTGCAGATATGCCCAGGAAAAGACTCCTCAGCGACAATTTCATTATTATCGGAGAGATAAACTCCTTTTTCATACAACGTAATCATTTGATACTCCCTAGTCCTGTACTTATATTTGTGCGCGGTCAATTAATAATTTGAATCTGTCTTATGGTTTACAGCATGTTCCAGTTAATCAACATGCTCCACCACCACACGCCCAGGGTGATATGGACAATAAAGGTCAGTAAGGTCAGCATGCCCCCCACCAGCCACCACGATTTGATATCGTTATATCCGACACCAAAAATGACCGGTCCAGCAGCGCCGCCATAATGGGTGACCATTCCGCCATACGAGTTAGAGAAGAGTAATGCCAGTGCGGTTAACATCAGCGGTGCGCCGGAGACATTCGCCAGCATGGCAAACACCGGCATCATCGCCACAATATACGCGCTGCCTGAGGCAAAGAAATAACGAACGATAATGCTCAAAAAGAGAATAACAAAGAATGCGACGTTGCCGTGATTGCCAAAGTCCAGGTTATTTTTGAAGAGTTCAGCTAACCAATCAAAAAACTTCACTTTTGATAATAATGAACTTAAGCCGATAATACCGCCGTACCAGATTAAGGTATTCCAGCCCCCCTTATTTTTAACGACGTCATCCCAGGTTACGACGCCTAACAAGAGCATCATACCCATTACGACAATAGCCACCGTTGATTCATCAACGCCGAGCGTTTTACTGAAGATCCACCCCAATAGCGCGAGGACAAAAATGCCCAGCAGCATTTTTTCTCGTACCTTCATGGGCCCCAAATCCTCAAGCCCGGCCTTAGCGATAGTTTTGTTATCAACCTTTTTAATTTCAGGTGGATACATAAAATAGATGACTAACGGCGTCGCCAGCAGCATAACCAAGCCAGGCAAACTCGCAGCAAGCGCCCACCCTCCCCAGCTCAGTTGCAAGTGGCAGATATCATTGATCATTTTCAATGCCAGAATATTGCCTGCCATCGCGGTAAAAAACATATAGCTGGTTGTTTTGGTCACCATATAGACCGTCATCATCAGATAGTGGCCTACACGTCGTGGACTCTTGTCTGGTTCAGAACCCAACGCCACCGCCACGCTATTGATGATGGGTAATACGATTCCTCCTGCTCGCGCGGTATTTGACGGTGTGGCTGGGGCCAATACCAGGTCAAGAAACACGGTCACATAGCCAAGACCAAGCGTGGTATTGCCTATTTTACCGATCAGGATATAAGCAATGCGCTTGCCCAGTCCTGTAGTCACAAAGGCGGCGCTTAAGGTAAACGCCGAGAAAACCAACCACGTGGTGCCGGAAGCATAGCCGCTCAAGACACTGCTGGTTTTCAGTACCCCGTGCCCTAAATTGCCGACAACCACCATTGACGCGGCAACGGCAATTAATAACACGACAGGTTCAGGAAAAGGCTTGATCACTAATCCGACAATGGCGGCAAGATAAATACCAAACAGCACCCATGCCAGTTCACTTAATCCCGCAGGGGCAGGAATAAATCCTATAATACAGGGGATAACTAATATTAATATTAGCTTCCATAATGATTTAACGTTCATTTTTGAATCCTGGATAATCTGTACAGGCAATACAGAATGTTTCTCGATTTTCCGTAATCACAGCAAAATGAGGCCAATGCTGTCAGGGAAGGTAAACGTCACCAGCGAATATTTTTCTGGCGGTACGAATAACCGAAGCTCTGATAGTTTCAGGCTCATCCCCTTCATTGGTTAAATGAATATCAAGAGTGCCGCCAGGATGTTCGATAGTGATATTCCCATAATGCGCGCCTGCCGTTACCTGACGCGAAACAGTACCGTTAATGACACAGCTACTGGCGATAGCTATCGCCCCGGTAATCGCCAGCGCTTTATGGCAAGAGTGCGGCATAAAATAACGAACATTAATTTCGCCATCGTATTGAGGTGCGGAGATGAGAATCGGTTTTGGGATAACCTTATTACTGACATCACCCAGCCCCATCGCCTTACCTGCCTGTAAACGAATAGACTCAATACGCGATAATAATTCGCTGTCGGCATCCAAATTTTCCGGTAACTCATATCCGGTTTTTCCCAGATATTCGGCAGGGATAATTACCACTGGTGTCGCCATATCCATACAGGTCACCGGAATGGAGTCGATATAATCGATCTGCTGGCCCGTCGGAAAAATATGACCGGTTTTAGAACCTGCGGCATTCATAAATGTTAACCCAACAGGTGCAGCGGTTCCTGGTACACCATCTATTCTTGCAGTTCCTTCATACTCAACACGACCATTCGGCGTATACACATCAGCTTCGATATAGGTATTCGTATTTACATTACGAATACGTACACGGGTTGTTGGTGTAGAAACTGGAATCAACTCATTTTCGATAGCGAACGCGCCAACGGCAGAAAGCATATTGCCACAATTCGGCGTTGTATCGACACGTTGTTCATGTACCAATACCTGAGCAAATAAATAATCGATATCTGCCAGAGGATCATTCGAGCGGCTCACAATCGCAACTTTACTGGTCAATGGATTACCACCGCCAATACCATCAATTTCCAGAGTGTTTCCGGAACCCATTATTTTTATCAAAATATTATCACGCTGAGCCAACTCTTCTGGTAGATGTTCGGCTAATAAAAATGCGCCTCTGGAGGTTCCTCCACGCATCATAACGCAAGGTATTTTCTTCACAACAATGCCCTCAATGTATTATTCCTACTGAGGGCATGGTTACATGCTAAAAATAAAGAGACTAATGACTTTATTTCCTCGATTAGTGACTTTTTTTTATTAATTGAAATTTAAGAATGGCAGGTAAACTAACCGCTTTACACTAAGAAAGGGTATCTACTGGTTTAGTGCGAGGGAAGCATGAAACACGAACTATCGAGCATGAAGGCATTTGTCACACTGGCAGAGTCCGATTCTTTTAACAAAGCCGCCAAATTACTTAATATTACGCAACCTGCATTAACGCGCAGAATTAAAAAAATGGAAGAGTATTTACACACTCAACTCTTTGAAAGAACAACTCGTAAAGTCACATTAACAAAAGCGGGGAAAATGCTATTACCTGAAGCCAAAGAATTAATTAGGTGTTTAGATGAAACCATTTTTAATATCAGTGATATGAATACTCACCATCATGGCATGGTGACATTATCCTGCATCCCTACCGCGGTTTTCTATTTCTTACCATTGGTAATTGGAAAATTTAATGAGCAGTATCCCAATATCAAAGTGCGAATAATTGAACAAGGTACGAATAATTGTATGGAATCCGTACTTTGTAACGAGGCTGATTTTGGAATAAACATGAACAACATCACAAATTCCTCTATCGAGTTCACCCCACTGGTTAATGAACCGTTTGTTTTGGCTTGTCGGCGCGATCATCCGCTCGCGAATAAACAGTTGGTGGAGTGGCAGGAACTGCTGAATTACAAATTGATAGGCGTTCGCTCCTCAAGCGGTAACCGATTATTGATCGAGCAACATTTGGCCGATAGATCGTGGAAGTTGAACTGGTTTTACGAGGTTCGTCATCTGTCCACCTCGCTGGGCCTGGTTGAGGCCGGACTGGGTGTTTCCGCGTTGCCAGGGTTGGCAATGCCACAAACGCCGCATCCAACACTGATCGGGATCCCACTGGTTGAACCGGTCATTAGACGCACGCTGGGGGTTATTCGCCGTAAGCATGCCGTTATGTCTCCGTCAGCGGAGCGCTTCTTTACGTTGCTGATTAATTCATGGGCTGATAACACAGATAATCTTTGGACACCAATTTCCGAACTTCAGTCATGATGGCAATCAAATACGCAACCCTTTCGTACGCCCGGTGAGTATATCCGCCGACCGGGCAGTGTGCCGGACAGTGGTTTACATGCCCTGTCCGGCCTACAAAACGAATAACGAATTAGTACGCGTTAACCACCACCCACATTGGGCCCTGTCCTACCGCATAGCGTCCTTTCTCTGCCAGCAATCCCTGCTCACCCGCAATTTCATACACCGCAATATGGTGGGACTTCTGCCCTGCGGCAATCAGGTATTTCCCGCTGTGGTCGATATTAAAACCGCGCGGCTGTGTTTCAGTAGGCTGGAAGCCTTCTTTCGTCAGCACACTTCCGTCTTCTGATACGCTGAATACCGTAATCAGGCTGGCGGTACGGTCACAGGCATACAGATGACGACCATCTGGCGTAATATGGATATCTGCCGCCCAGCGGGTATCAGAGAAATCAGCAGGCATCATATCCAGCGTCTGTACACACTCAATTTTGCCGTACGGATCTTTCAGTTCCCAAACATCGACTGAACTGTTCAACTCATTCACGCAGTAGGTATATTGCTGATTCGGATGGAACACCATATGACGCGGACCTGCACCTTCAACGGTAGTCACTTCCGCGGGTTCCTGTGCAACCAAATGGCCATCATCACTGACGGTGAACAGGCAGATACGATCCTGTTTCAACGCAGGAACCCACAACGTACGGTTATCTGGCGAGATATTGGCCGAGTGACAGCCATCCAGACCTTCAACCACGTCAACCAATTCCACCGGCAGGCCATCCTCCAGACGCGTGACGCTCACACTGCCCGCGTTATAAGAGCCGACGAATACGAAACGCCCTTGATGATCGGTCGAAATATGCGTCGGGCTCCCCGGCAATGCAGATTCCGCAGCGAATGTCAGTGCACCGTCATCAGGTGCGATACGGTATGCCAGCACCCGAAACTCCGGACGCACACCGACATAGAGGTAGCGTTTATCCGGGCTGACAACCATCGGCTGTACCTGACCCGGTACATCAACCACCTGCGTCAGCGTCAGTGAACCATCGTGATTCAGGCCCCAGACGTGAATTTGCTGACTCTCAGGGCTGGCGGTATAAACGGTTTGCTTCATGAAAACTCCTTTGCTTTTGGCAGGTGGCTGCAATGGCCTGACACACGCCTAAGGTAGACGCTTTTATCGGTGAATGCTTAATTAAGGCTCAGAATTTTGTCCGGCCCCCGACTCGGTGTACCATTCTGACAGACAAAATTCTCAACCTTCATCTGGAAAAACCTATGACCGCACGCGTGATTGCCCTGGATTTAGACGGTACGTTGCTGACCCCGAAAAAAACCTTGCTGCCATCCTCTCTCGAGGCGCTCTCTCGCGCCAGAGAAGCAGGCTACCAACTTATCATTGTCACGGGTCGCCATCACGTTGCTATTCATCCTTTTTATCAGGCACTGGCGCTGGATACACCTGCAATTTGCTGCAACGGTACCTATTTGTATGATTATCAGGCGAAAAAGGTACTGGAATCCGATCCCCTTCCGGTTAACCAGGCGTTGCAGTTGATTGATATGCTGAATGAACACCAGATCCACGGGCTGATGTATGTTGACGAGGCCATGCTGTATGAACGCCCGACCGGGCATGTCGAGCGTACCGCAAACTGGGCGCAAACTCTGCCGCCGGAACAGCGTCCTACCTTCACTCAGGTACCGTCTCTGGCACAGGCCGCGCATGACGTGAATGCCGTGTGGAAATTTGCCCTGACTGACGAAGATATTCCAAAGCTGCAGCAATTTGGTAAACATGTTGAACAGCAGTTGGGGCTGGAGTGTGAGTGGTCCTGGCACGATCAGGTTGACGTAGCCCGTAAAGGCAACAGCAAAGGACGACGCCTTGCCCAGTGGATTGAAGCGCAAGGTGGAACAATGGAAAACGTGATCGCCTTTGGCGACAACTTCAACGATATCAGTATGCTGGAAGCTGCGGGAACCGGCGTGGCGATGGGCAATGCCGATAATGCAGTCAAAGCCCGCGCCAACATCGTGATTGGTGACAATACCACCGACAGCATCGCCAAATTTATCTACTCGCACCTGCTGTGATCAGGCGGTAATCGATACACTCTTAATTTGGGCGTACAGCCACAGGCCAGGTTTGATACCCAGTTCATCCCTGGCCCATGGGCTGATCCTCGCCCACAACGTTTTCCCACCGACCTCAAGCTGTACTTCTACCTGTCCGTTGTCGTCATAGCATGACGCCACCTTTGCCCGTAGTACGTTACGAATACTGGTCTGCTGCGGCGGTTGTAATACCAGCGAGACATCAGATGCCTGAATCCGGATACGCAGCGCGGTTTGCAGCGGTTGATCCAGCTTATTGACCCACAGATGTTGATCGCCGAGCGCCAGCGCGGTCATCGCATAATGCGGATGATGCTCCAGTACGTTAACTTTCAGTATGCTGCTCTGCTGCTCTTTCGGTAGCCAGGGATGCATCATGCTACTCCCCCAGACATCTTCCAGCGAACCAAAGGCTTTGACCTGCCCGTTTTCCAGCACCATCACTTTGTCCGCCAGATGCAAAATTTCATCGAGCGAGTGGCTGACATACAGCATGGGAATATTAATTTCGCGCGCCAGCCGCTGCAGATAAGGCAACAACTCACGTTTACGTGGAATGTCCAGCGAGGCTAACGGCTCATCGAGCAGCAACAATTCGGGTGCGGTCAGTAACGCGCGACCAATAGCAACACGCTGCTTTTCGCCACCAGACAGGCCGCCAGGTAGACGGTCGAGCAAAGGCTCTATGCCCAGCAATGCCACCAGCTTATCAAACTGTCCGGCCATGCTTTTCGCCATACCATAACGCAGATTACCGCGCACTTTGTAATGCGGGAACAGACGCGCATCCTGAAAAACATAGCCCACCCGGCGTTTTTCAGGCGTCAGGCAGATACCGTTTTCAACGTCATTCAGTACCCGACCGTTGAGCACAATGCGCCCGGACTGTGGTTGGGTCAGGCCACTGATAGCATTAATCAGCGATGTTTTGCCCGCACCAGAGACACCAAAAATAGCGGTGATACCGCTGGCTGGCAGCGTTTCGTTGAGCGTCAGACAGTGGGTTCCCAGCGTCTGGGAGAAATTAAGTTCCAGCATAATTATCGCCCCGTCCGCTCACGGCTAATTCGCGCCAGCCACTCAGAAATGAGCAGCGAAATCAGCGCCAGCACAATAGAAATAATGCATAACCTTGCCGCCGCACTTTCGCCGCCCGGCGTCTGGATAAGGGTGTACATTGCCGAAGGAATAGTGCGCGTTTCGCCAGGGATATTTGAAACAAAAGTAATGGTTGCGCCGAATTCACCGAGTGAACGCGCGAACGCCAGCACCGTACCGACAATTATGCCAGGCAGCATCAACGGTAAGGTAATGGTCATGAATACGCGCCAGCGCCCGGCCCCCAGTGTGCGGGCCGCTTGCTCCAGCTTGACGTCTACGCCTTCAAGCGCCAGACGTATTGCCCGCACCATAAGAGGAAAAGACATTACCGCTGCGGCCAGAACCGCACCACGCCAGCTAAACGCAAACGTGATACCGAACCAGTCATATAACCACTCGCCAATAAATCCGCGCCGCCCCATAGCCACCAGCAGCAGGTACCCCACCACGACCGGAGGCAGTACCAGCGGCAAGTGCAATACGCTGTCGAGCAACGCTTTGCCCGGGAACTTACAGCGTACCAGTAACCAGGCAAAGAAGATCCCAAACGGCAGGCTAAACAACACGGCCAGGGAAGAAACTTTCAGGCTCAGTAAGACAGCCTGCCATTCTGGATCAGTCAGTATCATTACTTGGTCGTAAATCCATAACGTTTGAAGATTTCAGAAGCCTGCGGTCCCTTCAGGTAATCATAGAACGCGCTGACCGTTGCGTTGGCGTGCCCATCAACAACCGCGATGGGGTATTCCACTTTTTTATGTGAGTCTTCCGGGAAGGTCGCCACAACTTTTACGCCTTTGCTGGCTACGGCATCAGAACCGTAGACAATGCCCAGCGGGGCTTCGTTGCGTTCAACCAGCGCCAATGCGCCACGAACATCTTCAGCCGGTGCCAGTTTCGGCGCCAGGGTATCCCATGCACCCAATTTTTGCAGCGCTTCTTTGGCGTAAATACCTGCCGGAACATGTTCCGGGTCGCCTACGGCCAGACGCCCGCCGTTCAACAGGCTGGTCCAGTTGGTTTTGCTGTCGATGGTGAAGTCTTTCTGTGCACTGGCTTTCGGCGCGACAACGACCAGACTGTTACCGAGCAGCGTTTTGCGCGTTGCGGTATCGATAGACTTTTTATCTACCGCGTAATCCATCCATTTCTGATCGGCTGAAATAAACAGATCGGCCGGAGCACCTGCTTCAATCTGGCGTGCCAGCGTAGAAGAAGAGGCAAAAGAGGAGACAACATCAACATTCTTCTCTTTTTTATATTCTGCGGCAATGTCCTGCATCGCGTTCGTTAACGACGCCGCTGCAAACACTGTGATTTTACCTTCATCCGCCAGTGCATGTCCGGCAACAGAAAGAGAAAGTGTTGCCCCTGCAAACAAGCGTAACCATGTACGTGCCATCTGTAACTCCTTTGAGTTTCGTTATGTAGGCGCAAATATAACGATTAAATCAGGATTTTCCCAGTGGTTATTACTACCAATTAGAGGTTACACAAAGAAAATATCGGCAGGGAAAGCAGGATCTTGAGGAACTAACGCAGTTTGATAATGAGCAATAAAAAACGCCCGGCTAAGCGGGCGTTCGGGGAATCAATGGTTCTGTCTGGATTGGTCTTTCTGACCGATACCGGAAAAAATGTTGAACACTTCACCCAGTCCGTAAATCAGTCCCAGAATGATGGCCATTACCACAGGTACCATGATTACGGCGAATACCAGACTTTTCAATAACTCTAACATGGTCAACTCCAGATATAGTCCTTAGTTGTATTCTAACCACATAACACAGAAAAGCACTCCCCTTTTGTGCGGTCGGCTTTGCTCGGGCGCGGTTTTCCGTCACAATACCCTTTTTTGCCAGGAGCTTGTTATGCAGGCCGAAATCCTACTTACACTGAAACTTCAGCAAAAACTGTTTGCCGATCCCCGCCGCATTTCTCTGCTTAAGCACATTGCGCTTTCCGGCTCCATCAGTCAGGGCGCGAAGGATGCAGGTATCAGTTATAAAAGCGCCTGGGACGCGATTAACGAAATGAACCAGCTGAGTGAGCAGACACTGGTAGAGCGCGCCACCGGTGGCAAAGGCGGCGGCGGTGCAGTGTTAACCCGCTACGGCCAGCGCCTGATTCAGTTATACGATCTGCTGGCGCAAATTCAGCAAAAAGCCTTCGATGTCCTGAGCGATGACGATGCGGTTCCACTGAATAGCTTGCTGGCGGCCATCTCCCGCTTCTCACTGCAAACCAGTGCGCGTAACCAATGGTTTGGCACCATCACCGCACGCGACCACGACCAGGTGCAACAGCATGTTGACGTCCTGCTGGCCGATGGCGAAACCCGGCTGAAAGTCGCGATTACCGCGCAAAGCGGTGAACGTCTGGGGCTTGATGAAGGCAAAGAAGTCTTGATCCTGTTGAAAGCGCCGTGGGTGGGGATCACCCAGGATGATGCTATTGCTCAGGCCGCCGATAACCAATTGCAAGGCACCATCAGCCATATTGAACGCGGGAGCGAGCAGTGTGAAGTGTTAATGACCTTGCCGGATGGACAAACACTGTGCGCCACCGTGCCGACTGACGATGCGCTATCACTGCAAGAAGGCGCGAATGTCACTGCCTATTTCAACGCGGACAGAGTGATTATCGCCACACTGTGCTAAATCTTTAAGCCCGCTTCGCCTGATGGCGCTGCGCTTATCAGGCCCACGTTCAGGCCGGATAAGGTACCCGCGCCGCCATCCGGCAACAAACTGCATTGACATTCCCGCCCGGACAACGTATCCCTGTCATTCATCGCTGCAAAAAATGGGATGCAAAATGTCATCGTTGCAAATTTCGCAAGGCACGTTTCGTCTGAATGATACCAAAACGCTTCAGCTGAATTCGTTGACGTTAAACGCAGGTGATAGCTGGGCGTTTGTGGGGTCTAACGGCAGCGGAAAATCCGCACTGGCGCGTGCGCTCGCCGGAGAATTGCCGTTACTAAAAGGCGAACGCCACAGCCAGTTCACGCGTATAACCCGTCTCTCCTTTGAGCAGCTACAAAAGCTGGTCAGCGACGAATGGCAGCGTAACAACACCGATCTTCTGAGCCCAGGTGAAGACGATACCGGGCGCACCACCGCGGAAATTATTCAGGATGAGGTCAGCGACCCTGCTCGCTGTGCCGCTCTGGCGCAGCAGTTTGGTATTACCTCACTGCTCAGCAGACGTTTCAAATATCTTTCCACTGGCGAAACGCGGAAAACTCTGCTCTGTCAGGCACTGATGTCTGAACCCGATTTACTGATCCTTGATGAACCGTTTGACGGGCTGGATGTGGCTTCACGTCACCAGTTGGCAGAGCTGCTCGCAGCGTTACATCAGGCCGGTTTTACGTTAGTGCTGGTGCTAAACCGCTTTGATGAGATCCCCGATTTTGTGCAATATGCTGGCGTACTCGCCGATTGCACATTGACAGAAACCGGTGAAAAAACGGGTCTTCTGCAACAAGCGTTAATCGCCCAACTTGCGCATAGTGAACGGCTTGATGGTATTACCCTCCCCGAACCGGATGAACCTTCCGTACGCCGCATATTGTCTGAGAACGAACCGCGGATTATGCTCAACGACGGGGTCGTTTCCTATAACGATCGCCCTATTCTCCATCATCTGAGCTGGCGGGTAAACCCAGGGGAACACTGGCAGATTGTCGGTCCCAACGGGGCGGGAAAATCAACGCTACTCAGTTTAATTACCGGCGATCATCCGCAGGGCTATAGCAATGATTTGACGCTGTTTGGCCGTCGTCGGGGGAGCGGCGAAACTATCTGGGATATTAAAAAGCACATTGGCTACGTCAGCAGCAGCCTGCATCTGGATTACCGGGTCAGTACCACGGTGCGTAACGTCATTCTCTCAGGCTACTTCGATTCAATCGGTATTTATCAGGCCGTATCAGACAGACAACACAAGCTGGTGCAACAGTGGCTGGATATTCTGGGAATGGATAAGCGCACTGCTGACGCCCCTTTCCACAGCCTTTCCTGGGGGCAGCAGCGCCTGGCGCTGATCGTCCGCGCGTTAGTGAAACACCCTACGCTATTGATCCTTGATGAACCCTTACAAGGCCTGGACCCGCTAAACCGCCAGTTGATCCGCCGCTTCGTTGATGTTCTGATCGGTGAAGGCGAAACCCAATTGCTGTTTGTTTCTCACCATGCTGAAGATGCACCCGCCTGCATTACCCACCGACTGGAGTTCGTACCAGAAAACGATATCTACACCTATCGGCAATCATCCCTGCGTTAGTTTTCATACCTGGGCGCGTTAATGCGCCCTTTTTTAGGCCTGATTTTTCAGATAAAATCTGCAATCATTAAATAACATAATGATTTAAAATAAAAAATACAATCCAGGCGTTGAAAATCAGCATGTGTAAACGATTCCACTAATTTATTCCATGTCACACTTTTCACAACTTTGTTATGCTATCTTCATTACATGATATAGGCATAACGGAGCGAATTATGAGAGTATTGGTTACAGGTGGTAGCGGTTACATTGGGAGCCACACTTGTGTACAGTTGCTTAAGAATGGCCACGACGTCGTGATCCTTGATAACCTCTGCAACAGTAAGCGCAGCGTACTGCCCGTTATTGAGCGTTTAGGTGGAAAACATCCGACCTTCGTCGAAGGTGATATCCGTAACGAAGCGCTGATCACCGAAATCCTGCACGATCATGCCATCGATACGGTCATCCACTTTGCTGGTCTGAAGGCCGTCGGCGAATCCGTTGCTAAGCCGCTGGAGTACTATGACAACAACGTCAACGGCACTCTGCGTCTGGTCAATGCGATGCGCGCCGCCAACGTGAAAAACTTCATATTCAGCTCCTCCGCCACAGTCTATGGCGATCAGCCGCAAATTCCTTACGTTGAAAGCTTCCCGACCGGCACACCACAAAGTCCATACGGAAAAAGTAAGCTGATGGTCGAGCAGATCCTGACCGATCTGCAAAAAGCACAACCTGAGTGGAGCATTGCGTTGCTACGCTATTTCAATCCGGTTGGCGCACACCCGTCAGGGGACATGGGCGAAGACCCGCAAGGCATCCCTAACAATCTGATGCCTTACATCGCGCAGGTTGCCGTGGGCCGCCGTGAGTCTCTGGCCATTTTTGGTAATGACTACCCTACCGTAGACGGTACCGGCGTTCGCGATTACATCCACGTGATGGATCTTGCCGACGGTCACGTTGTCGCCATGGAAAAACTGGCAGGCAAGCAAGGGGTACATATTTACAACCTTGGCGCTGGCGTTGGTAGCAGCGTACTGGATGTGGTCAACGCCTTCAGTAAAGCCTGCGGTAAACCGGTGAATTACCATTTTGCCCCGCGTCGTGATGGCGATCTTCCGGCCTACTGGGCAGATGCCAGTAAAGCCGATCGCGAGCTCAACTGGCGCGTAACTCGCACCCTGGATGAAATGGCGCAAGACACCTGGCACTGGCAATCACGCCATCCGCAGGGATATACGGATTAAGGATCAATCATGACGCAATTCAATCCTGTCGATCATCCACACCGCCGTTTTAACCCGCTCACCGGGCAGTGGATCCTCGTCTCACCGCATCGTGCAAAACGTCCCTGGCAAGGGGCGCAGGAAACGCCATCTAAACAGGTTCTGCCCGCGCATGATCCGGACTGCTTCCTGTGTGCAGGCAATACACGTGTTACCGGCGATAAAAACCCTGATTACACCGGGACCTATGTTTTTACTAACGACTTTGCCGCGCTGATGTCCGATACCCCGGACGCTCCCGACAGCCATGATCCATTAATGCGTTGCCAGAGCGCACGCGGTACCAGCCGCGTGATTTGCTTTTCGCCCGATCACAGCAAAACACTGCCAGAGCTCAGCGTACCCGCGCTGACCGAAATCGTGAAAACGTGGCAGGAACAAACCGCAGATTTAGGGAAAACCTATCCCTGGGTGCAGGTATTTGAAAACAAAGGTGCGGCGATGGGATGTTCAAACCCGCACCCGCACGGACAGATTTGGGCCAACAGTTTCCTGCCCAACGAAGCCGAACGTGAAGACCGTCTGCAAAAAGCGTACTTTGCCGAGCAGGGCACGCCAATGCTGCTGGATTATGTCCGGCGTGAACAGGCAGACGGCAGCCGTACGGTAGTAGAAACCGAACACTGGCTGGCAGTAGTGCCCTATTGGGCGGCATGGCCATTCGAAACACTGCTGCTGCCGAAAGCACATGTCCTGCGAATTACCGATTTGACCGACGAACAGCGAACTGACCTGGCGCTGGCGTTGAAAAAACTGACCAGTCGTTATGACAACCTGTTCCAGTGCTCTTTCCCCTACTCTATGGGCTGGCACGGCGCACCGTTTAACGGCGAAGAGAATGACCACTGGCAGTTGCACGCACACTTTTATCCACCGCTGCTGCGTTCCGCGACCGTACGTAAGTTTATGGTTGGTTACGAAATGCTGGCGGAGACCCAACGCGATCTGACAGCAGAACAAGCGGCAGACCGTCTGCGTGCGGTCAGCGACACCCATTTTCGCGAGTCCGGAGTTTAAATAATGAGTCTGAAAGAAAAAACACAATCTCTGTTTGCTGAATCGTTTGGCTACCCTGCCACCCATACTATTCAGGCACCCGGTCGTGTAAACCTGATCGGCGAACACACTGATTATAATGACGGCTTCGTCCTGCCGTGCGCCATCGACTATCAAACGGTTATCAGTTGTGCCCCCCGCGATGATCGCACCGTTCGTGTGATTGCGGCGGATTACGACAATCAGATAGATGAATTCTCTCTTGATGCGCCGATTATCGCCCACGAAACCCAGCAGTGGTCAAACTACGTGCGCGGCGTCGTGAAGCATCTACAAAAGCGCAATAACGCCTTTGGCGGCGCGGATCTGGTGATCAGCGGCAATGTGCCGCAAGGTGCGGGCTTAAGCTCTTCTGCCTCGCTGGAAGTGGCCGTAGGTACTGTGTTCCAACAGCTTTATCACATGCCACTCGACGGCGCACAGATTGCCCTGAATGGCCAGGAAGCGGAAAACCAGTTTGTCGGCTGCAACTGCGGCATTATGGACCAACTCATCTCTGCACTAGGCAAGAAAGACCATGCGCTTCTGATCGACTGCCGTACGCTGGGCACCAAAGCTGTTTCCATGCCGGAAGGTGTGGCGGTAGTGATCATCAACAGCAACTTTAAACGTACATTGGTTGGCAGTGAGTACAACACCCGTCGCGAACAGTGTGAAACCGGTGCGCGCTTCTTCCAACAACCCGCGCTGCGTGATGTCAGCCTTGAGGCCTTTAACGCGGTCGCACATGAACTGGATCCCATCGTTGCCAAACGTGTTCGCCATGTGATCACGGAAAACGCCCGCACGGTTGAAGCCGCAGCGGCTCTGGAGAAAGGCGATCTGCAACGTATGGGTCAGCTGATGGCTGAATCTCACGTTTCAATGCGCGATGACTTCGAAATCACCGTGCCACAAATTGATACGCTGGTCGAGATTGTTAAAGCAACTATCGGCGATAAAGGCGGTGTACGTATGACCGGTGGCGGCTTCGGCGGCTGCATCGTGGCGTTGATCCCACAAGATTTGGTTCCTGCCGTACAGCAGGCTGTCGCTGAACAATACGAAGCGAAAACCGGTATCAAGGAAACCTTTTACGTCTGCAAACCTTCACAAGGAGCCGGACAGTGCTAAACGAAATTCCCGTAATGGCGCCCGACGGCCAACCGTTTCGCCTGCTCACCCTGCGTAATGACGCGGGGATGGTAGTCACGCTGATGGACTGGGGCGCGACGCTGCTTTCTGCCCGTATCCCGCTTAGCGATGGTAGCGTGCGAGAAGCATTACTCGGCTGCGCCAGCCCGGAGCAATACCCACAACAGGCCGCATTTTTAGGCGCATCCATCGGCCGCTATGCTAACCGTATCGCAGACAGCCGTTATACCTATGCCGGTGAAACCGTTGCGTTACTGCCAAGCCAGGGTGACAACCAGTTGCATGGTGGGCCGGACGGTTTCGATAAACGCCGCTGGCAGATAGTGGATCAAAATGATCGTCAGGTGCTGTTTGCCTTAACCTCTGACGATGGCGACCAGGGTTTTCCGGGTCACCTCTGCGCCACCGCGCAATATCGCCTGACCGATGATAACCGTATTTCGATTACCTACCGTGCGACGGTGGATAAGCCCTGCCCGGTAAATTTGACGAATCACGTTTATTTCAATCTTGACGGCGACAAAACGGATATCCGTCAGCATACGTTGCAGATTCTGGCCGATACGTACCTGCCGGTTGATGAAATGGGTATCCCGCATGACGGACTGAAACCCGTGGCTGGCACCTCGTTCGATTTCCGGGCACCTAAACGCATCGCCAGCGAATTTCTGGCCGATGACGATCAGCGCAAGGTGAAAGGTTACGATCACGCTTTCTTGTTGCAGGCGCAAGGCGATGCCCGCAAACCGGTCGCTATGGTCTGGTCCCAGGATGAAAAACTGCAAATGGAGGTATACACCTCTGCCCCGGCATTGCAGTTCTATTCCGGTAACTTCCTCGGCGGCACGCCCTCCCGTGGACCTGAAGTCTATGCCGACTGGCAAGGACTGGCGCTGGAAAGTGAATTTCTGCCTGACAGCCCAAATCATCCAGAATGGCCGCAACCAGATTGCTTTCTGCGACCGGGTGAAGAGTACACCAGCCTGACCGAATACCGGTTTATTCCTGCCTGACAGTTTACCGTGACGAGCTGATACCCGGCTCGTCATTTATTCCCTCTCGGGATCCGCTCAAAACCACACCACTCAAAGACAAAATCGCAACCTTGAGTTCACAAGAACCTTACACTGCGCCGCTATTTTCGCTATGGTTATGCGTAAGCATTGCCGCTGGTGCATTACGGCAATATAATGATAATTATTATCATTCAATATGATTCATAGGAGTGAGTGTATGGCTGTAACTAAGCTGGTTCTGGTACGTCACGGTGAAAGTCAGTGGAACAACGAAAACCGTTTTACCGGTTGGTATGATGTTGACCTGTCTGAGAAAGGCGTGGGCGAAGCAAAGGCGGCAGGTAAACTGCTGAAAGAGGAAGGCTACAGCTTCGATTTTGCTTATACCTCTGTGCTGAAACGTGCCATCCACACCCTGTGGAATGTCCTGGACGAACTGGATCAGGCCTGGCTGCCCGTTGAGAAATCCTGGAAACTGAACGAACGTCATTACGGTGCGCTACAGGGGCTGAACAAAGCCGAAACCGCTGAGAAATATGGTGACGAGCAGGTTAAGCAATGGCGTCGTGGTTTTGCGGTAACCCCGCCGGAACTGACTAAAGATGACGAGCGCTATCCGGGTCACGATCCGCGTTATGCCAAACTGACGGACAAAGAACTTCCGGTCACCGAAAGCCTGGCGCTGACTATCGATCGCGTTATCCCTTACTGGAATGAAACCATTCTGCCGCGCATGAAAAGCGGTGAGCGCGTCATTATTGCCGCTCACGGTAACTCCCTGCGTGCGCTGGTGAAATACCTGGATAATATGGGTGAAGATGAAATTCTTGAACTGAACATCCCGACGGGTGTACCGCTGGTGTATGAGTTCGACGAAAACTTCAAGCCGATCAAACATTACTATCTGGGTAACGCTGACGAGATCGCAGCAAAAGCCGCAGCGGTAGCCAACCAGGGTAAAGCGAAGTAATTTTCGCGGCTGGGTCAATAATAAAGCGTGGAATTTTCCACGCTTTTTTGTTTCGCCACGGCCGGGACCACATCAAATGTAGGCCGGATAAGGCATCGCCCTCACCCGCGACGTGATTTTACCGCATCCGCCAGCTGGCGCAGCACAGCATCGGTATCTTCCCAACCAATGCAGGCATCAGTGATGCTCTTGCCGTAGGTCAGCGGTTCACCGCTATCCGGGTTCTGATTACCTTCGACCAGATGGCTTTCGATCATCACACCAATAATGGCTTTCTCGCCGCCGGCAACCTGTCCACAAACATCGCTGGCTACATCCATCTGCTTTTTGAACTGCTTGCTGGAGTTGGCATGGCTAAAGTCGATCATCACCTGCGGAGACAGACCCGCTTTGACCAGACCTTCTTTTACGTCTGCGACGTGCTGAGCGCTGTAGTTTGGCTCTTTGCCACCACGCAGAATGATATGACAATCACCGTTACCACTGGTATTCACAATTGCGGAGTGACCCCATTTGGTCACGGACAGGAAGCAGTGTGGTGCGCCTGCGGCGTTAATGGCATCAATGGCAACTTTGATGGTGCCATCAGTACCGTTTTTAAAACCAACCGGACAGGAAAGACCAGACGCCAGCTCACGGTGCACCTGAGACTCAGTGGTACGCGCGCCAATTGCGCCCCAGCTCATCAGATCCGCAAGATATTGCGGGGTGATCATATCCAGAAACTCACCCGCAGCCGGCAATCCGCTGTCGTTGATATCCAGCAGCAATTTACGTGCGATGCGCAGGCCATCGTTGATCTGGAAGCTGTTGTCCATATGTGGATCGTTGATAAGCCCTTTCCAGCCGACGGTGGTACGCGGTTTTTCAAAGTAAACGCGCATGACGATTTCAAGCTCGCCTTTCAGCTCTTCGCGCAGCGCCAGAAGACGTGCGGCATACTCTTTAGCGGCAGCCGGATCATGAATTGAGCACGGTCCAATAACAACCAACAGGCGATCGTCATTCCCTTTCAGAATTTTATGAATCGCCTTACGGGCATGCGCAACCGTATTTGCGGCATTTTCAGTAGCGGGGAATTTTTCCAGCAGTGCAACCGGGGGTAATAACTCGTTGATCTCTTTAATGCGTAAATCGTCGTTCTGATAATTCATGATTATTCCAGCGTAGCCATACTTATATAAATGAATGCAATCCCCCCAATCTATATCTTCAGTCATAAAGTGTAAACGGGGTTTTACAGTACGAACCGTGTTATCCCGGGATTAAGCAAAAAAACGCAAGAATGTAGCGAATAGTGAGATCCAGACCGCAAATCCCAACTGTAATTGCGGCTTTTATTATTATTTTCAAAATTCTGTGCTGACTATCGATACACATCGTGGATCTTTACCCACTGTACGGTAAGGCAACGCCCACTATTTACGTGGCTGATAAAGGGAGAATAGAAGCTCTCCTTTTTAATTTTATCCCCCCAAAAACGGTATGATGTCATACAGTAAAGGTGAGAATAACAAAGGGATGGCACAATGGCGCACTCACATACTCATACTTCCCCCGACCAGCCAAAAGATAATAATGCCCGTCGACTGCTGTTCGCCTTCTGCATTACAGCGGGGTTCATGCTGGTCGAAGTGGTAGGAGGGATACTTTCAGGCTCGCTGGCGCTGCTGGCGGATGCCGGACATATGCTCACTGATGCCGCAGCGCTGCTTTTTGCTCTGCTGGCCGTTCAATTTTCCCGTCGACCGCCGACCATCCGACACACTTTCGGCTGGCTGAGGCTCACGACGCTGGCCGCATTTGTGAACGCTATTGCGTTGGTGGTGATCACGATTTTAATCGTCTGGGAAGCGATTGAGCGCTTCCATACGCCCCGTCCGGTCGCCGGCGGGATGATGATGGTCATCGCCGTTGCGGGTTTACTGGCTAACGTCCTTGCCTTCTGGGTTTTACATCGCGGCAGCGAAGAGAAAAACCTCAACGTTCGTGCCGCAGCGCTGCATGTGATGGGCGATTTGCTGGGCTCGGTCGGCGCGATCATTGCGGCACTGATCATTATCTGGACGGGCTGGACCCCTGCAGACCCTATTCTCTCTATTCTGGTTTCTGTTCTGGTGTTGCGTAGCGCCTGGCGCTTACTGAAAGACAGTGTGAATGAATTACTCGAGGGCGCGCCCCATGCGCTGGATATCGCCGCTCTACAGCGACATCTCAGCCGGGATATCCCCGAAGTTCGCAATGTACACCATGTTCACGTCTGGATGGTGGGTGAAAAACCGGTCATGACACTGCATGTTCAGGTCGTCCCGCCGCACGATCACGATGCGTTGCTGGAACGCATTCAGCACTTTCTTATTCATCACTATCAGATTGAACACGCGACGATTCAGATGGAATATCAGCCGTGCAATGGGCCGGACTGTCACCTGTATGAGGGACTGTCCGGCCATTCACATCACCATCACTAATGGGAAAACGCGCGTGAACCCCGTTCGCGCGCGCTGTTAATCCACATCCTGCTGCCGTTCAACGCGATCACAGTCAGAATCATGTATTCCAGCGACATGGCATACACCCCTTGCAGGGCAAAGATCACGACGCTGATGATGTTAATGAGCACCCACAATAGCCAGTTCTCGACGTATTTGCGCGTCATCAGGATCATCGCCACAATCGATAGCACCATCATGCAGGAATCCCAAAACGGGAACGCATCCGGTTGCAATTCAGGTAATGCAACCTGTAATCCCAGTCCTTGCATGATAGTCACCGCAATACGGGTGAGAAACGCAAACACCGGGTCGATGTACACTGTCATCAGACCAATTGCCACCACACAAGCCGCCAGCCAGCCCAACGCTTTTGGCAACGGCAGCCAGCGAATTTTAAGTTCAGCCTCATGCTGGCTGGTTTGCCGGGACCAGGCGTACCAGCCATAGATATTGGCGGCAAAAAAGAACACCTGCAGCAACAAGCTGGCGTAAAGTTGGATCTGAAAGAAGATAATCGCAAACAGCGTGACGTTTATCAGACCAAAGAAGTAATTACTGATTTTCTCCATACTGGCGAGGCCAATACACAGTAACCCGGCGATAGTCCCCACCGCTTCAATCCACGACAGATCGTACCCGCCTGCACCGATTGGAATATGTACCAGAATGTTCTGCGTGCTAAAAAAATCCATCTTTTCCCCCAGAGCGAAACGCCGTAATTAAGCTCGTAGTGTAGCCGCAAATTCCAGCATGCGGTTTAACGGCAGCAATGCGCCTTCTCGCAGCGCAGCATCAACATGTATCTCATGAGCCACACCACCCTGCTCAAGTCCCTCAGCAATCGCTTTAAGGCCGTTCATTGCCATCCACGGACAGTGCGCACAGCTACGACACGTTGCACCTTCACCCGCTGTCGGGGCTTCAAGCAGCTCTTTATCCGGAACAGCTTGCTGCATTTTGTAAAAAATACCCCGATCGGTCGCCACAATCAGTTGCTTGTGCGGTAACGATTTAGCGGCGCTGATTAGCTGGCTGGTTGATCCCACCGCATCAGCCATATCAACGATAGACTGGGGAGATTCAGGGTGCACAAGTACGGCAGCGTCAGGATACAGCCCTTTCATGCGTGTTAATGCCTGGGTTTTAAATTCATCATGAACGATACAGGCACCCTGCCAGCAGAGAACATCCGCCCCGGTCTGTTTTTGTACGTAATTACCCAGGTGCTTGTCAGGAGCCCAAATGATTTTTTCCCCCAAGCTATCAAGGTGTTCAATCAGTTCGACGGCAATACTGGACGTCACGACCCAGTCCGCACGTGCTTTAACGGCGGCTGAAGTGTTGGCGTAAACCACGACAGTGCGATCCGGATGCGCATCGCAAAATGCGCTAAACGACTCAATCGGGCACCCCAGATCTAGTGAGCATTCAGCCTGTAAGGTTGGCATCAGTATGGTTTTTTCCGGGCTCAGAATTTTGGCTGTTTCGCCCATAAACCGGACTCCCGCAACCAGCAACGTAGAGGCAGGATGTTTTGATCCGAACCGCGCCATCTCCAGCGAGTCAGAGATACAGCCTCCGGTTTCTTCGGCCAACTGCTGTATTTCAGGATCGGTGTAATAGTGCGCAACCATGACGGCATCACGCTCTTTCAGCAGACGTTTAATTTTCTCTCGATAAAATTGCTTTTCATCCACACTCAACGGCGCAGGTTTTGGCGGAAACGGGTAGATTGCTGCTTCAGGATCAAACATCACGCTCATCTTGCTTTCTCGTTTTACTGGCTTAACGAAATAACCGAGTAGAAGCGTGACATACGCTATATTCGGTTAGAATTGTTTTGTATGCTAAACAAGATAGCGGATTGGTGTCGAAAAGTCACAAGAATTGCGAGTGATGAATGCCGGATGGCGACTGGCGTCTTATCCGGCCTACATGAGTCGTGTCGTCAGTAGGCCTGATAAGCGAAGCGCATCAGGCAAGCAGATTCGAATCTTATAAATCGCAGATAGCAAAAAGGCGCCGCCAGCGCCCTCTTTTACACTGGTGGGGCGTGCAGGATGACTCGCTTCGCTCGCCCTCCGGGCCGTCGCCGTAAACGGCTCCGTTGTCTCACTACGTTCGACCCGAACCTGCTGCAGGTTCGAATCGTTAATTCTGTGCATAGCAAAAAGGCGCCTTTAGGGCGCCTTTTTACACTGGTGGGGCGTGCAGGATTCGAACCTGCGACCAATTGATTAAAAGTCAACTGCTCTACCAACTGAGCTAACGCCCCCATATGGGGTTTACTGCTTCAATTATTCAGGATGGTGGGTCGTGCAGGATTCGAACCTGCGACCAATTGATTAAAAGTCAACTGCTCTACCAACTGAGCTAACGACCCGCTCGGATGTCACCTGAAAAATTTTTTACTCGACACCAATATAAGAATTGGTGGGGCGTGCAGGATGACTCGACTTCGTCTCGCCCTAGCGGGCCGTTGCTAAAGCAACGTTATCCTTCACGTTTAACATCTGAGTACGATGTTAAAGTTGGTGGGGCGTGCAGGATTCGAACCTGCGACCAATTGATTAAAAGTCAACTGCTCTACCAACTGAGCTAACGCCCCGAGTGGTGGGTGATGACGGGATCGAACCGCCGACCCCCTCCTTGTAAGGGAGGTGCTCTCCCAGCTGAGCTAATCACCCGTTACTGCGCTGGATACTGCATTAAGTGGTGGGTCGTGCAGGATTCGAACCTGCGACCAATTGATTAAAAGTCAACTGCTCTACCAACTGAGCTAACGACCCACTTTTGCGCTGCTTTTGGTTTGTTTGATATCCCTTGGCAACGGCGGCATATATTACTGATTTCAGATTTTAGCGCAACAAAAATTTCGATGTAAATAACTCAACTGCTTAGGAATCACACGACGCGACCAGAAATAACACGATTTCTGGTCGCATGGTGTGCATTACATCGCGCCAAGACGTTTTTGCGCTTGTTTCGCGCCATCAGTACCAGGGTATTTAGTGATAACCTGCTGATAAACGGCTTTCGCTTTTGCTGTGTCACCTTTGTCCTGCATGATGACGCCGACTTTATACATCGCGTCTGCAGCCTTCGGTGATTTTGGGAAGTTTTTAACTACGGATGCAAAATAGAACGCTGCATCATCTTTTTTACCCTTGTTGTAATTCAACTGACCGAGCCAGTAATTCGCATTTGGCAGGTAAGTAGAATCCGGGTACTTTTTGATGAAGTTCTGAAATGCAACGATCGCATCATCCTGGCGGGATTTATCCTGCACCAGAGCGATTGCCGCATTGTAATCAGTATTCGCATCGCCAGTTTGCGCCGGAGCGCCTGACGAGGCTGCAGCACCCGCATCGGGTGCTGGGGTTGCCGCCCCACTCTGATCACCAGCCGCAGATTGCGCCGCAGGCGCGCTACCGCTGCCGAGATTATTCATCTGCAGCAATATCTGTTTTTGGCGTTCAACAACCTGATTCAGCTGGTACTGACTTTCCTGAATTTGACCACGCAGGGCATCAATATCGGACTGATTATCGGAGAGTTGTTGCTGGAGTTGGGTTAAAAGCTGACTGTGAGCGTTAGAAATACGCTCGAGTTGAGTGACGCGGTCTTCGACCGAGCCAGAGCCGACACTACTGATTGGCGCCTGAGCAAAAGCGGCCCAGGGGGCCGCTATGCCAACCAGTAACGACAGACTCAACAGGTGATGTCTGAAGTTACTGCTCATGCAATTCTCTTAGTAAACCAGTACGGCGCGACGGTTTTTGGCGTAAGCCGCTTCGTCATGACCCAGTACTGCAGGTTTTTCTTTACCGTAAGAAACGATGGAGATCTGGTCCGCAGAAACGCCTTTACCCTGCAGGTACATCTTAACGGCGTTAGCACGACGTTCACCCAGGGAGATGTTGTACTCAGGAGTACCACGTTCGTCCGCATGACCTTCTACGGTGACTTTGTAAGACGGGTTGCTACGCAGGAAGTTAGCGTGCGCATCCAGCATTGCAGCGAAGTCAGAACGGATATCGTACTTATCCAGATCGAAGTAAACGATGTTGTTCTGCTGCAGCTGTTGCATCTGCAGACGCGCTTGCTCTTCGGAGGACATGTTGCCGCTACCGTTTGCATCCATACCAGTGCCGGCACCCAGCATGCCTTCGCTGCCGTCATTGCTGGCGTTCTTGTTAGAAGAACATGCCGCAATAGCCATAACAGGCAGAGCAATCATCAGCCCTTTCAGCACTTTGTTCAGTTGCATTTCAATGATTCCTTTATTAATCAATTATTTATTATCACAGATACGGCGACCAGGCAGGGAATTTAACCTGTCCATCAGTTGCCGGAAGACGCGCTTTGAAACGCCCATCTGTAGAAACCAAATTCAGCACGGATCCCATCCCCTGAGAAGAGCTGTAGATTACCATAGTGCCGTTAGGTGCCAGACTTGGCGTTTCGTCCAGGAACGTTGACGACAGAACTTGTACGCCACCCGCTACCAGATCTTGTTTGGCAATGTGCTGCTGACCATTCGCCGAGCTTACCATTACCATAAACTTACCGTCGCTGCTGACATCAGCATCCTGGTTTTGCGAACCTTCCCAGGTAATACGCTGCGGAGCACCGCCGTTGACGTTAACTTTATACACCTGCGGACGACCGGCCTGGTCAGACGTAAAGGCCAGGTTTTGGCTGTCCGGGAACCAGGTAGGTTCCGTGTTGTTGCTACGACCATCAGTGACCTGACGGATCTGACCGGAACCGATGTCCATAACGTACAGGTTCAGGCTACCGGTTTTAGACAGGGCAAACGCCAGTTTGCTGCCATCCGGAGAAAACGCAGGTGCACCGTTGTGACGCGGGAACGAAGCAACCTGACGCACTGCGCCGTTGGACAACGTCTGAATAACCAGCGCTGAACGACCGCTTTCGAAGGTAACGTAGGCCAGTTTAGAACCGTCCGGAGACCACGCCGGAGACATCAACGGCTGCGGAGAGCGGTGAACGACAAACTGGTTGTAACCATCGTAGTCAGACACACGTAATTCGTACGGGAACTGACCACCGTTCGTCTGAACAACATACGCGATACGGGTACGGAATGCGCCCTTAATACCGGTCAGTTTTTCAAATACTTCGTCACTTGCAGTATGCCCCGCATAACGCAGCCACTGCTTGTTCACTTTATAGGTGTTCTGTGCCAGTACGGTACCTGGTGCGCCACCGGTATCAACCAGTTGATATGCAACGCTATAGGAACCATCCGGGTTTGGCGTAACCTGGCCTACCACGACGGCATCAATACCCAGAGCGGACCATGCAGCAGGCTGAACTTCAGCTGCAGTCCCCGGCTGCTGAGGCAGACGAGATCTGTCTAGTGGGTTAAATTTACCGCTGTTACGCAGGTCAGCACCTACGATACCACCGATATCTTCAGGTGCAGCGCCCGGCCCTGCCCACTGGAACGGGACAACACCAATCGGGCGTGCCGAGTCTACCCCTTGGGTGATCTCGATACGTACTTCTGCATGCAGCACTGCTGCCCACAGCATCAGAAAACCAAATGCTACTCGTAATGCCTGCTTCATCATATCTCCCTTATCTGGACGGAACGCCCACGATAATTTAGCAGAATGTTAACAAACTCAAATACACAAAACTACCAGAACTCAGCGACTCCCGAAGATTGTTTTCCCCGCCGTAACGGGGAAACCTGGCTTACGGTTTAAAGTCCAGAGGTGCGTTTTTAAACACTTCGTATACCGCCTGGCTTGGTGGTTTTGGAATCTTCGCCTGTCGGGCTGCGGCAAGCGCTGCCTGACACAGTGCGGGATCGCCACCTTCAGACTGAATATCCAGCAACATGCCATCAGAAGCCAGTTTTATCCGCAGCGTACAGGTTTTGCCTGCATAGGACGATGCGTCATAGAACTTACTTTCAATAGCAGATTTAATCTGCCCGGCGTAATTGCTGATGTCCGCGCCTGATGCGCCATTATTTTTAGTATTACCACTCCCCGCCGGGGAAGCATTGTTTCCTTTCGCCCCACCGCCTGATTTCGGCGCATTCTTACCGGAGCTTAAGTCACCTAATAAGTCGTCAACACCCGAAGCGGCAGCAGCTTTTTCAGCGGCCGCTTTTTTCGCAGCGGCGGCTTTATCGGCTGCTGCTTTCTTATCGGCAGCGGCTTTCTCTGCAGCAGCTTTTTTATCTGCAGCGGCTTTTTCGGCGGCGGCTTTCTTCTCTGCAGCCGCTTTTTCAGCAGCGGCAGCTTTCGCGGCAGCCGCTTTTTCGGCAGCAGCAGCGGCTTTCTCAGCGGCAGCTTTTTCAGCCGCAGCTTGTTTAGCGGCTTCAGCCTGCGCTTTCTTCGCGGCGTCTGCGGCGGCCTTGGCAGCCTGCGCCTCAGCAACCTTCTTAGCATCGGCAGCCGCTTTTGCAGCTTCAGCTTCAGCTTTTTTCTGGGCATCAGCAGCGGCTTTCTTCGCAGCATCTGCCGCTTGTTTCGCCTGAGCATCTGCTTTGGCTTTCGCGTCTGCTGCAGCCTTCGCCGCAGCTTCTTCAGCCTGCTTCTGTTGCTCCTGTGCTTTCGCCGCAGCGGCTTCAGCCTGTTTCTGCTGTTCCGCCTGCTCGCGCACTTTTTCCTGCGCCGCTAAACGTTCTTTCTCCAGCTGTTTCAGACGCTCTTGCTCTGCCGCCTGCTTCTCACGAAGCTCCTCGGCCTGCTGCTGCGCCTGTTTCTCACGCTGTTCTTCTGCACGTTTCGCACTTGCCTGCTGTTGCTGCTGCCTGTCGTACTGTTGAACAACAGCACCAGGATCGACCATAACGGCGTCGATGGACGAGCCACCACCACCGCCGGCTGAAGCATCAATGTGCTCATCGAACGAACTCCAGATCAGTGCCGCAAATAAAATGACATGCAGCACCGCTGAAATAATTATCGCCCTTTTGAGCTTGTCGTTTTGTTCGGTTGCCTTTGACACTCTCGGTTCCCAAAAAACTGTTCGCCTGTTACGCGCTATCTTTCAAGCCAGGAATACGCAGACATCAGATTGGCTGCGTCATTAAGCCAACCGATTTCACGCCTGCACTGTGTAACAAGTTCAGCGCTTTAATTATTTCATCATAAGGCACGTCTTTCGCACCACCGATTAAAAAGACCGTTTTCGGGTTGGCCTGCAGACGGCTCTTCGCTTCCGCGATAACCTGCTCTGGTGGTAGTTGATCCATCCTGTCTTTTTCAACCACCACGCTGTATTGTCCAACACCGGAAACTTCAATAATGACCGGAGGTTCGTCGTTGCTACTGACGGCTTGCGACTCAGTCGCATCCGGCAGGTCGACTTCCACGCTCTGTGTAATGATTGGCGCTGTTGCCATAAAGATCAGCAGCAGGACCAGCAGTACGTCGAGCAACGGTACAATATTGATTTCGGACTTGAGTTCGCGACGACCTCGTCCACGCGTTCTGGCCATGGTTTACCCCTTGTTGCTCTCGCTAACGGTAAACGCCTGGCGGTGCAGAATCGCGGTGAACTCTTCCATAAAGTTGTCGTAATTCAGTTCCAGCTTGTTCACGCGCTGATTCAGTCGGTTGTAAGCCATAACCGCCGGGATTGCCGCAAACAGGCCAATGGCTGTTGCAATCAACGCTTCCGCGATACCCGGTGCAACCATTTGCAGGGTTGCCTGTTTTACCGCGCCCAGCGCGATAAATGCGTGCATGATCCCCCAAACGGTACCGAACAGACCAATGTATGGGCTGATGGAGCCGACGGTTCCCAGGAACGGAATATGCGTTTCCAGCGTTTCCAGTTCGCGGTTCATAGAGATACGCATCGCACGGGATGCCCCCTCAACAACCGCTTCCGGCGCGTGGCTATTTGCCCGATGCAGGCGCGCAAATTCTTTGAATCCACTGTAGAAAATTTGTTCCGAACCGGCCAGATTATCCCGGCGCCCCTGGCTTTCCTGGTACAAACGCGATAATTCGATACCAGACCAAAACTTATCTTCAAACGCTTCTGCTTCACGTGAGGCGGCATTCAAAATACGGGTCCGCTGGATAATAATGGCCCAGGATGCGATTGAGAAACCAATCAAAATCAACATGATAAGTTTAACCAGAAGGCTTGCCTTCAGGAACAAATCAAGGATATTCATGTCAGTCACTGCTTAAACTCCGCGACAATAGACTTGGGAAGCGCACGAGGCTTCATTTTGAGTGGATCAACGCAAACAATCAGAACTTCGGCTTCATTCAGCACGACGTTCTCTGCGTTGACAATGCGTTGCGTGAAAACCAATGAGGTGCCACGCATTGACGTAATTTCGGTTTGGACTTCGAGCATATCGTCGAGCCGGGCTGGCGCAAAATATTCCAGGGTCATCTTGCGCACCACAAAGGCTACACGTTCTGCCAACAGCACCTGCTGACTGAAGTGATGATGACGCAGCATCTCTGTGCGTGCTCGCTCATAAAAAGCAACATAGCTGGCGTGGTAAACCACCCCACCGGCATCGGTGTCTTCATAATAGACACGAACCGGCCATCGAAATATATACTTATTCATTCTTACTGCCTCTTTGTTGGCTTCGTCCACTCACACCAGTCGCTTATCTTTGTAAACGCCTGGTGACTCGCGTTCTTGCCGCCGCGATGCATCAAGAATGTCGTTGTATATCGCGCTGTCTTCACTGTACATCCCGGTAGTGCTTTCAAACTTCGCTACTATACGCGCGGGAATGATGCTTTGGAATGGGGGAAAGTAAACGGAGAGTAAAAAATTATGGGCTTATGCAAGCCCATAAATATTTAAGGATGTTTCTTATTCAAAAGAAGAAGAAAATAAGACCAACAACGAGGACGATATCTGCGATAAGCGGGCAGAAGATGCCCTGCCAGTGCACCGCACGAGGACGAAATCCAACGCCATGAATGATGCCAGTGCAGACCGCCCACATCAGCAGGAAGCCATGCCAGATCTCAAGCTCACTGGTTTTGGCCGCGAAACGTGACGGATCCCAGAATATGCAACCAGCCAACACGATTGCCAGCACAAAGGAAAGCGCCCGCAAGGGGCGCTTATCCATCGCGTTGTATACCATCGCGATAATGTTGGTCATCAACTTTCTTCTTGTCCGGCTTTGCCTGATTCAACGTGCTCAAGCGCCAGTGCTGTGATTATCCCAAATGCACAGGCAAGAAGCGTTCCCAAAATCCATGCGAAATACCACATTTTTAGCTCCTTACTTAGTACAGAGAGTGGGTGTTGCTTTCAATATCTTCTTTTGTGATGCGACCGAACATCTTCCAGTAACACCAGCTGGTGTAGAGCAGAATAATCGGTACAAACACCGCCGCAACCCAGGTCATTAGGTTCAATGTTCTCTGGCTGGAGGTGGCATCCCACATGGTCAGACTTGCGTTCATCATGGTGCTGGACGGCATCACAAACGGGAACATTGCGATACCGGCAGTCAGGATGATGCAGGCTAACGTCAGTGAGGAGAAGATGAACGCCCAGGCCCCTTTCTCCATACGAGAAGTCAGAATGGTCAACAGCGGCAGAACCACGCCCAACGCAGGAACCAGCCACAGGATAGGTGCATTGTTAAAGTTCACCATCCAGGCGCCCGCTTCACGCACCACTTCTTTGGTCATCGGGTTAGAGGCCGCGTGGTGATCCAGTGCGGAAGTCACCACATAACCATCAATCCCGTAAATAACCCAAACACCGGCCAGTGCGAAGCAAACCAGAGTCACCAGCGCCGCAACCTGTGAGGTGGTACGTGCACGCAGGTGTAGTTCACCTACGGTACGCATCTGCAGATAGGTTGCGCCCTGAGTGATGATCATCCCTACGCTCACAATCCCTGCCAGCAGACCAAACGGATTCAGCAACTGGAAGAAGTTACCGGTGTAGTACAAACGCATGTACTCATCCATGTGGAACGGAACACCTTGCAGCAGGTTGCCAAACGCAACGCCGATAACCAGCGGCGGAACGAAGCTACCAATGAAGATGCCCCAGTCCCACATGTTGCGCCAGCGCATATCTTCAATCTTGGAGCGGTAATCGAAACCGACCGGACGGAAGAACAATGACGCCAGTACCAGGATCATCGCCACGTAGAAACCGGAGAACGCAGCAGCGTACACCATCGGCCACGCAGCGAACAATGCGCCACCCGCGGTGATAAGCCATACCTGGTTACCGTCCCAGTGCGGGGCGATGGAGTTAATCATAATTCGACGCTCGGTATCATTACGACCGAGGAAACGGGTGAGCATGCCCACCCCCATGTCGAAGCCATCAGTGACCGCAAAACCAATCAGCAGAATGCCAACCAGCAGCCACCAGATAAAACGCAATACTTCATAATCGATCATTTGACGACTCCTGTCTTAGCGTGCCGGCTGAGTAGTCACAGTAGACTGCTCGTAGTGATAACGACCGGTTTTCAGGCTACTCGGCCCAAGGCGTGCGAACTTGAACATCAGGTACAGTTCAGCCACCAGGAACAGGGTATACAGGCCGCAAATCAACAGCATCGAGAAGATGAGATCACCCGCAGTCAGCGAAGAGTTCGCCACGGCTGTCGGTAACACTTCACCTATCGCCCACGGTTGACGGCCATATTCTGCGACAAACCAGCCAGATTCAATGGCAATCCACGGCAGCGGAATAGCATACAGCGCTGTGCGCAGCAGCCATTTTTTCTCGCCGATACGATTACGAATCACGGTCCAGAAGGACACAGCAATGATAGCCAGCATCAGGATGCCGCACGCCACCATAATACGGAATGCGAAGTACAGCGGCGCAACACGAGGAATAGAGTCTTTCGTGGCTTGCTGGATTTGCGCTTCAGTCGCATCAGTCACTTTATCTGTATAACGTTTCAGCAGCAGACCATATCCCAGATCTTTCTTCATGCTGTTGAACTGGTCGCGAACAGCCTGATCGGTAGAGCCTGCGCGCAGTTCTTCCAGCAGCTGATACGCTTTCATCCCGTTACGGATACGCTCTTCGTGCTGCACCATCAGATCTTTCAGACCAATGACCGGTGTATCAACAGAGCGGGTAGCGATGATGCCCAGCGCATAAGGAATTTGAATCGCAAAATGGTTTTCCTGCGCATCCTGGTCCGGAATACCGAACAGCGTAAAGGATGCCGGTGCAGGTTGGGTTTCCCACTCGGCTTCAATAGCAGCAAGTTTGGTTTTCTGCACGTCGCCCATTTCGTAACCAGATTCATCACCCAGAACGATAACAGACAGAATGGCAGCCATACCAAAGCTGGCAGCGATAGCAAAAGAACGTTTAGCAAACGCGAAGTCACGGCCGCGCAGCATATAGTAGGAGCTGATACCCAGAACGAACATCGCGCCACAAACATAACCAGAAGCCACAGTGTGAACAAATTTCACCTGAGCAACCGGGTTGAGCACCAGTTCAGAGAAGCTCAGCATCTCCATACGCATGGTTTCAAAGTTGAAATCCGCAGCGATTGGGTTTTGCATCCAGCCGTTCGCAACCAGAATCCACAGTGCGGACAGGTTAGAACCCAGCGCCACCAGCCAGGTGACACACATATGCTGGACTTTACCCAAACGGTCCCAGCCGAAGAAGAACAGACCTACAAAGGTGGATTCGAGGAAGAAGGCCATCAAACCTTCAATCGCCAGCGGTGCACCGAAAATATCCCCGACATAGTGGGAATAGTAAGACCAGTTAGTCCCGAACTGGAACTCCATGGTCAGACCGGTTGCCACACCCAGAGCGAAGTTGATACCAAACAACTTGCCCCAGAACTTGGTCATATCTTTATAAATCTGTTTGCCGGAAAGGACGTAGACCGTTTCCATGATGGCCAACAAGAACGCCATACCGAGCGTCAGTGGCACAAACAGGAAGTGGTACATCGCGGTCAAGGCAAACTGTAAGCGCGACAGTTCGACTATATCTAACATCATGACTCCTTGCTCATCGCATGAAGACTCCGAGAGTGAACCCCGTTAGAAAGGGTCACACGCATGCCCCAATACAAATTTATTTGCTTCCTTCCCCCGCTGCTCTTTCTTCTCATTTGAAGAAAGGACAATGATGAAAAGTTACAAACATGTTAATAAAACACTCAAATTGATCCCGCAATTATATTACGCCGTAAAATCCTTACAATAAACAGGTTTTTATCGAGGTAAATTTGCATTTTTCGATAGTGATCAATTTATAGCTAATTTATCACTTTCAGACCAATTTGATCTGCAGCAATTTAACCTCATTTGGTGATGTTTACCAAGTTTTAAACATTGATTTAAATCAACTTTCAATTTTAATGTTAATAGTGTTTATCGCTAGTGCGACTAGTGAACACCATGTTAACGATATGTTTTTCAATGAGTAATTGCCGTTACTACAAATGATAGGATATTTATTTAAATCTACACGATCTTTTAACCAGTCGGCGGGACAAAATTATGGACAGATAAAGAGTCACTATTGCCGGGTAGCTCACAGTTTTTTGTTTAGCAAGTCCTGCAATCATTATTTAATACAAATTATTCA
This sequence comes from Citrobacter sp. R-1.5.2, assembly GCF_035064245.1. Taxonomy (NCBI): domain Bacteria; kingdom Pseudomonadati; phylum Pseudomonadota; class Gammaproteobacteria; order Enterobacterales; family Enterobacteriaceae; genus Citrobacter; species Citrobacter sp. R-1.5.2. Next base: position 201,559 of record NZ_JASEYC010000003.1, on the reverse strand, counting down.
TTTTAATTTTACTTATAATTAACACCACAATGTAACTATCTCAACTGGAAGCGAAGCGGCAAACATTGACCGGTGCCCTGAGGCTTGGCGATCGCCCCGCAGAGACCCACCGTTTCGCTTAAAACATCACTATAAGTTATCACTCCCTCCACAACATCACCTCTACGCCAAAGAATAACTATATTACGAACAATTCATTATCATTTTTATCTTAAATTTAACAAAAACATTTACGGCATATAAGATTAATAAATAAAAAACCGTTATGTCGTTCACAAGTTATTTAGCGAATATCATTTTTGAAATTATTAAAAACACCCCAGATAAAGCCCGCCACACAAAATAAGATTTCGATCACAAACATGGCAAGTTGTTTATTACGCAATTCGCTAATAAATAAAATAACCAATAGAAACTAGTTTATAACATACTGATTTAAATAGATTTTTATAAAATAGAAATATAACAATCATTTTATGCAGGATATTTTGAAAATAGATCAATTGCTTCCTTTTTCGCTTCCACAGAAACTCCAACCCTATTAAGAGGTTGTCACAATCCATGTTCTAAATATTAGAAATATTCTTTACTTATTGACCATCAGCCCTACAGAGGATTACCCATGAAGAAATCTACACTTGTTATTGGCGTCATCGGTGCTGACTGCCATGCAGTAGGCAATAAAGTTCTGGATCGCGTTTTTACTGCTCATGATTTTCACGTAATCAACCTCGGGGTGATGGTGAGCCAGGATGAATATATTGATGCCGCAATTGAAACAGGCGCCGATGCCATCGTGGTGTCCTCCATCTACGGCCACGGCGACATTGACTGCCTCGGCTTACGTGAGCGCTGCATTGAACGCGGCCTGGGCGACATTCTGCTGTATGTCGGCGGTAACCTTGTCGTGGGCAAACACGATTTTGCCGATGTCGAAGTGAAGTTTAAAGAAATGGGCTTCAACCGCGTTTTCGCCCCCAGCCACGACCTGGAAGATGTCTGCTCGCTTATCACTAACGATATTCACCAACACAATGGCCTCGAACAGCGTTGCCTGGAAGAGGCCATCTGATGCAAACAGTTTCTGTCGATATCGGCTCGACATGGACCAAGGCAGCCCTCTTCGCACAGGAAGGAGAGGTGTTAACGCTGGTCAATCATGTCCTGACCCCAACCACCACACATCATCTGGCAGACGGTTTTTTTGCCAGCCTGAATCAGGTGCTGAATGTTGCCGATGCTCGCCCGTTACTGAAAAGTGGTGAAGTGCAGTTGAAGTACTCCTCCTCAGCCAAAGGTGGACTCGCCGTTGCAGCAATGGGGCTGGTGCCTTCCATTACGCTGGAATCGGCGAAAGTTACCGCTCACTCGGCAGGAGCGAAAATCGCGCAATATTATTCGTACAAGCTGAACCGTCATGACATCCAGGAGCTGGAATCCGTACCGCCAGATATCCTGTTGTTTACAGGGGGTACAGATGGCGGTGAAGAAAGCTATGGATTGGCCAATGCGCGTGCACTGGCGAATTCGAAGCTTGATTGCGCCATCATCTATGCCGGAAACCGTGATATTCAGGACGAAATACAAACGATTCTGGGTCACAAAGATCTGACCACGGTAGACAACATCCTGCCGGATCTCGATCACCCGAATCCGTTTGCCGCTCGTCAGGCCATTTGCGATGTGTTCTTGTCACGCATCGTAAAAGGTAAAGGTCTTGACGTCATCGTGGGTGAAACAGGCGAAGACCCCATGCCGACGCCGTGGACGGTGTATGAACTGGTAAAAGCAATTAGCGATTACGACAGCGCATGGAAGGAATTCATGCTGATCGATATGGGTGGCGCCACCACGGATGTCTATTCAGCCAGCGCGAATACCCTCTCCCCCGATACTGTCCTGCATGGTGTCCCTGAACCTTTCGTCAAACGTACCGTTGAAGGTGATTTGGGCATGCGCGTTTCCGCCGTCGTGGTGGGAGAAAGCACGCAGGATATGGTGAAAGTTGTTTTCGCCCAACAGCCACAACGTGAGGAGGCGTTTTATCGCTACCTGCGCCATCTGGTTGGGCAGCCGGACTACCTGCCGGTCAACGAGGAAGAGAAATATTTCGACACTCTGTTAGCCGGTTTGTGCGTGGGCTATGCCGCTGAGCGCCACGCGGGCACTAAGAAGCAGGTTTGCACCTGCGTCGGTAACGTGGATTTACAGATGGGTCGCGATCTCACCACCGTACGGAAAGTTGTCGGTTCAGGTGGATGGCTCTCTCGCGCCAGCCAGTTCGATATTCATAACTGGCTCAAATACCGGGAGCTGGACGACCAGGGTAAAAGAATTCTGTTACCGAATCAGTTTGAGTATTACCGCGATTCATATGGCCTGCTCCCTCTACTGGCAAACGTCGCCAGGCTGTACCCGCAAGCCGCTGCTCGCACCAGCATTCAGTGTTTAACCCTACAAAACTAAAGGCAGCTACGAATGGAACTTCGAAATAAAAAATTGACCCACGACGAATTCATGACCGAAAGGCATCAGGTATTGCAAACCTGGGAAACCGGCAAAGACGTTGAGAACTTCGAAGATGGCGTGAAGTACCAGCAATCAATTCCAGATTCAAAACGCTTCTCCCTCGCGCTGTTGAAGGCCGACCAGGAAGGTAAAACGCTGAGCCAACCGCGTGCGGGCGTCGCACTCATGGATGAGCACATTGAGCTGCTTAAAACATTGCAGGAAGAATGTGACCTCCTGCCAAGTACAATCGATGCCTATACCCGTCTGAACCGCTATGAAGAAGCGGCTGTCGGGATCCAAAAATCTATCGAGGCGGGCACCTCCAAACTGAATGGTTTACCCGTCGTCAATCATGGGGTTGCTGCCTGCCGCCGTATGACTGAGTCGCTGGAGAAACCAATCCAGGTCCGCCACGGTACGCCAGATGCACGTCTGCTGGCAGAAATCGCCATGGCCAGTGGCTTTACCAGCTACGAAGGTGGCGGTATCTCCTACAACATCCCTTACGCCAAACGCGTCACTCTGGAAAAATCCATTCGTGACTGGCAGTACTGCGATCGCCTGATGGGACTGTACGAAGAAAATGGTATTCGCATCAACCGTGAACCGTTTGGTCCGTTGACCGGCACCCTGATCCCGCCGTTTATGTCCCACTCGGTGGCGATTATCGAAGGTCTGCTGGCACTGGAACAAGGCGTGAAGTCCATTACCGTCGGTTACGGCCAGGTCGGTAGTTTGACGCAGGATATCGCCGCCATTCAGGCACTGCGCGAACTGTCCCACGAATACTTCCATAACCACGGCTTCGATGATTATGAGCTGAGTACCGTATTCCACCAGTGGATGGGCGGATTCCCGGAAGATGAAGCAAAAGCCTTCTCCGTTATCGCCTGGGGCGCTGCGGTTGCTGGCATGTCCGGTGCCACAAAAGTCATTACCAAGAGCCCGCATGAAGCCTTCGGCATCCCAACCGCCGCGGCTAATGCTCAGGGTCTTAAAGCGTCACGCCAGATGCTTAACATGGTTAGCGACCAGAAATTCCCACAGTGCGCTGCCGTGGAACAGGAAGTCGAACTGATTAAGAGTGAAGTCCGCGCAGTACTGAAAAAAGTCTTCGAGCTGGGTAATGGCGACATTGCACGCGGTACGGTACTGGCTTTTGAAGCCGGTGTTCTGGATGTCCCCTTCGCCCCAGCCGCTTGCAACGCAGGCAAAATTCTGCCGGTGCGCGATAACACAGGTGCTATCCGTATTCTCGAAGCCGGTGCAGTTCCACTGCCGAAAGACATTCTCGCGCTGCACCACGACTACGTCTCAGAGCGCGCACATTTTGAAGGTCGCAAACCTTCTTTCCAGATGGTCATTGATGACATCAACGCCGTATCCCACAGTAAATTAATAGGAAGACCATAATGAAAATCAAACAGGCCCTTTTCACCGCTGGCTACTCCTCATTTTATTTTGACGATCAGCAGGCCATCAAAAACGGCGCAGGTCATGACGGCTTTATCTATACCGGCGATCCGGTAACGCCAGGCTTTACCTCCGTGCGTCAGGCTGGTGAATGCGTATCCGTCCAGCTGGTTCTGGAAAACGGCGCGGTCGCAGTGGGTGATTGCGCTGCGGTGCAATATTCAGGTGCCGGCGGCCGTGATCCGCTGTTCCTGGCTGAGAACTTCATTCCATTCCTCAACGATCACATCAAACCGCTGCTGGAAGGTCGTGACGTTGATGCATTCCTGCCGAATGCCCGTTTCTTTGACCAACTGCGTATTGACGGCCACCTGCTGCATACCGCCGTTCGTTATGGTCTGTCTCAGGCACTGCTTGACGCGGCGGCACTGGCCACCGGTCGTCTGAAAACTGAAGTGGTATGCGACGAGTGGCAACTGCCGTGCGTACCAGAAGCCATTCCATTATTTGGTCAGAGTGGTGACGACCGCTATATCGCCGTCGACAAAATGATCCTCAAAGGTGTGGATGTCCTGCCGCATGCGCTGATCAATAACGTTGAAGAGAAGCTGGGCTTTAAAGGCGAAAAACTGCGTGAGTATGTGCGTTGGCTGTCTGACCGTATCTTAAGCCTGCGCACCAGCGAGCGTTATCACCCGACGCTGCATATCGATGTGTACGGCACGATCGGCCTGATTTTTGATATGGACCCGGTGCGTTGCGCCGAATACATCGCCAGCCTGGAAGCCGAAGCGCAAGGCCTGCCGCTGTACATTGAAGGTCCGGTTGATGCCGGCAACAAACCGGATCAGATCCGCATGTTGACCGCCATCACCAAAGAGCTGACCCGTCTGGGCTCCGGCGTGAAAATCGTGGCTGATGAATGGTGTAACACCTACCAGGACATCGTGGACTTCACCGACGCGGGCAGCTGCCACATGGTGCAGATCAAAACCCCGGACCTGGGCGGTATTCACAACATCGTTGATGCGGTGCTGTATTGCAACAAACACGCCATGGAAGCCTATCAGGGCGGTACCTGTAACGAAACCGAGATCAGTGCTCGCACCTGTGTCCACGTCGCACTGGCCGCACGCCCAATGCGCATGCTGGTAAAACCGGGTATGGGATTCGATGAAGGTCTCAACATCGTGTTTAACGAAATGAACCGCACCATCGCGCTGTTGCAAACTAAGGATTAAGAGATGGCACGCACATTTAAGATCTTATCGCCTACGGCTATCCTGGGTTATGGCTTCCCGGAAGAGAGTTTTCGTAAAGCCATGGAAGAGTCACCGGATCTTATTGCTGTTGACGCAGGTTCCTCCGATCCTGGCCCCCACTACCTGGGGGCAGGTAAACCCTTCACTGACAGGGCTGGGGTAAAACGCGATCTGCGCTATATGATCGTGGCGGGCGTTAAGAACAACATCCCTGTGGTTATCGGCACCGCCGGTGGTTCCGGTGCTGCTCCGCATTTGGAGTGGTGCCGCCAGATAATCCATGAGATTGCCCAGGAAGAAAAACTGTCTTTCTCCATGGCGCTGATTCCGTCTGATGTTGATAAAGACGTGGTTCACCAGGCGCTGGATAACGGCAAAATCACCGCGCTGGATTTCGTGCCTGAGTTAACGCACGAAGCCATCGAAGACAGCACCTACATCGTCGCGCAGATGGGGGTCGAACCTTTCCAGCGTGCACTGAAAGCGGGTGCACAGGTTGTTCTGGGCGGACGCGCTTACGATCCAGCCTGCTTCGCGGCGCTGCCGATTATGCAAGGCTTTGATGAAGGTCTGGCGCTGCACTGCGGTAAGATCCTTGAGTGTGCTGCCATTGCAGCAACCCCTGGCTCCGGCTCGGATTGCGCAATGGGGATCATCGACGACAACGGCTTTACGCTGAAGGCGTTCAATCCAAAGCGTAAGTTCACCGAAACCTCCGCTGCGGCGCATACCTTGTACGAGAAGTCCGACCCGTACTTCCTGCCGGGACCCGGCGGTGTACTGAATCTGAAGGCATGTACTTTCACCGCAGTTAACGAAGGTGAAGTGTATGTCAGCGGTTCGCGTCATGAAGAAACGCCGTATGCACTGAAACTGGAAGGCGCACGTCAGGTTGGCTTCCGCTGCCTGACTATCGCCGGGACGCGCGACCCGATAATGATTGCCGGTATCGACACCATTCTCGAAGAAGTACAGGCAAGCGTGGCACGTAACCTCTCACTGAATGATGACAGTATCCGCATGACGTTCCACCTTTACGGTAAGAATGGCGTGATGGGCAATCATGAACCGATGAAAACCGCCGGTCATGAACTGGGGATTTTACTGGACGTTGTCGCGCCAACGCAGGATATCGCCAACAGCGTTTGCTCGCTGGTGCGCTCTACCCTACTGCACTACGGCTATGAAAATCGTATTGCGACCGCGGGCAACCTCGCTTTCCCATTCTCGCCATCTGATATTCAGAGTGGGCCGGTGTATGAGTTCTCGATCTATCACCTGATTGAAGCCAGCGATGCACTGCGGTTTGATTTCCACATTGAGCAGGTGACGCCAGAAGGAGTTCAGGCATGAAACAATCAATTTGTTCACTGGCGCAGGTCATTCGCTCCAAAAATGCCGGACCGTACGAACTGGTTTTAGATATTTTGTTTAAAACCCGGGAAGACTATCAGCGGGTAAAGCGTTCGGAGCAATTAACTCCGCAACTTATTGCTGGGTTATATAATGTTGAACCTGATTTTATTCACAATATTGTCTGGTTTGATCCCGCTAACGCAGTAAAAATTGTCATGCCGCGCGATATTATTTCCGGCAATGTCGGTGACAATGATGTTTATGGCGCGCAGCAACACGCACCATTATTAAGTATTGAATTCGATCTGTAACAAAAAAACACAATAACAGCCATTGGAGCACAGAGTTCAGCGGTATCACAGTGCTTCGAATATTCATGCGGTTGGTCACAACAGGCGTGCGTCTGAACTGCTGTCCGGGCTCAGGCACACGCCACCCTACATTATTCCAATTACCAGCCTTTATCCGATGGAGTACACATGAAGAAAATTAGTTTAACGAAGATGATCATATTAGGCCTGATACTCGGCATGATTGCCGGGGTGGCCATTAATAATATGGCCGCGGCTGAAACAGCAAAATCATATGCACAGGATATTTCCATTTTCACCACTATATTCTTACGTATGGTGAAGATGATTATTGCGCCATTGGTTATTTCAACTCTGGTTGTCGGTATTGCCAAGATGGGCGATGCCAAAACGCTGGGTCGTATATTTTCTAAAACCTTTTTCCTGTTTATTTGTGCCTCACTGCTGTCGATCGCATTGGGTCTGGTTATCGTTAATATCTTCCAGCCGGGCGCAGGCATCAACTTTGTTGCTCATGACGCAGGCGCTGTTGCCGCTGTTAAGTCAGAGCCGTTCACGCTGAAAGTCTTTATCTCACATGCCGTACCAACCAGTATCGTTGACGCAATGGCGCGTAACGAAATTCTGCAGATCGTGGTGTTCTCCATTTTCCTCGGTTGCAGCCTGGCCGCCATCGGTGAAAAAGCCGAGCCTATCGTTAAGGTTCTGGATTCGCTGGTACACGTCATGCTGAAGTTGACAGGCTACGTCATGCTGTTTGCCCCACTGACCGTTTTCGCGGCTATTTCCGGTCTGATTGCCGAGCGTGGTCTGGGTGTAATGGTCAGTGCCGGTATCTTTATGGGCGAGTTCTACCTGACACTGGGTATGCTGTGGGCAATTCTGATTGGCCTGTCAAGCATGATAGTCGGGCCTTGCATCGCACGTCTCACCAAATCAATCTTCGAACCGGCGCTGTTGGCCTTTACCACGTCCAGTTCTGAAGCGGCCTTCCCTGGCACGCTGGATAAGCTGGAAAAATTCGGCGTATCGTCAAAAATTGCCAGCTTCGTTTTGCCGATTGGTTACTCCTTTAACCTCGTCGGTTCCATGGCCTATTGCTCCTTTGCCACCGTCTTTATTGCCCAGGCGTGCAACATTGAGCTGAGCATGGGCGAGCAAATCACCATGCTGCTAATCCTGATGCTGACCTCAAAAGGGATGGCGGGTGTGCCACGTGCATCCATGGTGGTTATTGCCGCTACGCTGAACCAGTTCAACATTCCGGAAGCCGGTCTGATCCTGCTGATGGGCGTCGATCCGTTCCTCGATATGGGGCGTTCAGCCACTAACGTCATGAGTAATGCCATGGGTGCTGCCATTGTAGGTCGCTGGGAAGGTGAACACTTTGGTTCAGGCTGCCGCGGAACAGCGCCAGTCAAAACACCGGAGCAAGACCGCCCGGTTACCGAAACAGAGGTCGCGTTGTCCTGATAGCAGAAGGACGACTAGTCGTAGGCCGGATAAAACGCGCCAGCGTTGCCATCCGGCAATTATACCGTGTTAACGCCGGATGGCGGCGTGAACGCCTTATCCGGCCTACAGGATAGTTTTCCCAACAACATCAACAGGAACGCACAATGAACAAAACAATTATCGGCGTGAGTCTCTTTGCTTTCAGCGTCTTGTTTAGCTCTGCCTCATTCGCGCAAACCACGCCGGACTACGCAAAGCTAATAGAGCAGGCACATCAGAAATACAAAAGTAACAATGATGGAAAAGTCGCCGACTATATCCCTGCCCTGGCGAGCTACAGTCCCAATAATTTTGCCATCACCATTGCCACAGTAGACGGAAAAATCTACCAGGTGGGTGATGTTAAAAAGCCCTTCCCGATGGAATCCCTGAGTAAAGTCTTCACCATGGCGCTCGCCATGGAACAGCATGGTCCTCAGGTTGTTCTGGATAAACTCGGGGCCAATGCTACCGGTATGCCATTCAACTCAGGCTTAGCCGTTGAACTGACCAAAGGCGCGCCGGAAAACCCGCTGGTTAACGCTGGCGCAATGAGCACCGTTAGCCTGATTGAAGCCAAAGACAAAACCGATCGCTGGAACAAAATCCTCAACAACCTGAATGTCTGGGCGGATGCCTCACTGACGGTCAACGAACCGGTATTCAAGTCCGAGATGGAAACCAATCAGCACAACCAGGCACTGGCGAAGCTGATGGAGTCCTACAACAGTTTCTACGGCAACACAGAGGAAGCGGTAGAAATTTATACCCGCCAATGCTCAGTGGACATCACCGTTGAGCAACTGGCCAAAATGGGTGCCGTACTCGCGAACAAAGGCAAGTCGCCCTTCAACGGTAAGCAGTTGCTGAATGAACGCTATGTGCCACAGGTGCTGGCTGAAATGGCAATTGCCGGGCTGTACGACGGCAGCGGCAAATGGCTGTACAGCGTCGGTATTCCGGCGAAAAGCGGCGTTGGCGGCGGAATGGTTGCGGTAGTGCCCGGCAAATATGCGATTGCCGTCTATTCTCCGCCGTTGGACGAAGCCGGTAACAGCGTTCGTGCCCAGAAAACTATCGAATATGTCGCTGACGAGACCAAAGCCAATGTCTTTTTAGCAAAATAACTCTATGCCGGATGGCGCTTCGCTTATCCGGCCTACGATTAGCACATTTATTTACGCCGTCATCCGGCAAAAATGAAGAGGTGAGAAGTAAACATGTCTAAACCATTTGTCTGGCAGGAACTCTTTGTTCAGAGTAAAGATAATACCGAATATGAATTGCTCAGTAATCAACACATTACTGTGACGGAGTTAGACGGAGAGGAAGTTATTAAGGTTGCGCCGGAAGCGTTAACCTTGTTAGCACAGCAGGCATTTTATGAGGCCTCATTTTTCCTGCGCGCCGGACATTTGAAACAGATTGCCAGCATTTTGCACGATCCACAGGCCAGCAGTAATGACAAGTATGTCGCATTACAGCTGCTGCGCAATGCCGAAGTCTCAGCCAAAGGCGTACTACCAAACTGCCAGGACACCGGTACCGCCACCATTGTCGCCAGCAAAGGCCAGCAGGTCTGGACCGGTGGCGATGATGCCGAAGCATTAAGCAAGGGTGTATATACCACCTTTACGGAAAGTAACCTGCGCTATTCACAAAATGCCCCGCTGGACATGTATAACGAGGTCAATACCCAGACCAACCTGCCTGCACAAATCGACATCAGCGCGACGCCGGGTAGCGAATACCGTTTCCTGTTCGTCAACAAAGGTGGTGGCTCTGCTAACAAAGCCGCGCTGTTCCAGGAAACCAAATCTATTCTGCAGCCGGAGAAATTGACGGCTTTCCTGATCGAAAAAATGAAATCGCTGGGCACTGCCGCTTGTCCGCCGTACCACATCGCCTTTGTGGTTGGCGGATTATCTGCCGATCAGTCGCTAAAAGTTGCGAAGCTGGCATCGACCAAATATTACGATAACCTGCCCACCAGCGGGAATGAACTGGGCCAGGCATTCCGCGATACAGCACTGGAAGCCGAACTGCTCAATGCCAGCCGCGAATTTGGCATCGGCGCGCAGTTTGGTGGCAAATACTTTGCCCACGACATTCGTGTTATTCGTCTGCCGCGCCACGGTGGCTCCTGCCCTATCGCCATGGCGCTCTCCTGCTCGGCTGACCGCAACATCAAGGCTAAAATTAATAAACACGGTATCTGGCTGGAGAAACTCGAACATAACCCAGGTAAGTTTATTCCCGACTCTCACCGCGTTGAAAACACCGCCCAGACGGTACAGCTCAACCTCGATCGCCCGTTGCGTGACATTCTTAATGATTTGTCAGCTCTGCCCATTGGTACCCGCCTGTCGCTTAGCGGCCCGATTGTTGTCGCTCGCGATATCGCCCACGCAAACATTAAAGCGCGTCTGGATAACGGCGAACCGATGCCGGAATACATGAAAAAGCATATCGTTTATTACGCAGGTCCCGCCAAAACCCCGGAAAATCAGGCCTGTGGATCAATGGGTCCGACCACCGGCGGGCGTATGGATGGGTATGTCGATGCTTTCCAGGCACAAGGCGGCAGCCTCATTATGCTCACCAAGGGTAACCGCAGCCAGCAGGTTACTGATGCCTGCCACAAACACGGTGGATTTAGCCTCGGCAGCATCGGCGGCGCAGCGGCTCTGCTGGCACAGCAATATGTGAAGAGCCTGCACTGCCTTGAGTATCCCGAACTGGGCATGGAAGCGGTCTGGATGATGGAAGTTAAAAATATGCCGGCCTTCGTCTTAGTGGATGACAAGGGCAATAACTTCTTCAGTCAGTTTGAGCAGCAGCATCGCTGCGCAACCTGCCCGGCGGGGCATTAAGGAGCTATCATGGAAGCGCGAGCCAACAATGACCGACATCGTCAGCGTCAGCAGAAGCTAAAAACGCAGGTCGATACCCGCGTGGCGGCAGCAACCGAGAAAAAAGGGATTCTGATTGTCTTCACCGGCAATGGTAAAGGGAAATCCACCGCAGCCTTCGGCACGGCGACGCGCGCGGTTGGTCACGGAAAAACCGTTGGCGTCGCGCAGTTTATTAAAGGCCAGTGGGATAATGGCGAGTACAACACACTGCACCCTCTCGGCGTGGAGTTTCATATTATGGGTACCGGTTTTACCTGGGAAACCCAGAACCGGGAAGCCGATATCGAGGCGGCCACGGCAGTGTGGCAGGAAAGTAAGCGCATGCTAGCCGATGCGCATTATGATCTGGTCGTACTGGACGAACTCACTTACATGTTGGCTTATCACTATCTGGATACTCAGGAGGTTATCAGCGCCATCGAAAATCGCCCTGCCGACCAGAGTGTGATAGTCACCGGGCGCGGTTGCCATGCGCTGTTACTTGAACTTGCCGATACGGTCAGCGAGCTTCGCCCGGTTAAACACGCTTTTGATAGCGGCATTCAGGCACAGCCAGGTATCGACTGGTAATCGCTCCTTTGCCCGATACCGATACGCGTATCGGGCAAATACCTGTAGGCCTGATAAGGTGCAAGCCGCTATCAGGCAGCCGACACCACGGATTTATTTAGCAACCAGTTGCGGAAGATCTCCAAATGCAGGGACTCTGATTTCTCCTCCCGCCACGTCATGATAAATCGATTCCCGGTACGCATTGGAACATCGCAAGGAATCACCATATCTCCACTATCCAGATCGTGCTGAATGGCAAAACGGGGTAGCAATGCGACACCAAGGTTGGAGCGTACCGCCGCAATCAGCATCGACAAGAGATCAAATCGCGGACCTTTATTCACCAGCGGACTGCTGACATCGGACAGCGCAAACCATTCCTGCCAGCCTTTGATGCGGGTGCTTTGATGCAATAGCGGGTATTCGTTCAGCAGTTCATCGACGGACAGCTTCCGGTCCGGTTCGGCAAGCAGGCAACGGCTGCACACGGGCAGAATTTCCTCTTCGAACAGGTACTCGACCCCCGACCACGGAGAGTAAAAATCTTCCCGCATGATCGCTGCGTCATATTCCCGGTTAAGAAAATCGCCAATATTCGCCAGAGAATGAATGTTAACGATAATATCCGGATTGAGTTTATTGAACTCACGCAGGTTTGGGATCAGCCAGTGCGTACTGAACGTCGGGTTAACCGCCAGTTCGATCACTTGTACGGTCGGCTGCCATGTCATGATCGTCGTCGTGTCTCGTTCAAGCTTGTTCAGTGTCTCTTTAACGATAGTTAAATAGTGTTTGCCTGCCGCATTTAAAAAAATGCGTTTTTTGGCATGATTAAATAGCGCTGTATTAAGAAAATCCTCTAGCGCATTCACCTGGCGGAAAACAGCACTTTGTGTTAAAGCCAGCTCTTCAGCTGCCCGGGTATAACTTTCGTGACGCGCAACCACTTCAAAAGTTACCAGCAACTCCGTTTTGGGTATTTTTCCTCTCATAACCTCTTCCATATGCAGCGTACAAAAATAGTTTAATTTATAAAAAATAATTCATGTCACCCGAGTAAACATCGAGTGTTATATTTTATTTCAGGCATTGATGTCATTGATCCAATCCATGATTTGTTCATACTGATGGCGGATAAATATTAACCAATAATACTCAAGCACAACAATAAACACAATTTAATTAAGGTTAAATTCAGACACATAGCGCCAATAAGTTCTTAATAATTTTTCAAGTCATCTTGTTTATTGTGGAAAAAACTTTGCGAGATTAATCAATATTATCCTTGCGATAATTTAGGAAAATTTAGCGTTATAACTTACAGGCAAACGACTGCTTTTAATCATTCTCCGGGGTGGTTCTGCCTTTTTTTGTTAGACGTGATAAAGGACACAATGTGAAAACTTTCGGAAAGGTCTGGCTCGTTGGCGCAGGTCCCGGTGATATTTCATTACTCACCCTCAAAGCAGTGATGTGCATTAAACAAGCGGATGTCATTATTTACGACAGGTTGGTCAATCCTAAGATTCTGGAATGGGCATCCGCTGACTGTGAGCTTATCAATGTCGGTAAGAATCCAGGATTTCATTGCGTTCCGCAGGATGAAATCAATGCGCTTCTCGTTCAGTATGCCCAGACGCATCACAATATCGTGCGCTTAAAAGGCGGCGATCCTTACGTATTTGGTCGTGGTGCCGAAGAAGCTGAAGGGCTTATCGAGCCGGGGATTCCTTTTGAAGTCGTCCCCGGTATCAGTTCAACCATTGGGGGATTAACCTGTGCCGGGATCCCGGTAACACATCGCGATTACGCCTCTGGTTTTCACGTGGTGACCGGCCATACACGCGAAGGTAACCAGCAACAGGACTGGCGCCAGCTGGCCAAACTGAACGGTACATTGGTTATCGTCATGGGTATCGCGAATCTGGCATTCATCTGTGAAGAGCTACTGATGGGCGGAAAACCGGCGGAGACACCCGCGGCCATTATCATGTCCGCGACCCGGGAGAATCAGCGCCGACTGACCTGTACTCTCGGATCGTTACTGAGCAATGCGCAGGAAGCCAACATTACGCCGCCTGCACTGGTCGTCATTGGCGATGTCGTCACGCTGAGCGATCGTTTGTCTTTCATTCCTGCCGCTATCGAACTCCCTGAACATCTTTACTGCGAGAGTCTGGCGTGACGAAAAGACTGGGGTGATGTTTGATGCGCCGCCCGGAAAACGCGACAAAAATAACTGGTTTGTGCGTACTGAAGTTTCCGGGCAATACTGTCTATTGAATGAACAGGATCATGTAATAACTCCCCCGCCTTTTGCATTTTTTTCTGATTTACCCAGGTTTTAAAATTAACACCCTGACGCTTCTTAAAAAATCGACTAAAATAATTTGCACTTAAACAGACATGTGCTGCCACAGACTCCAGGGATAAGTCACTATACAAGTTTTCATCAATATATCGCAGTGCCGCCAGTAGTTTTTTCTCATGACGAGAAAGCTCCGTTAAATAGTGCCGGACGCTACTTACCGGTTTATCAAATACCACTTCAGATTGTTTTTCTTCTCTCTCAAAATTATTAACAATAAAATGCAATAAATTAGCCGATGCCACCAGCGTATTATTCTCAACCGCAACAAGCTGATCCCACTCGGTTTTTATTTCAGGATCGCCCATCCACCGTAATTCATCTTCAACGACGATGGTTTTATATTCCTGGTACTTAGTCCGAACCTGACCACAGATAATAAAACCATGCAGATTCCCCTCATAAATTAATGGCATGGAGAATAAACTTAACCCTGCATGGCAGCTGAATATTCTGGGTTTACACTGTTTCAGTGCCTCAAAAGCACACTGTTTATCGCATGCCTGGCAACCAACACTGTAACGTTTATTCGCTCTCATCAGCTTACAGAATGAATTAAAGTTATGGCAATCAGAGAGTGCTCTGCCTGTAACATCAACGACTACCGTTGCTAACCCCGTCGCATTGGAGAAAACTTCTGCTATAGAGAAAAAACATGGTAAGTAATCATCCTGAATTTTCAGCGACACATCATCCTCCAACCTTAATATGACTAAAGGCGGTAATATGCAAAATCCAGGCAAAAGAAAGAATGATGCTCGCCGCAAAAAATAATCTCATTTGTGAAGATGAATGTGATCAAATTGCATGATGCGGGATGACAGAAAATAAAAAAGGCCATCAATAGATGGCCAACCATGTCGAAAACGAATCAGTCTTGCTTCCTTCGCGTAACAGCAGTTTTCTGCTACGCGAAAGAGTCGGACCTTATACTGCTTTTTGAGAATTACTTAATTACCGCTTTCAGCGCTTCGCCGATATCGGCCAGACTACGCACGGTTTTCACACCAGCAGCTTCCAGCGCAGCGAATTTCTCATCCGCTGTCCCTTTACCACCCGCGATGATTGCGCCCGCGTGCCCCATACGTTTGCCTTTCGGCGCGGTCACACCTGCGATGTAACCCACAACCGGCTTAGTCACGTGATCTTTAATGTACGCAGCCGCTTCTTCTTCTGCGCTACCGCCGATCTCACCGATCATCACGATCGCTTCAGTCTGCGGATCTTCCTGGAACAGTTTCAGGATGTCGATAAAGTTAGAGCCTGGGATCGGGTCACCGCCGATACCGACACAGGTTGACTGGCCAAAACCGTAGTCGGTGGTCTGCTTAACCGCTTCATAGGTCAGCGTACCGGAACGGGAAACAATGCCCACTTTACCCGGTTTATGAATGTGGCCCGGCATGATGCCGATTTTACATTCGCCCGGGGTGATAACACCTGGGCAGTTCGGGCCGATCATGCGTACGCCAGCTTCATCCAGTTTCACTTTCACGGTCAGCATATCCAGCGTTGGGATACCTTCGGTGATGGTAATGATCAGTTTGATGCCTGCATCGATAGCTTCCAGGATGGAATCTTTGCAAAACGGTGCCGGAACGTAGATAACGGTGGCGGTTGCGCCGGTCGCTTCTACGGCTTCACGTACGGTATTGAATACCGGCAGACCCAGATGCGTGGTGCCGCCTTTACCCGGTGTAACGCCACCGACCATTTGCGTACCGTAAGCAATAGCCTGTTCAGAGTGGAATGTCCCCTGGCTACCGGTGAAGCCCTGGCAGATAACCTTGGTATCTTTATTAATTAAAACTGACATTATTTCCCCTCCACTGCGGCAACAACCTGCTGAGCTGCATCCGTCAGACTTTTCGCTGCAATAATATTCAGGCCGCTGTCAGCCAGTTTCTTCGCGCCGAGTTCGGCGTTGTTGCCTTCCAGACGCACAACAACAGGAACGTTTACACCTACTTCTGCTACCGCACCGATGATACCGTCAGCGATCAGGTCGCAACGTACGATACCGCCGAAGATGTTAACCAGTACGGCTTTAACATTGTCATCAGAGAGGATAATTTTGAACGCTTCGGTTACACGCTCTTTGGTCGCACCGCCGCCAACATCCAGGAAGTTCGCTGGTTCACCGCCGTGCAGTTTAACGATATCCATGGTGCCCATTGCCAGGCCCGCACCGTTAACCATACAACCAATGTTGCCGTCCAGTGCGACGTAGTTCAGTTCCCACTGTGCAGCCTGCGCTTCACGCGGATCTTCCTGAGACTGGTCGCGCATTTCACGCAGGTCAGCCTGGCGGAACAGCGCGTTGCCGTCAGCGCCCAGTTTGCCGTCGAGGCAGATCAGATCACCCTGTTTGGTCACAACCAGCGGGTTGATTTCGATCAGCGCCAGATCGCGCTCCAGGAAGATAGTCGCCAGACCCATGAAGATCTTGGTGAACTGCTGAACCTGTTTACCTTCCAGACCCAGTTTAAACGCCAGCTCGCGCCCCTGGTAAGGCATCGGACCTGCCAGCGGATCGAGCGCCACTTTGTGGATCAGGTGCGGGGTTTCTTCCGCTACTTTTTCGATTTCCACGCCGCCTTCGGTAGAGGCCATGAAGACCACGCGACGGGAGCTACGGTCAACCACTGCGCCGAGGTAAAGTTCTTTACCAATGTCGGTCGCGGCTTCAACCAGAATCTGGTTTACCGGTTGGCCATGGGCGTCTGTCTGGTAAGTGACCAGACGTTTACCCAGCCAGTGTTCAGCAAAAGCGCGAATGTCTTCTTTGCTATTAACAACCTTCACACCGCCCGCTTTACCACGGCCACCAGCGTGAACCTGACATTTTACTACCCACGGGCCTGCGCCGATTTTAGATGCGGCTTCTTCGGCTTCACGCGGAGTAGTACAGGCATAACCCACCGGTGCCGGTAAGCCATAGCGGGCAAAAAGTTGTTTTGCCTGATATTCATGTAAGTTCATGTGTTCTGTCCATCCTTCAGGTAATCGTTATCTTTTACCCGTAGGCCTGATAAGGCGTCCAGGCCTACGGGGCAGGTGATACTCTTTTTGGTTACACGTCCAGCAGCAGACGTGTTGGATCTTCCAGCAACTCTTTAATGGTTACCAGGAAACCTACTGACTCACGACCATCGATCAGACGGTGGTCATAAGACAGCGCCAGATACATCATCGGCAGGATTTCAACCTTACCGTCTACCGCCATCGGTCTGTCTTTGATGGCATGCATACCCAGGATGGCACTCTGCGGCGGGTTGATGATAGGCGTAGACATCAGGGAACCGAACACACCACCGTTAGTGATGGTGAAGTTACCGCCCGTCAGATCTTCAACCGTCAGCTTGCCGTCACGACCTTTTACTGCCAGTTCTTTAATATTCTTCTCGATGTCGGCCATACCCAGCAGATCAACATCACGCAGTACCGGGGTAACCAGACCACGCGGCGTGGAAACCGCCATGCTGACATCAAAGTAATTGTGATAAACCACGTCATCACCATCGATAGACGCGTTCACTTCCGGATAGCGTTTCAGCGCTTCAACAACGGCTTTAACGTAGAAAGACATAAAGCCCAGACGGATACCATGGCGTTTCTCAAACGCGTCACCGTACTGCTTACGCAGGTCCATGATTGGCTTCATGTTGACTTCGTTGAAGGTTGTCAGCATCGCGGTAGAGTTTTTCGCTTCCAGCAGACGCTCAGCCACGCGCTTACGCAGACGGGTCATCGGAACGCGTTTTTCACCACGTGCGCCCAGTGCAGGCTGTGCCGCAGGTGCTGCGGCCGGTGCTTTCGCTTCAGCTTTCGCCGCCGGCGCTTTAGCCAGATGTTTTTCAACATCTTCACGCGTAATACGTCCACCGACGCCTGTGCCGTTGATAGCGCTGGCTTCGAGGTTGTGCTCACCCAACAGGCGACGGATTGCCGGGCTCAGGGCATCGTTGTTCTGCTCGGCGAGGGACGCCTGCTGGCGCTGCGCCGGAGTAGAATCTTTCTCTTCAGACTTGGCGCTGGTCTCTTTACCGGCGCTGTTGCCTTCACGCAGGCGACCGAGGATCTGGCGAGAAGTTACCGTTGTCCCTTCATCTTCCAGGACCGCATCAAGAATACCGTCCGCTGATGCCGGTACTTCCAGTACCACTTTGTCAGTTTCGATTTCTACCAGTACTTCATCACGACGTACTGCATCGCCCGGTTTTTTGTGCCAGGTTGCAACCGTTGCATCCGCTACGGATTCAGGCAGGTCGGGAACAAGAATATCTACGCTACTCATTATTTATCCTTTATTTAATCGACGTTCAGCGCGTCATTTACCAGATCTTGTTGCTGTTTCTGGTGAACGGACATATATCCTACTGCCGGAGAGGCAGAGGCCGGGCGACCTGCATAACGCAGAGCTGACCCAAATGGAATTACTTCACGGAAATGATGCTGGCTGCAGTACCATGCGCCTTGGTTAAGCGGCTCTTCCTGGCACCAGACAAAATCATGTACATGAGCAAACGGTTTCAGCGCTTCCTGCACCGCTTTATGCGGGAATGGATAGAGCTGTTCGATGCGTACAATGGCAACATCTTTTTGGCCATTCTTACGGCGTTGCTCCAGCAGGTCGTAATAAACCTTACCAGAACACATTACGACACGCTTCACGGCTTGTGGATCAAGTTCATCAATCTCACCAATGGCTGGCAGGAATGTGCCGTTCGCCAGTTCGTCGAGCGTAGACACCGCCAGCGGATGACGCAGCAATGACTTCGGTGACATCACCACCAGCGGACGACGCATACCGCGCAGCGCCTGACGACGCAGCATGTGGTAAACCTGTGCCGGCGTAGATGGGACGCAAACCTGCATGTTTTGCTCAGCACAAAGTTGCAGGTAACGTTCCAGACGCGCAGAGGAGTGCTCCGGTCCCTGACCTTCATAGCCATGCGGCAGCAGCATCACCAGACCACACATGCGGCCCCATTTCTGCTCGCCGGACGAGATGAACTGGTCGATAACCACCTGCGCACCGTTGGCGAAGTCACCAAACTGCGCTTCCCAGATGGTCAGGGTACGCGGTTCAGCCGTGGCATAACCGTATTCAAATGCCAGCACCGCTTCTTCAGACAGTACGGAGTCCCATACGCGGAACGTCCCCTGCCCGTTATGCACATGCTGCAGCGGGGTGTAGGTTGAACCGTTCGCCTGGTTATGAATGACCGCGTGACGGTGGAAGAAAGTACCGCGGCCGGAGTCTTCACCCGACAGACGTACCGGAATGCCTTCGTCTACCAGCGTGGCATAAGCCAAATTCTCTGCGCCACCCCAGTCGAACAGCTTCTCACCTGCCGCCATCGCCTGACGATCGCCATAAATCTTGGCAACGCGCGACTGCATTTCAACCGCTTCTGGTACGGTACTGATGCGTTTGGCCAATTCCTGCAAACGCTTCATTTCAACCTTGCTTGGGTAATTTTCATCCCACTCGTGGTTGAGGTACGGTGACCAGGTGAAGGAGTGCATGTTCATTGGACGCCACTCTTTCACGACACATTCGCCAGCATCCAGCGCATCACGATAGAGGTTGACCATTTCGGTCGCATCTTCCAGCGTGGCAACTTTATCGGCTTCCAGTTTGTCAGCGTAGATTTTGCGCGGGGTCGGATGCTTTTTGATTTTCTGATACATCAGTGGCTGGGTTGCGCTCGGCTCATCGGCTTCGTTATGGCCGTGACGGCGGTAGCACACCAGATCAATGAAGACATCACGTTTAAAGGTATTACGGAAATCCAGCGCCAGACGGGTAACGAAAGCAACCGCTTCCGGGTCATCCGCATTCACGTGGAAGATCGGCGCCTGAACCATCTTACCGATGTCGGTGCAGTATGGTGTAGAACGTGCGTCCAGCGGGTTAGAGGTGGTGAAGCCCACCTGGTTGTTGATGACGATGCGAACGGTACCGCCCACTTCGTAACCACGCGCTTTCGACATGTTCAGGGTTTCCTGAACCACGCCCTGTCCGGTCACTGCCGCATCACCGTGAATCGTAATCGGCAATACTTTATTGCTGCTTGGCTCGTCCAGACGATCCAGACGCGCACGTACCGACCCGATAACCACCGGGCTAACGATTTCAAGGTGCGACGGGTTAAACGCCAGCGCCAGGTGCACCAGACCGCCTTCGGTTTCGATATCTGATGAGAAGCCCATGTGGTACTTCACATCGCCGGTGCCGAGGTGTTCTTTATGTTTGCCTGCGAATTCGTCGAACAGTTCCTGCGGGCGTTTACCCAGCACGTTAACCAGTACGTTCAAACGACCGCGGTGCGCCATGCCCAGAACCACTTCACGGGTTCCGCTGTTACCGGCGTGGCGGATCATTTCTTTAAGCATCGGGATTAACGCATCGCCACCTTCCAGTGAGAAGCGTTTTGCCCCTGGGAACTTCGCACCCAGATAGCGTTCCAGGCCTTCAGCTGCAGTCAGTTCACTGAGGAAGCGTTTCTTCTCTTCACTACTGAATGCGGCACGCCCGGACTCGATACGCTGCTGAAGCCAGCGTTTCTCTTCGGTGCTGGTGATGTGCATATACTCGGCGCCAATCGGGCCGCAGTAGGTTTGTTTCAGTGCGACAACCAGGTCGCTCAGCTTCATGGTGTCTTTGCCACCGGCAAAAGAACCTACGTTAAAGCTTTCCTGAAAATCAGCGTCGGTCAAATCGTGGAAAGACGGATCCAGATCGGCCACATTTTCTTGTTGCCACAGCCCCAGCGGATCGAGGTTCGCATGCTGGTGACCGCGGAAACGATAGGCGTTAATGAGCTGCAGGACTTTAACCTGCTTCACATTGGCATCAGGGTCGGAAATAGAAGAAGAGTAACGTGGGGTAATCAACGCCTGTCGACGGAAATAATCACGTGTTTTTGAGTGGAGTTGATCCGGTTTGACTCCGGTACCAGGTAACTGCTGGAACGTCGAACGCCAGTTAGCATCTACCGAGTCAGGGTCGGTTAAGAAGTCTTCATAGAGCTGTTCTATCCAACTCTGGTTAGAACCGGAGAGGTAAGAAGAGTCCAACCAGGCTTTCAAAGCGCTGTTCTGCATCGTGATCCCTTAAGCATTTGTATGCTTACTTCGCCGTGGATACTACCACGCACACCGATGTGCGTGCCGGGGTTCACTTGCGAGCTCTTTTTGTTTGGCTCGCGAAGGAACCTTTAAAAACTGTCAGAGATAAGGGGCAGTTTTTAGAGGTTTCCTACATTAACGATTCGCCTGATGGCGCTTCGCTTATCAGGCCTACAAGGTACATAACCCGTAGGCCGGATAAGACGGTACGTCGCATCCGGCAACCATTGCCTGATGGCGCTTCGCTTATCAGGCCTACAAGGTACATAACCCGTAGGCCGGAT
>NZ_JASEYC010000003.1:127892-179856 GCF_035064245.1 Citrobacter sp. R-1.5.2 | reverse complement strand
ACCATTGCCTGATGGCGCTTCGCTTATCAGGCCTACAAGGTACATAACCCGTAGGCCGGATAAGACGTTTACGTCGCCATCCGGCAACCACGACAACAACTTACGCACTACGTTTGAGCAGCATCGACTTAATATGCCCGATGGCACGCGTCGGGTTCAGTCCCTTAGGACAAACACTGACGCAGTTCATGATGCTATGGCAGCGGAATACGCTGAAAGCGTCACTCAAACCGTCCAGGCGGCTGTCGGTCTCGGTATCGCGGCTATCAATTAAGAAGCGATACGCTGCCAGCAGACCTGCCGGGCCAATAAACTTGTCCGGATTCCACCAGAATGATGGGCAAGACGTTGAGCAGCATGCACATAAAATACATTCATACAGCCCATCGAGCTTCTCACGCTGCTCTGGCATTTGTAAATGCTCACGAGCCGGTGGATTTTTCCCATTATTCAACAAGTAAGGTTTAATCTTCTCATACTGTGCGTAGAATTGCCCCATGTCTACCACCAAATCGCGCACAACCGGTAAACCCGGCAGCGGGCGAATGACAATCTTCTTGCCCGGCTGATTCAGCGCAGAAATAGGTGTGATACAGGCCAGTCCATTTTTACCGTTCATATTCAGACCGTCGGAGCCACAGACCCCTTCACGGCAGGAACGGCGGAACGACAGCGACGGATCTTTTTCTTTCAGCTGCATCAGTGCATCCAGCAGCATCATGTCGCGCCCTTCTTCCGCTTCCAGGATGTAATCCTGCATGTGCGGAGCATCATCAACATCCGGGTTATAGCGATAAATTGAAAACTCGAGTCTCATTTTCCTGTCTCCGCATTAGTAAGTACGAATCTTCGGCGGGAATGCCGGGCGCAGTTTCGGTTCCATGTTGACTTGACGTCGGGTCATGGATTCCGACTCTGGCAGATACAGGGAATGGCACAGCCAGTTTTCATCATCACGTTCCGGGAAGTCGAAGCGACTATGCGCGCCACGGCTTTCGGTACGGAAGTTGGCGGATACCGCCGTTGCGTACGCGGTTTCCATCAGGTTATCCAACTCCAGGCACTCAACGCGCTGGGTGTTGAACTCGCTGGAGGTATCATCCAGGCGGGCATTTTTCAGGCGCTCACGAATGGCTTTCAGCTCTTCAAGACCTTTCGCCATCGCATCACCTTCACGGAATACCGAGAAGTTATGCTGCATACATTCCTGCAGCGCTTTACGGATCACAACCGGATCTTCACCGTCGCGGTTACCGTTCCAGCGATTCAGACGCGCCAGAGAGGCATCGATCTCTTCTTCCGTCGCATCCTGCAGATTACCTTGCTCGGCGATAGACTCCTGCAGATGCAGACCGACCGCACGACCAAAGACCACCAGGTCCAGCAATGAGTTGCCGCCCAGACGGTTGGCACCGTGCACCGATACGCAAGCTATCTCGCCCACTGCAAACAGCCCAGGAATAACTACATCTTCGCCCTGCTCGTTCACGGTCAGCGCCTGGCCAGTCACCTTGGTCGGAATACCCCCCATCATGTAGTGACAGGTTGGAATAACCGGAATCGGCTCTTTCACCGGATCAACGTGAGCAAAGGTACGTGAAAGCTCCAGGATACCCGGCAGACGGGATTCCAGTACTTCTTTACCCAGATGGTCGAGTTTCAGTTTAGCGTGCGGACCCCATGGGCCATCACAACCACGGCCTTCACGGATTTCGATCATGATGGAGCGCGCCACCACGTCACGACCCGCAAGGTCTTTCGCGTTCGGGGCATAACGCTCCATGAAGCGTTCGCCGTGTTTGTTCAGCAGGTAACCACCTTCACCACGGCAGCCTTCTGTTACCAGCACGCCCGCACCGGCGATACCGGTTGGGTGGAACTGCCACATTTCCATGTCCTGCACCGGAACCCCGGCACGGATTGCCATACCTACGCCATCACCCGTGTTGATGTGAGCGTTAGTTGTCGACTGATAAATACGGCCTGCGCCACCGGTTGCCAGCACGGTCGCGCGGGCTTTGAAGTAAACCACTTCACCGGTTTCGATACACAGTGCGGTACAACCGACAATTGCGCCGTAGGCGTTTTTCACCAGATCTAACGCATACCACTCGGAGAAGATGGTGGTGTGGTTTTTCAGGTTTTGCTGATACAGCGTGTGCAACAGCGCGTGACCGGTACGGTCAGCCGCCGCTGCAGTACGTGCCGCTTGCTCGCCACCGAAGTTTTTCGACTGACCGCCAAACGGACGTTGATAGATGGTGCCATTTTCCAGGCGGGAGAACGGCAGCCCCATGTGGTCCAGCTCCAGAATCGCTTCCGGGCCGGTTTTACACATATATTCAATGGCGTCCTGATCCCCAATGTAGTCCGACCCTTTTACAGTGTCGTACATGTGCCATTCCCAGTTATCTTCATGGGTATTACCGAGCGCAACGGTGATACCACCCTGCGCAGAGACGGTATGGGAACGGGTTGGGAAGACTTTGGAGAGCAGCGCACAGGTCTGACCGCTCTGGGAAATTTGCAGCGCCGCGCGCATACCTGCGCCACCGGCACCAATCACAACAGCATCAAATTCTCTGACTGGCAGTTTCATTACACACCCCACACCACAACAAATCCATAAATGACGTAAACCACCAGCGCAACGACAATGGCCAGTTGCAGAATCAGGCGAACTGCCAGAGGTTTAACGTAGTCGGTCAACACCTGCCACATGCCAATCCAGGCATGAATCAAGATGGAGAAAAGCGCCAGCAGGGTGAAGACTTTGGTGAATGCCGATGAGAAGAAACCGGTCCAGGCTTCAAAGGTCAAGTCGCCACTGGTGGCGAAGAAGCCGACCATATAGATGATGTATAACGTCAGAACGATAGCGGTGGCACGGACCAGAATGAAGTCATGTACGCCATTGCGTCCTAATGCGGAGGCGTTGCTTACCATACGAGGACTCCTGCGAGAAGTGAAAGCACGACAATGATTACAAAAGAAATTTTGGCGGAGCGTGTCCCTGCTTCGAGGGTTTCTTCGATATAGCCAAAATCCATCAACAGATGGCGAATGCCCATGACGGCGTGATAGGCCAGCGCAATCAGGATCCCCCACAGAATTAACTCCACAAAGAAGTTATTCATAATGGATGACGCGGCGAGGAAACCTTCAGGGGAGGACAGGCTGGTACCCAATAACCACAACAGGATCCCGACCGCCACGAAGGTGATCACTCCAGATACGCGATGGAGAATGGACGCTATCGCCGTGATTGGGAATCGGATCGTTTGCAGATCCAGATTGACAGGTCTTTGTTTTTTCACATTTCTTATCATGAATAACGCCCACATGCTGTTCTTATTATTCCCTTTGGACTTCGGGCACAGAAGAAAAAGACTTCTGTAGTCTGAAAGACGCCGGGATTTCCTTCCTCCGGTCTGCGTGCGGGTCAGACAGCGTCCTTACTATAACTACGCGTCATATAAAACACTGCTTCCAGTTGCTAAAACGACACGTTACAACGCTGGTTGGCTCGGGATTGCAGGGTATTCCGGAGACCTGGCGGCAGTATAGGACGTTCACAAAATCATTACAATTAACCTACATATAGTTTGTCGGGTTTTATCCCGAACAGTGACATAGGTCACGATAACAACATTATTTTAATTTTTAATCATCTGATTTGACAATCATTAAACAAAGTTGTTACAAACGACACCAGAAAAAGCATATAATGCGTAAAAGTTATGGGGTCACTCTTTCACCGGAGATTTAGTTATGTAACAGTGTGGAAGTATTGACCAATACCTTCAGGACAGTTATTAGTGATAGACAGGTTAAATAATTCGGATTGCTAAGTTGTTGATTTGTTGCTAATTCACCATGAGTTAACTGATTTACCTGCAAGCGCCCATTGCTCTGTACCCTGGTTTTCTCCTCTATCGCAGAGCGGCGAGCCGAATAACAAACTGGTAATGGTTAATTGATGAGTTGAAACAGATCTCACCTGAGTAGTCTTAAGTAATAAGGCGCTAAGGAGACCGTAAATGGCTGATACTAAAGCAAAACTCACTCTTAATGGTGACGCTGCTATTGAACTGGATGTGCTGAAAGGTACGCTCGGTCAAGATGTTATTGATATTCGTAGCCTTGGCTCAAAAGGGATGTTTACTTTTGACCCAGGTTTTACCTCTACCGCATCCTGCGAATCCAAAATTACTTTCATCGACGGTGACGAAGGTGTTTTGCTGCATCGCGGCTTCCCAATTGACCAGTTGGCGACCGAGTCCAACTATCTGGAAGTGTGTTATATCCTGCTGTACGGTGAAAAACCGTCACAGGAAGAGTACGACGAGTTCAAAACCACGGTCACTCGCCATACCATGATCCACGAGCAGATTACCCGTCTGTTCCACGGTTTCCGCCGCGACTCTCACCCGATGGCCGTTATGTGCGGTGTTACCGGTGCGCTGGCCGCGTTTTACCATGACTCGCTGGATGTCAATAATGCGCGTCACCGTGAAATCGCCGCTTTCCGTCTGCTGTCCAAAATGCCAACCATGGCAGCAATGTGCTACAAATACTCCATCGGCCAGCCGTTTGTTTATCCGCGTAACGACCTTTCCTACGCCGGTAACTTCCTGAACATGATGTTCTCCACGCCGTGCGAAAAATACGAAGTAAACCCAATCCTGGAACGCGCAATGGATCGTATTCTGATCCTGCATGCTGACCACGAACAAAACGCTTCAACGTCAACCGTACGTACTGCGGGTTCTTCCGGCGCTAACCCGTTTGCCTGCATCGCAGCAGGTATCGCTTCCCTGTGGGGACCGGCGCACGGCGGCGCGAACGAAGCTGCACTGAAAATGCTGGAAGAAATCAGCTCAGTTAAACACATTCCGGAATTTGTTCGCCGCGCGAAAGACAAGAATGATTCTTTCCGTCTGATGGGCTTTGGTCACCGTGTTTACAAAAACTATGACCCACGCGCCACCGTCATGCGTGAAACCTGCCATGAAGTGCTGAAAGAACTGGGCACCAAAGATGACCTGCTGGAAGTGGCAATGGAGCTTGAGCACATCGCGCTCAACGACCCGTACTTTATCGAGAAGAAACTCTACCCGAACGTAGACTTCTATTCTGGCATCATTCTGAAAGCAATGGGCATCCCGTCCTCCATGTTTACCGTAATCTTCGCGATGGCACGTACCGTTGGCTGGATTGCACACTGGAACGAAATGCACACCGACGGCATGAAAATCGCCCGTCCTCGCCAGTTGTACACTGGCTACGATAAACGCGATTTTAAGTCTGATATTAAGCGTTAATTTGCCGTGCCGGATGGCGCTCATGCTTATCCGGCCTATAAAACGTTCCAGACATAGGCCGGATATGCCGCATGACGTTGCTATCCGGCACATTTCTGCTTTTTATTGCCCCTCGTAGTTTTATTCTTATCGCGCTTTCTCTATGATTTATTAAGCGTTACTTAATATTATTCAGGAGCATGGGATGCCTGTGTTGCGGTGGGGTTTACTGTTTTTACTGTCACTCCTTCTTTCCCTGCTCTTTCTGTCTGTTCATCTCCCGGGTCCCTTGCTGCTTGGGTCGATGATTGTCGGTATTATCTTCAGTATGCGCGGCATTTCACTACAACTCCCTCGCTGTGCATTTCTTGGCGCTCAGGCCATTCTCGGCTGTATGATTGCGCAAAACCTGACTGGCTCTATTTTAACCACGCT
This sequence comes from Citrobacter sp. R-1.5.2, assembly GCF_035064245.1. NCBI lineage: Bacteria > Pseudomonadati > Pseudomonadota > Gammaproteobacteria > Enterobacterales > Enterobacteriaceae > Citrobacter > Citrobacter sp. R-1.5.2. The sequence goes on along the minus strand of NZ_JASEYC010000003.1, from coordinate 174,118 downwards.
TGCGGCGCACTGGCCGGTGGTTATGGTCATCCTGCTGGCTACACTTATCAGCAGCGCGGTCATAGGATGGCTGCTGGTTCGTTACAGCAACCTGCCCGGTAACACCGGTGCGTGGGGTTCATCGCCTGGCGGAGCCGCAGCAATGGTTGCAATGGCACAGGATTACGGCGCTGACATCCGCCTGGTGGCCTTTATGCAGTATCTGCGGGTACTGTTGGTGGTGGGGGCGGCCGCACTGGTCACCCGGCTGGTAATGGGCGACCAGGCACAGGCGGTCAGCGCACAAATTGTCTGGTTTCCGCCACTGAGTATCAACCTGTTCAGTACCCTGATGTTGGCCGCCGTTGCCGGGGGGGCAGGACGCTTGCTGCGTATCCCCTCTGGCGTCATGCTCCTGCCTATGCTGGTGGGCGCATTGCTGAACGCTGGCGGTGTCATGGTAATTGAACTGCCGGAATGGCTGTTGGCAATGGCATATATGGCTATCGGCTGGCAAATAGGCCTGGGTTTTGACAAACAGATATTTTTGATGGCACTGCGTCCGTTGCCACAAATTTTATTGTCTATTTTTTCGCTGATGACGATCTGTGCCGCCATGGCCTGGGGGCTGGCACATTATATGAAAATTGACTTTCTCACCGCCTATCTGGCGACCAGTCCGGGAGGTGTGGACTCCGTCGCAGTGATTGCCGCTGGAAGCCACGCCGACATGGCACTGGTTATGGCGATGCAAACCCTGCGACTGTTCAGTATTTTATTAACCGGGCCGACAGTCGCGCGGTTTATCTCAGCGCATGCGCCAAAACAGCCCGCTTAGTGCTGGCATCCCGGGCACCAGTAAAACGGTCGTGAAGAGAGCATCGTTTTCTCAATAATACCGCCACAGCGCTCACAGGACTCGCCATCCCGATGGAACACCTTAAAGCGAAATAACGCCCCGTGATGCTTATTCTCATCAGCCAGCCCACGGGTGTTGTAGGACAGGCGTGGGATCTCGAGCAACGCATGCGCCAGCGCGTTGAGCTGTTCATCACTCAGTTGCGATGCTTTATGCTGACCGGTCAGTCCAACCTGCCAGAGAATTTCTACCCGCAGATAGTTCCCCAGTCCCGCCAGAAACGCCTGATCCAACAGTAAGCCAGAAAACTGCCGATTGCGAAAACGGGGTGACAGCAAGCGCGCTTTAACCTCCTCAGACGTTAAACGCAGATCCAGCACGTCCGGCCCTACCCGTTGCAGAAACGGATGAGTCGCCAATTGTGCTGATGTCAGCATCTCAATATCAGACGCGCTATAGAGCAGGATGGTTTTATCGTGTGTTTGCAGTTTGACACGCAGCACACGCGTCGTTTCCGGTATATTTCCGGTCTCCACCACCCGCCATACGCCGTAAAGCTGATTGTGGCTGTATAGCGTCAGGCCATTTGAAAAGTGGGTCAGCAATGCTTTCCCCCGCGTTTCAAGCTGGGTGACGCGCTGCCCGATGAGTTGAGACTGATACGGTTTTAACTGCTCAAAGGCAAACCAGACATCCGTCAGCGGTTTGCCTTTGACTGCCGCCTCCAGGTTATCCGCCGCGCGGCGGATCTCCGGGCCTTCAGGCATAATACTGTCCTTGGTTAGTGTGTTGCACCGCCCGTCACTGCAATATCGCTGTCCACCTGCAATGCAGTGTCAATGGCAATTTCCAGCGCCCGGCGCACCGTTTCGCTCGCCATACTTGGCGCTCCGGGGTGCGCGGCGGCCTGTTGTGGCAGATAAGGAATATGGATAAAACCGCCCTTCACTGCCGGTGTGTCGCGTAACGTATGCAGCAGGCCATACATCACATGATTACAAACAAAGGTACCTGCTGTTTGGGAAACCGAGGCTGGGATACCCGCATTGCGCATGGCCATCACCATCGCTTTGATTGGCAGTGTGCTAAACCATGCCGCCGGACCCTCGGCGACAATCGGCACATCAACAGGCTGCTGACCGTGGTTATCCGCAATACGCGCATCGTCCACGTTGATCGCCACACGCTCAACGGTTATATCTGTACGGCCTCCTGCCTGCCCCACCGCCAGCACCAACGACGGTGACAACGCGTCAATCGCGGCATTAAGTACGGTTAGAGACTCGCCAAATACGCACGGTAGCTGACGCGCAACGACACGACATCCGGCAATGATAGCATTGTCGAGCCCGGAGACCACTTCCCAGGAAGGGTTAACTGACTCTCCGCCAAAGGGTTCAAATCCGGTGATTAAGACCGTTTTCATCCTTCCTCCTTACAGGAACATCAGGAAATACATCAGGAACACGTTAACCAGCAACAGCAGTATGCCGGTTGGCACCTGCGCTTTAATCACGGCGTTTTTATCCGGCAACTCCAGCAGGGCTGCAGGCACGATGTTAAAGTTCGCTGCCATCGGTGTCATTAAGGTTCCGCAATATCCGGAGAACATCCCAATAGCCGCCATCACCGCGGGGTTACCACCATGCTGCAACACAAGAATTGGAATACCGATCCCGGCGGTTACAATCGGGAAAGCAGCAAATGCGTTCCCCATGACCATCGTCAACAGCGCCATACCAATGGTGTATACCGCCACGGCGATAAAGCGGCTATCTACCGCGAGGTACTCCTGGGTCAGATACGATATACCACTGCCCACCCCTGCCGCCGTAAACAGCAGCCCGAGCGTCGCCAGAATTTGCGGCAGGATGAACGCCCAGCCGATGGAGTCCAGCAGACGGCGGGCTTCCTGAATGGGCTGATGGACGCGCTCATGGGTCATTTTTATCGCCATTGCCAGGCCAATCAGCGAGCCTGCCGTCATAGAAAAGAGCGTGACCAGCGTGGCGTGATTCCCCGGCCCAAACAGTGCATCCTGCAAGCCCGGAATATGGTTAAACATCAGTACACCGATAACGGTCACCACCGGAATAGCCAGCGCCGGAAAAAACAGGCGATTACCCAGTCGGCTGGCGCTTTCTTCACGCTGCTGCTGGGTGCGTTGATGATAACTTCCCAGTTTCACACCGCCAAACCCGGCAATCAGCGCCAATACGACTACCGCAATGCCGACCGCGATATGTACCGTACGTTTGTCACCAAACAGTGAGTACGTCCAGTCGCCAAGCAGGAACAGCACACCATACAGTCCCCAAAACAGCCCCGTGCTCAGACGACGTGGGTTCGCTTTGTCCTGCCAGGACATCACCGCCACAATCAACAGTACCGCGCCCGCCAGCCAGTAGAGATAGCTTTGCTGAAAATTCATTGCGCTGCTCCTTTCGCTGCCGCATTGGCTTTCGCCACCTCACGCTGCAGATAGTTATCCAGACGCCACAAGCGCGTACCGTGGATCAAGAAGGCGCAAATTGCCGTTGGGATTCCCCACAAAGCAATATGCAGTGGCTCGGTCTGGATCCCACCGGACTCCAGCATAAAGTTGTGCATGAAAATGATCGCCCCAAAGGCAACGAAGATATCTTCACCGAAAAACAGACCAACGTTGTCAGTCGCCGCAGACATTGCACGCAGGCGATAACGCACGGCCCCCGGCAATTCGCCGTGGTTTTTCTCCGCTGCCCCTTCAGCCATCGGGGCTAATAACGGACGTACCATCTGAGGATGCCCACCCAGGCTGGTCAAGCCCAGCGCGGCGGTCGCTTCACGAATAAACAGATAGACAATGAGCAGACGACCACTGGTGGCGCTACGGATTTTCGCGATCCACGCCTGGGCTCGCTCTTTCAGCCCGTGACGTTCCAGCAGACCAATGACTGCCAGCGGAATCAGCAGGATAAACGGCAGGTTGCGGGTGTTGAGAAAGCCTTCACCCAGCTTTTCGAGAATAGTGGCGATTGGCATATGCGCTGCCAGCCCGGTGACGATCCCGGCAACGATAACCACCAATACCGGGTTAAAACGTAAAAGAAATCCGACCACGATGATGGCGATCCCCGTCAATGGCCAGAGAGAAATAGCCTCTCCCATAATTAAATCCCTTATGTTGTTGTGTTGTATATTATTGTTTTGTATTAAAAATACTTATGCGCTAATTTGAATATTGCAGGCGCTGAACGCGCTGCGCAAACGACGGGCAAAAGCGAGTGCGTGCTCACCATCCCCGTGAATGCATACCGTCTGCGCGGTTACGCTTGCCCATGTTCCACTCTGACTTTTTACTCTCCCGGACTGCACCATTTCTAACGTTTGCGCCAGCGCCTGCTCTTCGTCTTCGATCAGTGCACCTGGCTGACTACGCGGAACCAGACTACCATCAGCCTGATACCCCCGATCTGCAAAAACCTCCTGACGCGTCTCCAGACCATAATGTTCACCGGCACGGATCAATTCGCTCCCCGCAAGCCCTACCAGTATCAATGACGGATCGCAGGCATAAACCGCTCTGGCTATCGCATCGGCCAGCACAGGATCTTTTGCGGCCTGGTTATAGAGCATGCCGTGCGGTTTCACGTGGCGCATCACGCCCCCTTCTGCCCGGGTGATGACAGACAGGGCACCAATTTGATACAGCGTTTGTGCATAAACCGTTTCGGCAGGCAGATTCATAGCACTACGACCAAAATTTTCCCGGTCCGGAAAGCCAGGGTGTGCCCCCACGGCCACGCCGTTTTTCAGCGCTTCCCGCACACTTGCCAGCATGGTTTGTGCGTCTCCGGCATGAAATCCACAGGCGATATTAGCCGATGACACCAGTTGGAGAAGCGTCGCGTCGTTCGCACAGCCTTCACCGAGATCTGCATTCAAATCAATTTTCATCGTTAAGTCGCCATGTTAACTGTTCCAGATAGCGCTGCTGATCGTGACGTGCCTTCAACGCCTCTTCCAGCGAGCACTGAACAAAGTGAATCGGTTGTCCTAGAGGGATTTGCGCAAGGTGATACATATCCGCCTCGATGATACAGGCGATACGCGGATATCCGCCCGTGGTCTGGGCATCGTTCATCAGTACAATTGGCTGCCCGTTATGCGGGACCTGTACCACGCCGGGAAGCAAACCGTGTGACAACATCTCGCGGTCTGTCGTGCGTGTCAGTGGCTGCCCCTGCAGGCGATACCCCATACGGTTACTCTGTGGGCTCAGTCGCCACGGCGAGCGCCAGAACGATGCCTGCGATGCCTCGTCAAATTCCTGATATTCGGGTCCAGGTAACGCACGAATGTGGTTGCCCCACATCAACTGTTTTACCCCTTGTGGGCCATTGAATTGTCGTGTTGATACGCCAATCGCCAACTTATCGCCATCGCGTAACAAACGCCCTTCAAACCCGCCAATACCGACTTTCAAATCGGTACTGCGCGATCCCATAACGTCGGGAACATCAATACCGCCCGCCACCGCCAGGTAACTGCGCATACCATGATGCGGGTGTTTTAATGACAGGCGTTGTCCGGCTTTAACTGGCAACCGCCAACCGCTCCATACCGGAGTACGATCCAAATGCGCTTCGCATCCCGCGCCGGTCAAGGCAAACCAACCATCCGCTTCAAATTCCACCACCAGCTGACCTAACGTGACTTCCAGCGCGGCAGCATTCGCATCATTTCCTACCAGCAGATTAGCAACGTTCAATGCCGGTTTGTCCAACGCGCCGCAGTGGCTTACCCCTGACTGACGAAAGCCATGACGCCCCCCATCCTGCACGGAGGTGTACAGGCCAGCACGAATGATGTTTAACATACGCCCTCCTTCTGCGGGACAAAACGTACAGTATCTCCAGCCCGTAACAGGATAGGCTCCTCGCGCTGCGGATCAAAAAGCTTAACCGCGGTACGTCCTATCAGTTGCCACCCGCCGGGTGTTGCAATCGGGTAGATACCGGTTTGTGAACCGCCGATCCCCACCGAACCTGCCGGAACAAGTAAGCGCGGTTCAGCTCGTCTTGGCGTATGCAATGGTTCAGGTAAGCTCCCAAGATAGGGAAATCCCGGCTGAAACCCCAAAAACCAGACGACATAATCAACTGACGCATGCAATTCAACGACCTGCTTGTCGCTCAAACCACTGTGCCGGGCAACTTCGGCCAGATCGGGCCCATATTCGCCGCCATAGATAACGGGGATTTCGACAAAACGCGAATCCGGCTCCATCGCCTCGCTCTCTTCCCACCAACGTTGCAGGCGTTCAATTGCATCCAGCGCCAGCGTCTGCGGGGAATTCAGGATCACCGTGATATTGTTCATCCCCGGGATGGCCTCAAGTACATTCGGAGCATCAGCCAGACGCTGAGCCAGACGCCAGATGCGTTTCTGAGTTGCCAGCGTAATCGGCGGTTCCAGCTCCAGAACCACCGCAGTTTCACCTAACAGATAACAACGCGCTCGCTGCACTTTCGTCCCTCTTTATTAGGCTGGGTTAGGGATGTCGATGAACGTCACATCCAGATCGGTGTTTTCATTCAGCCATTCGCTCAAGGCACGAATACCGCCGCGTTCGGTAGCATGGTGACCGGCAGCATAGAAATGCAGTCCCTGCTCGCGGGCAGAGTGAATGGTTTGTTCAGAAACTTCCCCGGTAATGAAGGCATCAACACCAAAGCGGGCCGCACTATCAATGAAACTTTGACCGCCCCCCGTACACCAGGCAACACGCTGAACGTTTTCAGGCCCGGTATCGCCGCACCATAACGGTTTACGTCCCAGACGCGCTTCAATCCAGGATGCCAGTTCCAGCCCCGGAACGGGCATGGAGAGTTCCCCCCACGGTACCAGAGGCTCTATCTCCCCCATCACCGTGATACCCAACAGCGCGGCCAGCTGTGCGTTATTCCCCAGTTCGGGGTGGGCATCCAACGGCAGATGCCAGCCATACAGGTTGATGTCATTTTCCAGCAGCGTTTTCAGACGCCGGCGCTTCATGCCGCGAATAACCGGAGATTCTCCCTTCCAGAAATAACCATGATGAACGATGACCGCATCGGCCCCAAGGCGAACAGCTTCATCCAGTAATGCCTGGCTTGCGGTTACGCCGGTCACGATTTTTTGCACCGTTTCTTTGCCCTCAACCTGCAAACCATTCGGTGCATAGTCGCTTATGGCTGCGCTGTTCAGCTTGTCGTTAATCAGTTGTTCCAGCTCGGTGTTTTTCATCATCGTCCTCGTTGTCATAAATTCTGCCTGCTCAATCAGCAACACAGCTTCAGTTAAAATAGCGTCCTCACCTCCGTTCGTCGATAGCCATTTCGCTGACACATCAAGAAACAATCACGCGGCCTGTAAACGTAAATTGCTTACCACCATGAGATCGTATTCATGTATATTTATGCAATCAGACAGCATATTGCAAAAATAATCAGATCTGTATCAAAGTTACAACTTTAAGGAAACACACTCACACGGCACGTTCCTTCCGTCGTGAGGCATTTACTTCGAGAAAATAATGAATAAACAAGCATCTCAGCCACGCGCGATTTATTACGTCGTCGCGCTGCAAATTTGGGAATACTTCAGTTTTTATGGCATGCGTGCACTGCTGATCCTGTATCTCACTAACCAGCTTAAGTACAACGATAATCACGCGTATGAACTGTTCAGTGCTTACTGTTCGCTGGTGTATGTCACGCCGATTCTCGGGGGATATCTGGCGGATAAAGTGCTCGGTAACCGTATGGCGGTAATGATTGGCGCATTTTTGATGGCAGTGGGACATTTGGTCCTGGGTGCCAGTGAAATGGCTCCGGCGTTTCTCTACTTATCTCTGGCCATTATTGTCTGTGGCTACGGTTTGTTTAAATCCAACATCAGTTGCCTGCTGGGTGAATTGTATAAACCGGAAGATCCGCGCCGTGACGGCGGATTCTCTCTGCTCTATGCCGCCGGTAACATTGGTTCAATTATTGCCCCTATCGCCTGCGGCTATGTGCAGGAAGAGTACAGTTGGGCAATGGGCTTTGCGCTGGCCGCTATCGGTATGCTGGCCGGGCTGGTCATTTTCTTATGCGGGAATCGTCATTTTGCTCACACCACCGGCGTCAACAAAGCCGTGCTGTGTGCCAAATCGTTCATTCTGCCGAACTGGGCCTGGCTGCTGGTTCTGCTGGTCGCCGCACCACTTTTAATTACCGTCCTGTTCTGGAAAGAGTGGTCCGTGTACGCGCTGATTGTTGCCACTGTCATTGGTTTGGCGGTTCTGGCAAAAATCTACCGTCAGGCGCAAACGCAGAAGCAGCGTAAAGAGCTGGGTCTGATCGTAACCCTGACCTTCTTCAGCTTGTTGTTCTGGGCCTTTGCACAGCAGGGTGGTAGTTCCATCAGCTTGTACATCGACCGCTTTGTTAATCGCAACGTGATGGGATATTCAGTCCCAACTGCCATGTTCCAGTCAGTAAACGCCTTCGCCGTCATGTTGTGCGGCATCGTGCTGGCCTGGGTGGTCAAAGAAAGCGTGAGTGGCAATCGTACCGTTCGTATCTGGGGTAAGTTTGCTCTCGGTCTGGGGTTAATGAGTGCTGGTTTCTGTATTCTGACCTTAAGCGCCCGCTGGTCCGCCGCATATGGGCACTCCTCTATGCCGTTGATGGTTTTAGGGCTGGCAGTTATGGGTTTCGCCGAGCTGTTTATCGACCCGGTCGCCATGTCACAAATTACTCGCATTGAGATCCCAGGGGTAACCGGCGTATTAACCGGCATCTATATGCTGCTTTCCGGGGCCATTGCCAACTACCTGGCGGGTGTGATTGCCGACCAGACATCACAGGGTGCGTTTGATGCTTCCGGTGCCATCAACTATTCCATCAACGCCTATATTGATGTCTTTAGCGAAATTACCTGGGGCGCGCTGGCCTGTGTGGCGCTGGTGCTGTTGATTTGGTTATATCAATCACTCAAATTTAAAAACCGTCCTCTCGCGGTAGAGTCCTGAGTTTACGGGCCCGACGATGTAATATCACTCGGGCCCGTTATTTATCCGCAGGTTACGAATTCTTTGCCGCTAAATCCTCTTCAGACAGACCTGTAACCAGTAACACCATTTCGCGATCTATTCCCTGCGCCAGCATAGTTTGCGCTATACGCAAAGCGGCTTCGTGTTTACCTTGTTGTAACCCTTGTTGTAATCCTTCCTGTAATCCATCTAACCTTAACCGTTCTGCAATAGTCATCAGCCTCTCCTTATGTTGGGGGATCCGTTGCGCCATCTCTTGCAAAAACTCATTGAAGCGAGATTCATCACCGGATTGCAGAATGTAATTAAACATCGCCTGGAGTTGCGTGTCATTAGCACATCCAGTAAGGATCAGTGAGGCCAGCTGTTCTACCAACCCTATCAAATCCCGCTGGCGGATATGCTTTTGCATCAGTTCCAACAACGCCATTCGCCTGTGCGCCATGATTTCGTCATCCGGCACCACCGTGATATCCACCAGCGGAAATGTGTTGGCATAAAGTTGCCGGGCCGCCACAGGTTCGGCGAACGCATTCAACCAGCATAGTGAATACGGGTACGGACTTCGACAGCCATGATAAAACAGCATCGGTATTACCAGCGGCAGTTCCTTGTGCCCGGCATCCAGATGGCGCTGCATGGCTGCTATCGCATAACGCAGCAGACGAAAAGCCATATGCGGGTCGGCTGAACTTTGGTGCTCGATTACGACATAGACATAGCCATCGCCGTCGCGTGTGCGCAGCGACCAGAGCACATCGGAGTAGCGGGAACGCAAATCTGCTTCAATAAAGCTCTCGGACTCTAACTTCAGCGTATCCAAATCGCAAAGTGTTCGCAAAGAAGCAGGAAGATGTATGTCGAGGAAATCCCGCGCAGTTTCGGGATGGTATAAAAACGTTTTAAATACCGCATCATGCGGTGTGGAAGTCGTCGGCGTTATCATCGTGTTCCGTCACCTGAAAAGAAGATAACGGAACTTTACTGCCCGGGGAGCACCCCGCACATCCAGCCATTAGCAGACTTGCGCGCCCCCTTCAGCGCTAAATGTGTACGACTGCAACATATTCATTCTGCTGGAAGGCATTACACAGAAATCTTCTACCCTCACGCCTTACGCGCTGCCTCATAGGCAGCCAGCGTGGCTAACCTTGCCTGCTTATGATCAACAATCGGACGAGGATAATTGAGTGTCACCTGCATTTTTTCCGCCCACGTCCACGGTTCATGAACGGCTTTTCCCGGTACATCGCGTAATTCCGGTACCCATTGGCGGATAAAATCACCGTCACGGTCGAATTTCTCCCCCTGCGTGGTGGGATTAAAAATACGGAAATACGGCGCAGCATCCGTTCCGGTAGAAGCTGCCCACTGCCAGCCACCATTATTCGCCGCCAGATCGCCGTCGATCAGTTGTGACATGAAATACTGCTCACCTTTTCGCCAGTCGATCAGCAGGTCTTTCACCAAAAAACTCGCCGCGATCATGCGTAAACGATTGTGCATCCACCCTGTGCCGTTAAGCTGGCGCATCGCCGCATCGACGATTGGATACCCGGTATTCCCCGTCTGCCAGGCCTGAAAATGCGTCACGTTATTTTGCCATTGCACACGATCGGTCCAGCGAATAAAGGGTTGATGCCGACACAGCGCGGGGTAGTACGTCAGTAGATGGCGGTAAAATTCGCGCCAGATGAGCTCGTTTAACCAAACGCTCCCGGCGCCTCCCTCTAGCGCCTGAGGCTGCTCGACTAACAAACGGTGCAGACACTGGCGCGGCGATAACCCGCCGGTGGCAAGGCTTGCCGACAACCGACTGGTACCTTCATTTGCCGGGAAATCACGTTGTTGCTCGTATTCTGCCGCGCCCTGCTGGCAAAACTGACGTAATTGCGCGATAACCGATTTTTCTTCTACCGGGAAAAGCGCCACATCAAAATCCTGCTGTGGATAGTTGAGCGTAACTGGCGTTGATGGGGAGGGAATTGCGCCGCTTTCGCGGGCTTTTGGTGCCGCAACACACTCTGGGATACTGTCTTTTAACCGCTTCAGCCAGGCATTTTTAAACGGTGTAAAGACTTTATACATCTCATGATTCCCGGTCATTACCGCGCCCGGCGCCAGGATTACGCTATCGTCAAAGCCCTCACACACCACCTGGGGTAATGATTTTTCTACCTGAGCATCGCGCTGGCGTTCGTTGATTTCGTACTGATAGTTATAAAACAGTCGGCTAACGTCATGCTGTGCGCAGACATTTTTGACTATCTCTACGCTGGCTGTGAAATCCTCAACGTCATAAACCAGCAGCGGGATGCCTTTTTCTGCCAGCGCCGTTTGCAGCGCATTCAACTGATTGCCGACAAACGCCGCCTGACGCGGTGACATATCATGCGCTTTCCACTGTGCGGGCGTGGCAATATATAACGCCAATACCCGTGACGAACGATCCCGACATGCCGCTGCCAGCGCAAGATTGTCATGCAGACGTAAATCTCGCCGAAACCAGACCAGATGAGTGGTCATAAAACTCCCGAATAAAAATTAAGCTTTGCCGTGTAAACGCAGAATCGCAGGCCAGAGTTCAAAGTAACGTTGCCCGGACAACCAGCTGTTCGGGTGTTCCGTCATATAGTGTTGGAGGAGCATCAATGGCGCAAGCAGCGGCTGCATCTCACGTCGATAGTTATCGATTATTGAGGTCAATTCCTGACGTTGATGCAGATTGAGCTGGTTACGAAAATAACCCTGCACATGCATCAGGACATTAGTATGGTTGCGTCGGGTGGCGTGATTAAACAGCAGATGAATCAACCGCAAACGGTACTCAGTATAAAAAGCATCGAGGCTTGCCCATTCGTGGATTGCGGCAACAAAAGGGCCGAGCTCACGATACTCCGGTTGGGAATGTGCCAGTAGCACCAGCTTGTAACGGGTGTGAAAATCAATCAATGCACCACGTGATAATCCGCTCTGGCGCAGTCGGTGCAATTCATGCAAGGCATAAATACGTACCAGCGTATTCTCGTCAAACAGAAATTTATCGTTCGCTTCTGTGGTCAGACAGGCGCGGATACCAACAGAAATTCTCTTGCTCATCGCCACTCCTTATCCGTTACACAGGTAAGTGTAGACTGCGACGTATAAAAAAACCGCCACATTGCTGTTGGCGGTTTTTTTGAGCCTGAACGGTAACTTAGTAGAAATCGCAGGTGGCTTTTTCAGCCTGCTCCATCCACACCGGCTTATCACTGGTTTTCGACCAGACGCGATGCAGGTAGCTGTAAAAACGGGCACGGTCTTTCCAGAACAGCATGACCGGCAGCGCCAGAACACCAGCCACTACGGCAAAGGTACGGCGCAAGAAAACAATGTGTGCTGGATATTCTTTATAAAAGTCCATAATCCTCTCCCATATATCTGTTCGGTGAATCGCACCGGAAAAATAAACTTGGTTAACTGATGAAAATAATACCGCCTTGTGTGTAATTTTGCTACTCATCCGACCACTTATTTTTATCTATTGATGCTCCGTTTAACTTAAATTCGTAAGTAAGTTACATAAAAGTTAAATTAATACTAATCATTAGTTAAATAATGGTCTTTGCCATTTTTATACTTTTTTTACACCCCGCCCGCAGATTTTTGCGAAATCTTTGCAACCAAAAACCTACGCTCTGGTTATCACATTTATGCCACTGGAGGTGCACTGTGAGTGCAGGCGTGATAACCGGCATTGTGCTGGTCTTTTTGTTACTGGGTTATCTGGTGTATGCCTTGATTAATGCGGAGGCGTTCTGATGGCAGCGCAAGGATTTTTACTCATCGCCAGTTTCCTGCTGGTGCTGTTTATTATCGCCAGGCCGCTGGGCTTTGGGCTGGCGCGTCTTATCAACAACACCTCCTTACCCGGCCTTGCAGGCGTTGAGCGTGTGCTGTGGCGTGGGCTGGGTATTTCGCAGCAGGAAATGACCTGGCTGCACTATTTGCTGGCAATCCTCGCCCTTAATATCCTCGGTCTGCTGATACTGTTTGCGATGTTGATAGCGCAAAACCTGCTGCCGCTGAATCCGCAACAGTTGCCGGGGCTGTCGTGGGATCTCGCGCTCAATACCGCTGTTAGTTTTGTGACCAACACCAACTGGCAGTCCTATGCGGGTGAAACCACTTTAAGCTACTTCAGCCAGATGGCCGGCCTGACTGTGCAGAATTTCCTGTCTGCGGCGACAGGTATTGCAGTGATCTTTGCCCTGGCTCGCGCCTTTACGCGCCAAAGTATGAACACGCTGGGGAATGCCTGGGTGGATCTGGTACGCATTACGCTGTGGATATTACTGCCGATTTCTCTACTCATCGCGCTGTTTTTCATCCAGCAAGGTGCGCTGCAAAACCTGCTGCCTTATCAGGCGATCACCACGCTTGAAGGGGCAAAACAACTGCTGCCGATGGGACCTGTCGCCTCACAAGAGGCCATTAAGATGCTCGGTACCAACGGTGGTGGCTTTTTTAATGCCAACTCCTCACATCCGTTTGAAAACCCAACAGCACTGACCAACATGGTACAGATGTGGGCGATCTTCTTAATTCCCACGGCGCTGTGTTTCGCCTTTGGCGACGTCGTGGGCGATCGTCGACAGGGACGCACCTTGCTATGGGCTATGTCGCTCATTTTTGTTGTTTGCGTGGTGGTTGTGATGTGGGCCGAGGTGCAAGGTAACCCGCATCTGATGGCGTTTGGCGCAGATAGCAATATCAACATGGAAGGTAAAGAGAGCCGCTTTGGCGTGCTGGTCAGTAGTCTGTTTGCGGTCGTCACGACGGCCGCATCCTGTGGTGCAGTTATTGCTATGCACGACTCCTTCACTGCGCTGGGCGGCATGGTACCGATGTGGTTGATGCAGATTGGCGAAGTGGTGTTCGGCGGTGTGGGGTCAGGGTTGTACGGCATGCTGTTGTTCGTGCTGCTGGCGGTCTTTATTGCCGGACTGATGATTGGCCGCACTCCGGAATATCTGGGTAAAAAAATCGATGTCCGCGAAATGAAAATGACCGCGCTGGCGATTCTCGTTACCCCTGCGTTGGTGCTGCTTGGGACAGCGATAGCCATGATGAGCGATGCCGGGCGTAGCGCCATGCTCAATCCTGGGCCGCATGGTTTTAGCGAGGTGCTGTACGCAGTCTCGTCTGCCGCCAATAACAACGGTAGCGCTTTTGCCGGATTAAGTGCCAACAGTCCATTCTGGAACAGCCTGCTGGCCGCGTGCATGTTCTTCGGCCGCTTCGGCGTCATTATCCCGGTGATGGCGATTGCCGGTTCACTTGTCGGTAAAAAGAGTCAGCCAGCAAGTCCCGGCACGCTACCTACCCACGGTGCGCTGTTTGTTGGATTGTTGATCGGTACAGTGTTGCTGGTTGGCGCCCTCACCTTTGTTCCTGCGCTGGCGCTTGGCCCGGTAGCAGAATACCTCTCTTTACGTTGAGTGATGCGGAGCACATGACTATGAGTCGCAAGCAACTGGCGCTGTTCGAACCTTCTCTGGTCGCACAAGCGCTAATGGACGCAGTGAAAAAATTAAGTCCACATACTCAGTGGCGTAACCCGGTGATGTTTATCGTCTGGCTGGGCAGTCTGTTGACTACCCTGTTAACGGTAGCGATGGCGACAGGCCATATGTCAGGTAACCCTGTGTTTACCGGCGCGATAAGCCTCTGGCTGTGGGTGACCGTTCTGTTCGCTAACTTTGCGGAAGCGCTGGCTGAAGGGCGTAGTAAAGCGCAGGCCAACAGCCTGAAAGGGGTCAAAAAAACCGCCTTTGCCCGTAAACTTCGTGAACCCAAATATGGCGCGCAAATGGATCACGTGCCAGCCGAGGAGTTACGCAAAGGAGATATCGTGCTAGTGGAAGCTGGCGATATTATCCCTTGTGACGGCGAAGTTATCGAAGGTGGTGCCTCGGTGGATGAAAGCGCCATTACCGGGGAATCTGCGCCAGTAATCCGTGAATCCGGCGGCGATTTTGCCTCCGTCACTGGCGGGACACGCATTCTCTCGGACTGGCTGGTGATAGAGTGTAGCGTCAATCCCGGAGAAACATTTCTCGATCGAATGATCGCCATGGTCGAAGGCGCACAGCGGCGTAAAACGCCGAATGAAATCGCGCTGACGATCCTACTGATTGCGCTGACTATCGTCTTTCTGTTGGCAACCGCCACACTGTGGCCGTTCTCTGCCTGGGGCGGCAGTGCGGTCAGCATCACGGTACTTGTCGCCCTGCTGGTCTGTCTGATCCCCACCACGATCGGTGGGCTGCTCTCCGCGATTGGCGTCGCCGGGATGAGCCGCATGCTGGGTGCGAACGTTATCGCCACCAGCGGACGTGCGGTAGAAGCGGCTGGCGACGTCGATGTCCTGCTGTTGGATAAAACCGGCACCATCACGCTGGGTAACCGCCAGGCCTCTGATTTTATGCCCGCCCAGGGCGTGGACGAAAAAACACTGGCCGACGCTGCACAGCTTTCATCACTGGCCGACGAAACGCCGGAAGGCCGCAGCATCGTTGTCCTGGCTAAACAGCGCTTTAACCTGCGGATACGTGATGTACAGTCGCTCCATGCCACCTTTGTGCCGTTTACCGCGCAAAGCCGGATGAGCGGTATCAACATCGATAACCGAATGATCCGCAAAGGCTCCGTAGATGCTATTCGTCGTCACGTCGAAGCCAACGGCGGCCACTTCCCTGCCGATGTAGAGCAGAAAGTCGAAAACGTTGCTCGCCTTGGCGCGACGCCGCTGGTCGTTGCTGAAGGTTCACGGGTGCTGGGTGTGATAGCCCTGAAAGATATTGTCAAAGGTGGGATTAAAGAACGTTTTGCTCAGCTGCGCAAAATGGGCATCAAAACGGTGATGATCACGGGCGACAACCGCCTGACTGCTGCAGCAATCGCCGCAGAGGCGGGAGTGGATGACTTTTTAGCCGAAGCGACACCGGAAGCCAAGCTGGCACTGATCCGTCAGTATCAGGCGGAAGGTCGATTGGTGGCGATGACGGGTGACGGAACCAACGACGCCCCGGCACTGGCGCAGGCCGATGTCGCGGTCGCGATGAACTCCGGGACCCAGGCCGCGAAGGAAGCGGGCAACATGGTGGATCTCGACTCTAACCCCACCAAGCTGATTGAAGTGGTGCACATTGGTAAACAGATGCTGATGACACGCGGATCGCTGACCACCTTTAGTATCGCCAACGACGTGGCGAAATATTTCGCCATCATCCCGGCTGCGTTCGCCGCAACTTACCCGCAGCTTAACGCACTGAACGTCATGCGACTGCATTCGCCGGATTCTGCGATCCTGAGCGCCGTCATCTTCAATGCGTTGGTGATTGTCTTCCTGATCCCACTGGCGCTGAAGGGGGTGAGCTACAAGCCGTTATCCGCTTCCGCCATGCTGCGCCGCAATCTGTGGTTCTACGGTCTGGGCGGCCTGGTTGTGCCGTTTATTGGTATCAAAGTGATTGATTTACTGCTGACCCTTCTGGGTCTGGTGTGAGGTTTCAGATGAGTGGATTACGTCCTGCATTATCAACATTGCTTTTCCTGATGCTTATCACCGGCGGTGTTTATCCGCTGCTGACCACCGCGCTGGGGCAGTGGTGGTTCCCCCACCAGGCTAACGGGTCACTTCTGCGTGAGGGTCAGATAATTCGCGGTTCTGAACTGATCGGGCAAAATTTTACCGCCGCGGGTTATTTTCATGGACGCCCGTCGGCAACGGCAGAAGTACCCTATAATCCAATGGCTTCGGGTGGCAGCAACCTGGCAGCGAGCAACCCGGAGCTGGATAAGCAGCTACAAAGCCGAATTGCCGCACTGCGTGCTGCTAACCCACTGGCTAGCCCTGTTGTGCCCGTGGAACTGGTCACCGCGTCCGCCAGCGGTCTGGACAATAACCTGACACCCGATGCGGTCGCCTGGCAAATTCCCCGCGTGGCGCAAGCCCGCAACCTCAGCGTTGAAGAGGTTACGCAGTTGGTTGCACACTATACACAAAAGCCGCTGGTCAGTTTCATCGGCCAGCCGGTAGTGAACCTCGTGGAACTTAATTTAGCGCTGGATAAGCACTGAGAAAAAGGACATGCATAGCGAACCCCTACGTCCCAACCCCGATCGCCTGCTGGAGCAGACCACCGCGCCGCACCGGGGAAAACTGAAAATTTTCTTTGGCGCTTGTGCGGGCGTAGGGAAAACCTGGGCCATGCTGGCGGAGGCACAACGGCTACGATCGCAGGGGTTGGATGTGCTGATTGGTGTGGTGGAAACCCACGGGCGCAAGGAGACCGCCGCACTTCTGGACGGTCTCACCGTGCTACCGCTGAAACGTCAGGCACACCGTGGACGGCATATCAGCGAGTTCGATCTTGATGCCGCCCTCGCCCGCCGCCCGGCGCTGATTTTGATGGACGAACTGGCGCACAGCAATGCGCCAGGATCACGCCACCCCCGGCGCTGGCAAGATATTGAAGAACTGCTGGAAGCCGGGATTGATGTTTTTACCACCGTTAACGTTCAGCATCTGGAAAGTCTGAATGATGTGGTCAGCGGCGTCACCGGTATTCAGGTGCGCGAAACCGTTCCTGACCCGTTTTTCGATGCCGCTGACGATGTGGTCCTGGTCGATCTCCCCCCCGACGATTTGCGTCAGCGCCTGAACGAAGGCAAGGTCTATATTGCCGGTCAGGCAGAGCGTGCTATCGAGCATTTCTTCCGCAAAGGTAATTTGATAGCGCTGCGTGAACTGGCCCTGCGCCGCACCGCCGATCGGGTAGACGATCAGATGCGTGCCTGGCGGGGACGCCCAGGAGAAGAAAAAGTCTGGCATACCCGCGATGCCATTTTACTGTGTATTGGACACAACACCGGCAGCGAGAAACTGGTGCGAGCCGCTGCACGCCTGGCGGCACGTCTCGGCAGCGTCTGGCATGCGGTCTATGTTGAAACACCGGCACTACACCGGCTACCCGAAAAACAGCGGCGGGCAATCTTAAGCGCGCTGCGACTGGCGCAGGAACTGGGGGCGGAAACCGCCACTCTCTCCGACCCTGCCGAAGACAAAGCCGTTGTCCGTTATGCCCGGGAACACAACCTGGGGAAAATTGTGCTCGGGCGTCCGACAACCCGTCGTTGGTGGCGCAGCGATTCCTTTGCAGACAAGCTGGCTCATCGCGCACCAGACCTCGACCTGATGATTGTCGCACTGGACGATCCCCCTTCTCGTCAGACATTACAAACCACGGATAACCGCACCTTTAAGGATAAATGGCGGGTACAAATCCAGGGTTGCGTGGTCGCGGCTGCATTGTGCGCTGTTACCACATTGATTGCTATGCAGTGGCTGGTTGCATTTGATGCAGCCAACCTGGTGATGCTCTATCTACTGGGCGTGGTGGTGATCGCCCTGTTCTACGGGCGCTGGCCGTCGGTGGTGGCCACGTTTATCAACGTCGCCAGCTTTGATCTCTTCTTTATTGCTCCACGCGGCACGCTTGCCGTGTCTGACGTCCAGTACCTGCTGACCTTCGCCGTGATGCTGACGGTTGGGTTGGTTATCGGTAATCTGACCGCGGGGGTACGTTATCAGGCCCGGGTTGCACGCTATCGTGAGCAACGAACGCGGCACCTGTATGAGATGTCGAAAGCACTGGCTGTGGGGCGCAGCCAGCAGGATATCGCGGCTACCAGCGAACAGTTCATTGCCTCGACGTTTCAGGCCCGTAGCCGGGTGTTATTACCTGACGAAAACGGTAAGTTGGTTCCCCTGACGCATCAGCAGGGTATGACACCGTGGGATGACGCCATTGCCCAGTGGAGTTTTGACAAGGGGCAGATGGCCGGTGCCGGCACCGACACATTACCCGGCGTTCCCTATCAAATTTTACCGTTAAAAAGCGCCGATAAAACCTATGGGCTACTGGTGGTGGAGCCAGGAAACCTGCGTCAGCTGATGATCCCGGAACAGCAACGCCTGCTGGAAACCTTCACCCTACTGGTGGCCAGTGCGCTGGAGCGCCTGACTCTGACGGCCAGTGAAGAGCAGGCCCGCTTTGCCAGCGAGCGAGAAAGTATTCGCAATGCACTGCTTGCCGCCCTGTCCCACGATTTACGCACGCCGCTGACGGTGCTGTTCGGTCAGGCGGAGATATTAACGTTGGATCTGGCAAGTGAAGGTTCACCACACGCTCGCCAGGCCAGCGAGATCCGCCAGCACGTGCTTAATACCACCAGACTGGTCAATAATCTGCTGGATATGGCGCGAATCCAGTCTGGCGGCTTTAATCTTAAGAAAGAGTGGCTAACGCTGGAAGAGGTAGTAGGCAGCGCCCTGCAAATGTTGGAGCCCGGGCTGGCAACACCCATTAACCTGTCACTTCCGGAGCCGTTGACGCTGGTACACGTTGATGGGCCACTCTTTGAGCGGGTGCTGATCAATCTGCTGGAAAATGCCGTCAAATATGCAGGTCCGCAGGCGCAAATCGGTATCGACGCCCAGGTCGACGGCGAGCATCTGCTGCTGGATGTTTGGGACAATGGGCCCGGTATTCCTGCCGGCCTGGAGCAGCGTATTTTCGACAAGTTTTCCCGTGGAAACAAAGAATCATCGGTACCGGGTGTTGGGCTGGGGCTGGCAATTTGTCAGGCGATTGTCGACGTGCACGGTGGCACGATTTCAGCGCATAATCGTCCGCAGGGAGGGGCGTGTTTCCGTGTTACACTGCCGCAGGAAGCGCCCCCTGAACTTGAAGATTTTCATGAGGATATGTGACAAACGTACTGATTGTTGAAGATGAACAAGCCATTCGTCGCTTTCTGCGCACCGCGCTGGAAGCGGATGGCCTGCGTGTGTATGAAGCGGAAACGCTGCAACGTGGTCTGTTGGAAGCCGCCACACGAAAGCCCGACCTCATCATTCTCGACCTCGGTCTTCCGGACGGTGACGGTATTGATTTTATCCGCGACCTGCGGCAGTGGAGCGCCATCCCGGTGATCGTGCTGTCAGCCCGCAGCGAAGAGAGCGATAAAATCGCCGCGCTGGATGCCGGTGCCGATGACTATCTCAGCAAGCCATTCGGCATTGGCGAGCTACAGGCGCGATTGCGCGTGGCATTGCGTCGCCACGCCAGCGGCGCGTCTCCCGAACCGGTGGTGCATTTTTCCAACGTAAAAGTGGATATCGCCGCCCGACTCGTACACCGTGGTGACGAGGAAATCCATCTGACGCCGATTGAATTTCGCCTGTTAGCGGTACTGCTGAATAATGCCGGGAAGGTACTGACGCAACGCCAGCTGTTGAACCAGGTCTGGGGGCCGAACGCCGTTGAGCACAGCCATTATCTGCGAATTTATATGGGACACCTGCGCCAGAAACTGGAGCTGGATCCGGCTCGCCCACGCCATTTTCTTACCGAAACCGGGATTGGCTATCGGTTTATGCCTTGAACGAATGCCGGGTTCAGCATGTACCCGGTTACATCTAATCACTGTGCTCAATATGACCCACGTGACAAATTATTATGGGTAACGCTTGATTTTATTTAATACATCCTGTTACTTGCCGCACGACTGCATATACCACAACAAAAAAAAATTAAATATAAAAACAAAAAATAAAACAAACAAACCTTTTCTAAATATTACACAAGAAATTACTTATCACAACCCTGACATTATAAACCAATCATTGAGAACATATAAATTATAGCTAAAAATAGTCATTAGCAGCGCTAAAACATTTCCATTAGCATATTTCATCAATAAAAAAACCTGAAAATTTATGACACTTATAGCTTAGAGTACGACGATTTCGGCATATATATTCCCACCATTACTTTTATTAAAAGGGCCACCAGATAAATAAATCAACCGTTCTGGAATAACGAAATCACTTATACGGCATAACACTTATTTAAATACGGATATAATCTGATGACATCCCCCTCTAAAGGACTTTTTACCTTTAAGACGAAAGCTATTGTCTGGAGTCAAATCATCACCCTGGCCCTTTTACCATTAGTTACTGCCTTTTCCGCCAACGCCGCTTCACCGCAAAATAACGATGATTTACCGAATGAGCAGATGGTAAGTTCGCTCGCGAGTTCATTATCGACAAGTGGCGCCAGCGGGCTTAAAAACCATGCGCAAAGTATGGCTACCGGGGCAGCATCTGCCAATATAGAACAGTGGCTGAGCCAATTTGGCACAGCCAAAGTCGCTCTTAATGTCGATAGCAACGGACACTGGGACCAAAGCGCATTCGATCTGCTCGCCCCACTTTACGATAATCGCAAAGCCGTATGGTTTACGCAGTTCGGGTTGAGAGCACCTGACGGACGCATCACGAGCAATATCGGCTCTGGTGTACGAACGTTCTATGTCGATAACTGGATGTTTGGTGGCAATGTTTTTTTTGATGACGACGTTAGCGGAAAAAACCGGCGCATTGGATTTGGAGCTGAGGCGTGGACTAATTACCTGAAATTATCGGCCAACACCTATGTCGGTACTAGCCAGTGGCATGATTCTCGCGATCTTGATGACTATGATGAAAAACCGGCAGACGGTTTCGATATTCAGGCTGAAGGTTATCTCCCTGCCTGGCCGCAGATGGGCGCAAAAGTTATCTACGAAAAATACTATGGCAATAACGTTGCACTCTTCGACACCGACCATCTACAACATTCCCCCTCAGCCATCACCTTAGGCATGAGCTACACCCCTATCCCACTTATATCTTTGGAGACCCATTTTCGCCAGGGGCAGGACGCTGAGAACGACACGCAGTTCCAGATGAATGTTCGTTATGATTTAGGTCACGACTGGCGCTACCAACTGGATCCCGAAAATGTGGACGCATTGCGTACCCTGGCCGGGAGCCGCTATGACCTGGTTGAACGAAATAACCAGATAATTATGCAATATAAAAAGAAAGCTACACAGGGCGTGGCCAATCTCAAGCTACAAACCATTACCGATAACTCGCCTGCCGACGGACTAACGCCGAATACTCTGCGAGTGCTGGCAACCAATCGGAACAATACGCCGGTCATTAATGCGCCTGTGGTATGGTCAACCAGCGGTCAAGCAAAATTGGAGAATACCGTCACCGTCACTGACGCACAGGGGATCGCCAGCGTCAACCTGACCAATACGGCAGTGGAAACAGTCAACGTCACAGCCCAAAGCGGCGCATCTACCGTGGCGCAAGAGAGTCATTTCAGCGCCGTTAGCATCAGCAATCTGGCGCTGAAAATGACTAAAGATGGAAGCGTAGCTGACGGCAGCTCAGCAGACATCGCTGTCGCAACCATCACGGACGCCAATAATCGTCCCATAGCTAACAGCAAGATTAGCTGGTCGGTCACCGCTCCAGCGGTGGTAAAACAAGCCGATACGCAAACGGATGCCAACGGTCAGGCGCTAATACAACTAACCGCAACGCAGGCCGGTACGACAACCATCAAAGCTAACGCAGGAAACCTTAGCGCAGAACAACAAGGTACGTTTGTCGCCAATGCGGCAAGTGCGGTAATTTCCACCTTTGCTATCGTCAAGAACAACAGTCCAGCCAACGGTATCACACCTGATGCCGCGCTGCTCACTGTAACGGACGCCAACCACAATCCCATCAGCGATACACGTGTCAATATTAGCGTCAATAACGACACGGTCATGCTCAGACCGCTGAAAGCTACCTCGGTATCATCGTCTGCGCAAACGGATAAAAACGGCCAATTACGGGTAGTCTTTACCGATACCATTGCGGAGTCGGACACACTGACAGCTAGCCTTGATAACGGTGAAACAAAAACAGCAACGGCACAGTTTGCAGCTGACGCGAAATCTGCCCAATTGCAGGATTTGCAACTCACCCAAGATGGCAGCCTTGCAAATGGCTCAATGGAAAATGCTGCGCAAGTGTATGTCACAGACGACCACGGCAACGCCCTCAGTGGCATACAGGTTAACTGGCATGCCGATAAATCAACCGTTCATTTTACCCCGTCCCCCGTCACCGATGCGTCGGGTAAAACAACTATTCAGTTTACCGACACCATCGCCGAAAACGTCACCGTGACGGCTCAACTGGAGAACGGAAACCACTTGAGTGTGACCTCCAGTTTTGTCAAGGGCCAGCAAACAGCGACTATCCAGTCTCTGGTGGTTGAGCACGACAACAGCCCGGCTGATGGCGTCACTCAAAATCTGGCAACGGTGACCGTAGTCGACGAAAACGGAACCCCAATGCCCGATCAACATGTCCGGTGGGCAAGGCAAAGCGGCAACGCCAGGTTCACGCAAATAAATACGACGACTGATGCCAATGGCAGGGCATCGGGCACATTTACTGATACCAAAGCCCAAATGGTAACAATCAGCGCGACACTGGATAACAGCGCCACAAAAACGGTGCAGAGCCAGTTCGTTGCCAACAGCGCAACGGCAAAAATTGCCAGTTTTATCGTCCATCCAAACGGCAGCTTTGCAGATGGTAAAAGCACAGACATTGCCACTGTGATGGTGAACGATGCCTATGGTAATAAGATCGCCGGAGAGAATATTACCTGGCAGAGTAGCCGTAGCAGCGTAGTATTAACACCATCCGGCGCGACGGATGAAGAAGGGAAAGCCTCGGTCACAATGACGGATACCGTTGGCGGGAATGCCACCATTACGGCAATACTGGACAACGGTCAGACGCGAAGAGCAAACGCCTCATTCATTACTATCGCGGTTGGAGCATTAACCTCTGACGTAACCACACAAGATGCGAATGGACAGGCAACGATCGCCTTCACTGCCACACTCACCGCCAATGGTCAGAGCGCCAGCGCCCGAGTGCCAGACTCAGATGTCATCTTCAGTATTACAAACGGTGTCGGCACGCTCAGTGCAACTGAAGCCACCACCAACACCAGCGGCCAGGCAACCGTCACACTCAGCTCAACAACAGCAGGTTCGGTTACCGTTAACGCCAGGTCGAAGGCGAATACCGCCGATAGCGGCCAGTCTCGCAGCGTTAGCTTTAATAAGAACGCGATAAGCCAGGTCATGATTAACGGCTTTAGTTTTGATCCCAGCGCAGGAGTCCCAACCACCGGTTTTCCTGGCGCGAACTTTCAGATATTAATCAATTATGATGCCCGAAATGCAGCCAACTATAGCTGGAGCACGAACCAGTCCTGGGCGAGCGTCGACAGCAGCGGTACCGTCACGTTTTCCGGCGCGCCTGGCACCGCGACTAAAACGGTTACCGTCAGCGCGACGCCCAAAAATGGCGCAACCGGCGATCCTCTGACCTATACCTTTACCGTCAATCGCTGGTTTGTATCCGCCGGGAAACAGACGGCCGATCAGTCTGAACCTGATGGCGTTTGCTCAGCGATGGGGATGAACGTCCCCAGCTATACGGAAATGAGCAATTCCCCTCTCGGCGGGAGTGGGCATAATGGAACGCCAGGCACGTTATACGGCGAGTGGGGATCGCTGCTCCACTACCCTACATGGACACGGGTCAGCAACGAAAACGCTGGCTGGGCACAAGAACAGGGACGTAACTCAAGAACCTATATGTTCTGGTCCAACGGGAACGTTTACGATAATGCAGGCGATCACGCCATGGATATCGCCTGCTCTCGCAGTGTGTAATAGATTGACTAAAAAAACAGAGGCGATTGTGTAATCGCCTCTGTCAGACTCGGCCACTAAAAAAGTATTTTTACGCGTTTTTCAACACTTCGCTGACGATCTCAACGGCTTCTTTTTCGATCTGTTTGCGGTGTTCTTCACCCAGGAAGCTTTCGCAGTAGATCTTGTAAGCGTCTTCGGTACCTGACGGGCGTGCGGCAAACCAACCGTTGTCAGTCATCACTTTCAGGCCGCCAATCGATGCGCCGTTGCCTGGCGCTGCCGTCAGACGCGCAGTGATCGGGTCGCCCGCCAGCGTGCTGGCGCTAACCATTTCCGGAGAGAGCTTAGACAACGCCGCTTTCTGCGCGGAGGTGGCTCCAGCCTGAATTCGGTTATAGCTCGGTGCACCAAAGCGCGCCGCCAGTTCGTTGTAATGCTCTTGCGGGTTCTTGCCTGTCACAGCCGTAATTTCCGCTGCCAGCAGACACATGATGATGCCATCTTTGTCAGTCGACCACGGTGTACCGTCGAAACGCAGGAAAGATGCCCCCGCACTTTCTTCGCCGCCGAAACCAAAGCTACCGTCGAACAGACCGTCAACAAACCATTTGAAACCCACCGGCACTTCGACCAGTTTACGTCCCAGGTCGTTCACCACACGATCGATCATCGCGGAGGACACCAGTGTTTTACCCACAGCGACATCTTTGCCCCATTGTGGGCGATGCTGGAACAGGTAGTTGATCGCGACCGCCAGATAGTGGTTCGGATTCATCAGTCCAGCCGGCGTTACGATACCGTGACGGTCATAGTCCGGGTCATTGGCAAACGCCAAATCGAACTTGTCACGCAGCGCCAGCAGACCAGCCATCGCGCACTCGGAGGAGCAGTCCATACGAATGGCACCGTCTTTATCAAGATGCATAAAGCGGAAAGTCTGGTCGACCTGATCGTTAACGAGAGTCAGATTCAGGTTGTAGTGCTGAGCGATACGTTTCCAGTATTCGATACCGGAACCACCCAGTGGATCAACGCCCAGCGTCAGACCCGCTTTCTGGATTGCCGCCATATCGACGATATCTGCCAGCCCTTCCACGAAGGGTTGAACCAGGTCTTGCTCTTTAACATGACCGGACGCCAGTGCGGCATCCAGCGGGATACGCTTCACGCCTTTCAGACCATCAGCCAACAGTGCATTAGCCCTGTCCTCTACGACTTTGGTGACGTTGGTATCTGCCGGGCCACCGTTTGGCGGATTGTATTTAATGCCGCCGTCTTCTGGTGGGTTATGGGACGGCGTGATCACAATACCGTCAGCCAGCGGACCGCCTTTTTTATTGTGGACCAGGATAGCATTAGACACGGCAGGTGTTGGCGTAAAGCCGTTGTTTTCCTGCACGATGACATCAACACCGTTCGCCGCCAGCACTTCCAGTACAGAGATAAATGCCGGTTCAGACAACGCGTGGGTATCCTTGCCCACATAGCACGGGCCAGTAATCCCGTTTTTCGCACGTTCTTCGGCAATCGCCTGAGCGATAGCCAGAATATGCGGCTCATTAAAACTATGACGACCCGCACTACCGCGATGCCCGGATGTACCGAACTTCACCGCGTGCTCCGCATTCCCTGCCGTCGGTTTTAGTACATAGTATTGCGCCGTTAACTGGGCGACATTAATCAAATCACTCTGTTGTGCAGGTTGACCTGCACGGTTGTGGATTGCCATTGCCTGGTCCTTCTAATGCAAGGATTAAATTGTTCCGCAAACCTTTTCAATCAACTCCGCGGGGAATTGCATTGACTGCATGATATGTTCAACCATGCTGCATTTACGGCCGGTATTCGTGTTGGTGATCACCCAATATGGCGTGCCTGGCACGTGTTTCGGTTTGGTTTGATTACCATTTTTCAGCAACGTCTGTTCATCCGCTGCGAAATAAACGCGCGTGCGGCCATGCAACGATTCTGTTGCTTGTGCAAACGCATGTTGATCCAGTGAGTAAAGTGTAGACAGCACCAGCATAAAGCGATTCACTGCTTTTTTCTGTTCCGCATATTCATCGGAAAGCAGCAGTTCACGCATAGCGCGCACTTTGTCTTTCGCGGGGTTGACCGGCTTGGCTTCCACGACAGGTTGCACGGCGCGGACTTCTTTTACTACCGGAGTGACAGGCTGTGATGCGGCGGAAAACTTCAACATACGCCGTAAAATGTCGGATGCGCTCTCGCCAATATGCTTGGTGTGGCTGGCAATATAGCTATAGAGTTCATCATCAACTTCAATCGTTTTCATCTTAATCCAGTGCAATGTTTGGCTGAATACAAGTTGTCAGGACTTTACACGCTGTAGTGTAAAGGCAAATCCTAACAGCGGATAGCGTCGAGCCTGGTGACCAGCAAAACTCGGAGTAACCGTAGTTGTTGCAGCCATGTGGCAGAATGGTCAACATGATACCCTAACCCGTGAGTGTGAAAAAAAGAACTTTGCCATGAAATTGAATATCCGAGCGCAATCTGCGCAAAACCCGCACAATAATTCTCCCATCGTCCTGGTTCACGGTCTGTTTGGCTGTCTGGATAATCTGGGCATACTGGCACGCTCCCTGGTCGTTGATCACGATATCATCCAGGTCGATATGCGAAATCATGGCCTCTCTCCCCGCTCACCGGAGATGAATTATCCTGCAATGGCGCAGGATCTGTTGGATACCCTCGATGAGCAACACATCGAAAAAGCGACCTTTATTGGGCACTCCATGGGGGGCAAAGCCGTCATGGCACTGACCGCACTGGCACCGGAACGCATCGATCAACTGGTCGCCATCGATATTGCACCGGTTGACTATCACGTACGCCGCCACGATGAGATTTTTGCCGCCATTAACGCGGTAACAGATGCCCAGGCTTCCTCTCGCCAGCAGGCCGCGAGCGTCATGCGTCAGCATTTGCAAGAAGAAGGCGTGATCCAGTTTCTGCTGAAATCCTTTGTTGACGGCGAGTGGCGCTTTAACGTCCCGGTGTTGTGGGATCAGTATCCCCATATCGTAGGATGGGAAACCATACCCGCCTGGGAACATCCGGCGTTGTTTATCCCCGGCGGTAATTCACCTTATGTGACACAAGCGTATCGCGAGCAATTACTGGCCCAGTTTCCGCAGGCCCGCGCCCACGTTATTGCCGGCGCAGGCCATTGGGTACATGCGGAAAAACCCGATGCGGTGCTGCGCGCTATCCGTCGTTATCTGAGTGAGAAGGTTAACTGATTAAAAACTCAGCGTCCGCGCGCGATTACGTGCGTGGGCGTTGGCGCGCCTCCCCTGCTGATGTATTATGGCGCGCTATCCATCCGGGCAGACGCCTGGCTGATTGTTTCCCCGAAGTCACCAAGATCATGGCCAAAGAACAAACGGACCGTACGACATTAGATCTGTTCGCGCAGGAGCGTCGCCCGGGACGACCCAAAACCAATCCGCTTTCGCGTGATGAACAGTTACGTATTAATAAACGTAATCAGCTTAAACGCGACAAAGTTCGTGGACTCAAGCGTGTCGAACTGAAATTGAACGCGGATGCCGTTGACGCTCTAAATGAGTTGGCGGAAGCGCGCAACATGAGTCGCAGTGAACTCATCGAAGAGATGCTGATGAACCAACTCACCGCATTGCGCGGTCAGGCATAGTCTGAATTTCTGCTCTAAATCATAAATCGTGTAGCACAGAGTGCAGTCCCGCGTGTTTGCTGTTTCCGCATGCCGGACTGTTCTGCTATGATTGCCCTTATCCGTGGGCAATGCGCCACCACCATTTCAATAAGTTTCAAGAGGTTATTTTACTCATGGCAATCACTGGCATCTTTTTCGGCAGCGACACCGGTAATACCGAAAATATCGCAAAAATGATTCAAAAACAGCTTGGTAAAGACGTTGCCGATGTACATGACATTGCAAAAAGCAGCAAAGAAGACCTGGAAGGGTATGACATTCTGCTGCTCGGCATCCCAACCTGGTACTACGGTGAAGCGCAGTGCGACTGGGATGACTTCTTCCCTACTCTGGAAGACATTGATTTTAACGGTAAACTGGTGGCATTGTTCGGCTGTGGCGACCAGGAAGATTACGCAGAATATTTCTGTGATGCGTTAGGCACCATCCGCGACATCATCGAGCCGCGCGGCGCTACCATCGTCGGCCACTGGCCAACGGCGGGTTACCATTTTGAAGCGTCCAAAGGCCTGGCAGATGACGACCACTTTGTGGGTCTGGCTATCGATGAGGATCGCCAGCCGGAACTGACCGCAGAACGCGTAGAAAAATGGGTTAAGCAGATCGCTGAAGAGCTGCACCTCGACGAAATCATCAATGCCTGATTTCGTGCGGCGTAGATATTCATCTGCGCCGCATCAATAGATAAAACCAATCAAAATAATTGCTACAAATTTGTAACTTTTTCGCCTGACCCTGTACAATGGCTGGATGCCAATCGGGTATTGCACAGTGTGTTTGTTGGTGATACCACGTTTTGATTAACAATATTTGCCAGAGACTTGCAGTTTTCATTTAGGCATGGCAGTTCTATAATGATACGCATTATCTCAAGTGCAATTTCTGTCACTTCTGTTAATGAAGTGAACCGTTTAGCTACAGGACAGATTCCGCATGACTGACAACAATACCGCATTAAAGAAGGCTGGCCTGAAAGTAACGCTTCCTCGTTTAAAGATTCTGGAAGTTCTTCAGGAACCGGATAACCATCACGTCAGTGCGGAAGACTTATACAAACGCCTGATCGACATGGGTGAAGAAATTGGTCTGGCGACCGTGTATCGCGTGCTGAACCAATTTGATGATGCCGGTATCGTGACCCGCCACAATTTTGAAGGTGGTAAATCCGTCTTCGAACTGACCCAGCAACATCATCACGATCACCTGATTTGCCTTGACTGCGGCAAAGTGGTCGAATTCAGCGATGACTCCATCGAAGCGCGTCAACGTGAGATTGCGGCTAAACATGGTATTCGTTTAACTAACCATAGCCTCTATCTTTACGGTCACTGCGCTGAAGGCGATTGCCGCGAAGATGATCATGCGCACGACGCCAAATAATGTGATGCTTTCTGAAAAGCCAACCTTACGGTTGGCTTTTTTTATGGGCGTTACCTGCCCCTTTCCCCTTCCCACCGCTCCTGTGTTGCTTTAATGTAAAAATCAATTGCCTTCATCGGAGAGTCGAAATGGAACTTCGCCAGTTACGCTATTTTGTGCGCATTGTAGAAACCGGCAGCATGGGTAGCGCAGCGCTCGACCTCAATATCGGTG
This sequence comes from Citrobacter sp. R-1.5.2, assembly GCF_035064245.1. Lineage (NCBI taxonomy): Bacteria > Pseudomonadati > Pseudomonadota > Gammaproteobacteria > Enterobacterales > Enterobacteriaceae > Citrobacter > Citrobacter sp. R-1.5.2. The sequence goes on along the minus strand of NZ_JASEYC010000003.1, from coordinate 144,220 downwards.
TTTCGGCGCTCAGTCAGCAAATGACCCGTCTGGAAAACGAACTCGCCATACGTCTGCTGCAACGGACTTCTCGTGGCGTGACGCCCACCAGCGCTGGACTGGCTTTTTACTCTCAGGCACAACTGGCATTACGCCACGCAGACGATGCCATCCTTGCGGCACGGGAGGCCAGACTTTCCGGGCACGTCAGCGTCGGTATGGCACCCAGCACCGCTTCCGTGCTCGGAATGCCTTTCATCAACGCTATGCGGGAAAGCTATGCCGATGTCCGCCTGCATGTAGTGGAAAGTCTCTCTGGCAATCTGGAACGAATGATTAATACCCGTCAAATTGATTTGGCCGTGGTCTTTCAGAAGGAAAAAATCCTGCGCTGGAGCGCAAGAGCGATTCTTGAGGAACGGTTATTTTTGATTGGTACTCATACCTTGCTGGCAGGTATTGCGGATGACACTATTGCGCCAGCCGAACTGGTTAATATTCCATTGATAATGCCAAGCCCAGGTCATGGTCTGCGCGGCAGACTGGATGCTATCAGCCAGGAGCATGCGCTGAACATTGAGATCGCCACAGAAATTGACGGCCTGACGCTACTGATGCACGCCGTTCGCAGCGGAATTGGTGCAACACTTCAGCCCGGCGCGGCAATTTCCCATCTTGATAAAGAGACATTAAGAGTGGTTGGCATCCATAATCCCATACTTAGCCGCCCCAACTTTTTGGTCAGCCTTTCTGACGATGAACTCACCCCAGCAGGCCTCGCTGCCCGTGTGGTACTCACCAAAGTGATGCATCAACTGGTGGAATCTGGACGCTGGCCAGGTGCTACCCTTTACAATAATTAAAGGGCTGTTTAGCATCACGTCATAGCGTCCCCACAACTTACTCGTATACATTTTAATTACAAACTTAACAATTGGTTAAGTGGTAATGGAGTCTGCGATGGTTGATGTTCTGGTGATTGGCGGCGGCAATGCAGCACTATGTGCCGCTTTAACCGCCAGGGAGCAAGGCGCTTCGGTATTGCTGCTTGAGGCGGCCCCGCGTGAATGGCGCGGAGGGAACTCCCAACACACGCGTAATTTACGCTGTATGCATGATGCGCCACAGGATGTACTGGTGGAGAGCTATCCCGAAGAGGAGTTCTGGCAGGACCTCTGGCGTGTAACGGAAGGTAATACCAACGAAGCACTGGCTCGGCTGGTGATCCGTACCTCTTCCCAATGCCGCGACTGGATGCGCCAGCACGGCGTTAACTTTCAACCGCCACTTTCTGGCGCTTTGCATGTCGCGCGAACGAATGCCTTCTTTATGGGCGGAGGAAAAGCACTCGTAAACGCCTATTATCGCAGCGCAGAAAAACTGGGGGTGCAAATCCGCTATAACACACCAGTCCAGGCACTTGAACTGCATAATGGCAAGTTCGTGGCAGCACTGGCAGGTGCAGAACGCATTCCGGCAAAGACCTGTGTACTTGCTGCTGGCGGGTTTGAATCTAACCGCGAATGGCTGCGAGAAGCATGGGGTGAGAACGCCCGCGGTGAATGGCCAGCGGATAACTTCCTCATTCGCGGCACGCGCTTTAATCAGGGCGTACTACTCAAATTTATGATCGATGCCGGCGCGGACATTATCGGCGAGCCCTCGCAATCACACTGCGTGGCGATTGATGCCCGGGCTCCCTTATATGACGGCGGAATTTGCACCCGGGTGGACTGTGTCTCTCTGGGCATCGTAGTGAACCGTGATGCAGAACGATTTTATGATGAAGGCGAGGATTTCTGGCCAAAACGTTATGCAATCTGGGGACGTCTGGTTGCCCACCAGCCCGGACAAATTGGTTACTCCATTATCGACAGTAAAGCGATCGGTCACTTCATGCCCCCGGTTTTTCCTGGTGCACAGGCCAATACGTTAGCAGAGCTGGCACGTCAGTTGGGACTGGATACTGAGCGCTTTACCCATACTGTCATGCAGTACAACAGCGCCTGCCGGCCAGGGCACTTTGACCACACCACACTGGATAACTGTGCAACACAAAATCTGACACCGGCAAAAACACATTGGGCGCGACCACTGGATACGCCACCTTACTATGGCTATGCCTTACGTCCGGGGATCACCTTCACCTACCTGGGGTTAAAGGTGAATGAACACGCCGCGGTGCATTTTGCAGGGCTTCCAAGTCGCAATCTGTTCGTAGCCGGAGAGATGATGGCGGGCAACGTGCTGGGAAAAGGCTACACCGCAGGTGTGGGCATGTCGATAGGGACCACCTTTGGTCGTATTGCCGGAAAAGAAGCCGCTCTGGCAGCACGTGAGGAGGCTCATCATGAAACAGCTTGAGAGATTAATTATCGAAGCGAAAATGCTTACCGAGCCAGAAGCAGAAGTTGAACGAGTCATGCAAGTTTGCAATGCCTGCCGCTATTGCGAGGGTTTTTGCGCCGTTTTCCCGGCGATGACTCAGCGTCTGGAATTCGGAAAAGCGGATATCAACTATCTGGCCAATTTGTGCCATAACTGCGGCGCCTGCCTGCACGCGTGTCAATACGCACCGCCCCATGAATTTGCCATCAATGTGCCAAAAGCAATGGCAGAAGTAAGGCTGGAAACCTATCAACACTATACGCAACCCGCCACTTTTGGCGCGCTTTACCGCCGGGCTGGCATGACCGTAACGCTGTCGCTGGTTTTCGGCCTGATCCTGTTTTTACTTCTTGCCGTGGGGTTAAAAGGTTCCCTGCTCCATCCTCCGCTGGCCGGAGATTTTTATCAAATTTTCCCGCATAACCTGCTGGCATGGATGTTTGGTTCAGTCTTTATTCTGGCGATGGGTCTGCTCATGGCGGGCGTTATCCGGTTCTGGCGGGAGATTTCTCCGGGGATGCCGCGTTCTGCTGACATTGCTGAAGCCTCACACAATGCGCTGACGCTGAAATATCTCGATGGTGGGCACGGTAAAGGGTGTAACGAAGCGGATGATGCTTTCACCCTGATGCGCCGCCGGTTTCATCACTTCACTTTCTACGGTTTTATGCTCTGTTTTGCCGCCACCGTCGTGGCGACAGGCTACCACTATTTCGCTGGTATCGAAGCCCCCTACCCGTTTTTCAGCATCCCGGTAATCCTTGGCACATTGGGCGGTATTGGTCTGGTGATCGGACCTGCAGGCTTGCTATGGCTGAATTTTAAACGCTCACCGCTACAGGGCGACGCAAGGCAAAAGCCGATGGACCGCGGTTTTATCCTGTTGCTGCTACTGACGAGTCTGACAGGCTTAGCGCTGTTGGCAGGCAGAGATACCTCATGGATGGCTATTTTGCTTGCTATTCATCTTGGTGTCGTCATGGCGCTATTTCTGACCATCCCATACGGAAAATTTGCCCACGGATTCTACCGTTGTGCGGCATTACTCAAGTGGGCAATTGAAAAACAACGCTAAAATGCAAACGGGCGAAGATATCTCTCCGCCCGTTCTTGTTCATACCACGTTTTATTTCGCCGTATTATTACTGCGAATTTCCTGCCAGACCTTATCGCAATCGGCCTTGACGGATTGATCGTTACCCGTACGCGTTGCCTGGATACACTGCTGGTAATCCAGTACGCGCACGCTTTCTTCATTCGCAAACTGCTGGTGTTGTTTTTCTTTCTTCAGCACATTCAACACGCTTTGGCAGGCTTCGATTTTCTCCGGCGAGCCCTGCGCGGTATTGATACACGCGCTGTAGGCTTCCTTAAGACGGCTATCTTCTTTCGGCGCGGGTGATTGCGCGCAGGCAACCAGCCCTGATGCCATGACGGCGATGAGTATCAGCTTTTTCATAACACACTCCTCAACAAAACGGCAGGCTTGCGGCCTGCCGCTGTCGGCATTAGAAGATGGTGAACGGAGCAATAACGATGAATTTCACGTCACGCTCATCCTGGAAGATGTTACCGTAACCACCGCCCCAGCTTGGAATATCTGAATGGTTGTCGTACTGCGTGAAGTGCAGTTTAAACATAGTGCCCTTCGCACGGCCGTCCTGCAGGGTATAGACCGCATCCAGGCTGTAAGACGACTCTTCGATAGTACGATTTTTGTCGTAGTACGCATCCGGGTTGAGCTGCCAGGTTGCCGGTTTAGCATCCCACGCGTAAACGTATGATGCACCCACTGCCCAGCCAGGCAGGTTCCAGTTCTTCAGGTCATACATCGCACCGAAGAACACGGCCTTTTCACCGTTGGCGTTGAAGTCAGAGCGGTTATCCCACCAAACGTCCAGACGACCGTTTGAAGACGCATAGGTCGGGGTCATACGCTGCAGGAAGTAGCCCTGCTGCCCGTCAGCTTTAACCCAGGTCCCTTCCAGTCGCAGATCAACGACTTCTGCCACTTTGTAGCCGAAGGTCAGTGCCTGCAGCCAGGCCGTGCCATCATAAATGTCGTTAACAGTGCGGTCATCTACCTTATCGCGGGCACCGTAGAACTGGTAGCTGGTGGTAAACGGATTACCGCCTAAATCAAATTTGTAGCTGGCTTTGGCGAAATACTGATCGACGTAGCCTTCAGACTGACCGAATGCCGCTTCCAGCAACAGGTTATTTTTGAAGTCATACTTTGCGCCGATTGAATGGAGGTAATCAACTTTGGTCTTTTTATCGGCCTGATAGAATTTATCGACTTCGGTGTGCCACGGTGCTTTATATTCGTTGGCCCACATATAGGAGAAGCTCAGCGCACCCGCATCACCATAATCGAAGTTGGCACCGGCTTCAGCCCCCTGATAGGTGCCAGGCATAAAGCTCCAGTGTGGTGCCAGCAGAGTTTGCCCGGTTGGCTGAATATAACCAGCGCGCGCCCAGGTTGGGCCAAACTTAAATTTGGCGGCCGCTTTATACAGGCTAATCCCGCTCTTATCACCGGAGTAATCTTCGTCATAGCCTTTATTTTTTGAAGAGAATGCGATTTCGTTTGGATGGCCACTTTCGCTACTTTCGTTCATTTCAATAGCGGTAAATGCTGCGACATCAATACCAAACATATCAGCCGCATAACCGGACTGGAAGTCGAGGTTTGCGTTCCAGGTGGAGTGAGAAAGGTTAGTCTTGTATTTGTCATGATCGGTAACGTCTTTACGGTCGCGCTCACGCTGCCAGTAATAAATGCCACCCGTTAAGGTAGAGTCATCAATAAAACCTTCGGCGTGAACCTGAGGAGCGACAACAAAACCCGACATTGCTGTGATACCGGCGATAGCCAGCGCCAGCGTACTACGTTTGCCACTAAACGTACGCATATGTTAATCCTCTTTGACGTATAAAAGCTGTCGACAAAAGCGAACAGCGAAAAAGCAAAAATTAAAAAAGTAGCGCTGAGAAAACCTCATTGACTACAATGAATAGACTATTTTTCGCGACGCGAATTATCAATCTCTTTTTGTAACCAGTATGTAAGAACATGAGCAACCGCACATATTTCATTGCTTTCTGTTACATTTTCATTGGAAGATAAAAAAGCGTTGAATAATTGAAAAAAGACTTGTTTTCCATAAAGATGAAATCGGTTTCAGTCCAGAGTGACTGATAACACAAGGTTTTTGTTAGAAAAATATAAACAGCAAAAATCATTCCTGAATAACAATTATTTCGCTGCGCAAATAGAGTCTGCTAACCATTTTCAGGCGAAAAAAAACGCCGCAGAATGCGGCGTTTGAAAGGATGCGTAACGACGGTTTATTCGCCTACTTTAGCCCATGTATCGCGCAGACCCACGGTGCGGTTAAACACCAGTTTGTCAGCTGTTGCATAGCGGCTGTCGAGGCAGAAGTACCCTTCACGCTCGAACTGGAACGCTTTACCAGCAACCGCGGCCTGTAGCGAAGGCTCACCATAGCCCTGTTTAATCACCAGCGACTCTGGGTTAATAACGGACAGGAAATCTTCCGCAGCCCCCGGGTTAGGTACGCTGAACAGACGATCGTACAGGCGGATTTCAATCGGCAGCGCATGAGCCGCACTTACCCAATGAATAACGCCTTTTACTTTACGGCCATCGGCCGGGTCTTTACTCAGCGTGTCAGCATCGTAGGTGCAGAAAATAGTCGTGATATTACCTTCCGCATCTTTCTCTACGCGCTCAGCTTTGATGACGTAAGCATTACGCAGACGGACTTCTTTACCCATCACCAGGCGCTTGTACTGTTTGTTGGCTTCTTCGCGGAAATCGGCCCTGTCGATCCAGATTTCACCGCTGAACGGTACTTCACGGCTGCCCATTTCCGGCTTGCTCGGATGGTTAGGCATAGTGACCAACTCGCTTTCGCCCTGTGGGTAGTTTTCGATAACCAGTTTCACCGGATCGATAACCGCCATTGCGCGCGGTGCGTTTTCGTTCAGATCTTCACGGATGCAGGATTCCAGAGAAGCGATTTCAATGGTGTTATCCTGTTTGGTCACACCGATGCGTTTGCAGAATTCACGAATTGCAGCAGCCGTGTAACCACGACGGCGCAGACCCGAGATAGTCGGCATGCGCGGATCGTCCCAGCCTTCAACGTGTTTATCAGTCACCAGCAGGTTCAGCTTACGCTTAGACATCACAGTGTATTCAAGATTCAGGCGCGAGAACTCGTACTGGCGCGGGTGAACCGGAATGGTGATGTTATCCAGCACCCAGTCGTACAGACGGCGGTTATCCTGGAATTCCAGCGTACACAGTGAATGTGTGATGCCTTCCAGCGCATCGCTGATGCAGTGGGTGAAGTCGTACATCGGATAGATGCACCACTTGTTGCCAGTCTGATGGTGTTCAGCAAACTTAATGCGGTACAGCACCGGGTCACGCATCACGATAAACGGCGAAGCCATATCGATTTTCGCACGCAGGCAGGCTTTACCTTCTTCAAAACCACCGGTACGCATTTTTTCAAACAGCGCGAGGTTTTCTTCAACGCTGCGATCGCGGAACGGGCTGTTTTTACCAGGCTGAGTCAGCGTGCCACGGTATTCACGGATTTCGTCGGCGGACAGTTCGTCGACATACGCCAGACCTTTGTTAATAAGCTCTACCGCGTAAGCATGTAGCTGATCGAAGTAATCCGAAGAGTAGCGAATATCGCCAGTCCAGTGGAAACCTAACCATTCAACGTCGTTTTTAATCGATTCAACGTACTCGATATCTTCTTTAACCGGGTTCGTATCATCAAAACGCAGGTTGCACTGGCCCTGGTAATCTTGCGCAATACCAAAGTTCAGACAAATGGATTTCGCGTGGCCAATGTGCAGATAGCCATTTGGCTCCGGCGGAAAACGGGTATGGATAGTGGTGTGCTTACCACTGGCCAGATCTTCATCGATGATCTGACGAATAAAGTTACTCGGGCGGGCTTCAGCCTCACTCATCGTGGATTCCTCAAAGCGTAAACAACGTATAACGGCGTATGATCTTATAAGCAGGACTGACTGACAACCTTTAGTTACGCAAAATACGTATCAGACAGCTATTATGCGGGCAATTGCTGCAAAAAAAAGCGGCGGAGGATTATCCCCCGCCGCTGTTAATCATCTCATCGTGCCGGATGGCGGCGCTTACGCCTTATCCAGCCTACGAGCAATTACTTACCTTTAATCTCATACAGTGGTGTTTGACCGGCAACCACATGACCTTCGGCTTTAACAACCAGACCACCGAAATCATCGCTATTGCTGCAAACAACCGGACTAATCATGGAACGTGCGTTCGCGTTCAGGTATTCCAGATCCATTTCCAGAATCGGTTGACCTGCTGCAACAACCGCACCTTCTTCAACCAGACGTTTAAAGCCTTTACCTTCCAACGCCACGGTATCGATACCCATATGGACCACGATTTCCGCACCTTTTTCTGTTTCCAGACAGAACGCATGGTTGGTGTTGAATATTTTCACAATAGTACCCGCTGCCGGAGAAACCACGATTTTATCCGTTGGTTTTACCGCCACGCCGTCACCCACTGCTTTGCTGGCGAAGGCTTCATCAGGCACCTGCTCCAGTGCAACCACATCACCGGTAATCGGAGAAACCAGCGCTTCAATGGTGGCTGCATTCGCTACCGCCTGCGGTTTTGCAACCGGGGCAGCCGCTGCCGGAGTACTGTCAGTAGACGCTGCCGCAACCGGGCCACGTGCCACAACTTTCTTCATTTCGTCGCCGATAGATTCAGCTTTCGCACCCACGATGACCTGAATAGTTTGTTTGTTCAGCTTAACCACACCCGATGCGCCTAAACGTTTGCACATCGCATCATTTACGCGGGCAGAATCGCCAACGGTCAGACGCAGGCGGGTGATACAGGCATCAATCGCTTTCAGGTTATCCGTACCGCCAACCGCCGCAATGTAGTTAGTTGCCAGTTGAGCTAAACCTTCTTCGGTATTGCTGTTCGCTTCGTCAGTAACAATCTCGTCTTCTTTATCTTCACGACCCGGCGTTTTCAGGTTAAACATACGAATAACCGCGCTGAACAGGACGAAGTAAATAACGAAGAACACCAGACCCATGACGACCAGCATCCAGACGTTCTTACTTGCAGCCGGCAGGTTGTACATCAACACGTAGTCAATAGCACCTGCGGAGAAGGAGAAGCCGGCGTGAATCCCCAACAGCGTCGCAACGAACAGGCTGATACCTGTCAGAACAGCGTGCAAGAGGTACAGCAACGGAGCCAGGAACATAAACAGGAATTCCAGCGGCTCGGTAACACCGGTCAAGAATGCGGTGATAGCAACGGACAGCAGCATACCGCCGACCATAGGACGACGTGCTTTCGGCGCGGCGAAGTACATCGCCAGTGCCGCACCCGGCAGACCAAACATCATGATCGGGAAGAAGCCAGACATGAACATACCCGCAGTGCCGTCACCCGCGTAGAAGCGGTTGATATCACCATGGAATACTGTGCCTGCAGCGTTAGTGAATTCACCAATCTGGAACCAGGCGATGGTGTTCAGAACCTGATGCAGACCGGTTGGGATCAGCAGACGGTTGATGAAGCCAAAAATACCGGAACCCAGCGCGCCAGCGCCCACGATCCACTCACCACCCGCATGGATGGCGTTCTGCACCGGCGGCCACACGTAGCCGAAGATAGCAGCCAGCACCAAGCAGAAGAAGCCCGTGGCGATAGGTACAAAACGTTTGCCACCGAAGAAACTCAGGAAATCAGGCAGTTTGATGCCAGACCAACGGTTATACACAGCGCCGCCGACCAGACCGGTGATGATACCTGCCAGAACGCCCATGTTGATCGCTGGGTTAATGGTAACCATTGCTTTGGTCAATATGAAATAACCAACCGCACCTGCCAGCGCTGCCGCACCCGCGCTGTCTTTAGACCAGCTGGAAGCCACACCGATAGCAAAAATTAACGCGAGGTTATCAAAGATAGCCCCACCCGCTTGCGCGATGAAGGGTACGTTCAGTAAATCTGGTTGGCCGAATCGCAGCAACAGTGCCGCGACTGGCAGCACCGCGATGGGGAGCTGTAACGCCCTACCCAGCCGCTGGAAAAAACCTAAAATATTCATTTTATTCCCCCTACGAGACCCCGATTAGGCTCCTTTGAAGCCATATTTTTATTGTGCGACCATTCCTAACTGCAACAGCAAGAGATTTTGGAACAACAACATTAACCATTCATCTACATTCAGAGTGTGTGAAAAATTAATTCGTATCGCAAATTAAAAGCGTGTTTTTTGTGATTCCAATCACCAAATATCGTTATTAACCCTCCCTTACACTGGCTAACTACGAAAACTTATTTTATCATTCAAAAAATCGAAACGGATTGATCCTTACCGATGCAAAACCAGGTTACGCTTAATACTGCACAGAGACTCAATCCGCCAACTGCTTACATTTACTTTTGAGGTGAAGAATGAGACTGATCCCCCTGAATACCGCTGAACAAGTCGGCAAATGGGCTGCTCGCCATATCGTTAACCGTATTAACGCATTCAAACCAACGGCAGATCGTCCGTTCGTTCTGGGCCTGCCAACTGGCGGTACTCCGCTGACTGCCTATAAAGCATTAGTCGAAATGCACAAAGCGGGCCAGGTGAGCTTCAAACATGTTGTCACTTTCAACATGGACGAATATGTTGGCCTGCCGAAAGAGCATCCAGAAAGCTATCACAGCTTTATGCACCGCAACTTCTTTGATCATGTTGATATCCCAGCAGAAAACATCAACCTGCTCAATGGTAACGCGCCGGATATTGATGCAGAATGCCGTCAGTATGAAGAGAAAATCCGTTCTTACGGTAAAATCCATCTGTTTATGGGCGGCGTAGGTAACGATGGTCACATTGCGTTCAACGAACCCGCTTCATCTTTAGCTTCCCGTACTCGTATCAAAACGCTGACCCACGACACCCGCGTAGCAAACTCACGCTTCTTTGACGGCGACGTAAGCCAGGTGCCTAAATATGCACTGACCGTAGGCGTGGGCACCTTGTTGGATGCTGAAGAAGTGATGATCCTGGTGCTGGGTCACCAGAAAGCCCAGGCGCTGCAGGCGGCTGTTGAAGGTAACGTTAACCACATGTGGACTATCAGCTGTCTGCAACTGCATCCGAAAGCGGTTGTGGTCTGCGATGAGCCTTCCACTATGGAGCTGAAAGTGAAGACGCTGAAATACTTTAACGAGTTAGAAGCGGAAAATATTAAAGGTCTGTAATGATGTCTCCGCCCTGCCGAAAACGTGCAGGGCGGCATTTTTTTGAAATCGGGGGTCGGAATGTATGCTTTAACCCAGGGCCGGATTTTTACCGGTCACGAAATTCTTGATGACCATGCGATTGTTGTCGCCAATGGCCTGATCGATAGCGTTTGCCCACTGTCTGAATTGCCGCCAGGGATTGAACAACGCTCACTGAATGGGGCCATTGTCTCCCCCGGTTTTATTGATGTGCAGTTAAACGGCTGTGGCGGTGTACAGTTTAACGATACGGCAGAGGCCGTTACCGTTGAGACGCTGGAAATCATGCAGAAAGCCAATGAAAAATCTGGCTGCACCAACTATCTGCCAACGCTAATCACCACCAGCGATGACCTGATGAAGCAGGGCGTTCGCGTCATGCGTGAATACCTCGCTAAGCATCCAAATCAGGCATTAGGGCTACACCTTGAAGGTCCATGGCTGAATCTGGTGAAAAAAGGTACGCATAATCCGAGCTTTGTCCGCCAGCCAGACGCTGCGCTGGTCGATTTCCTGTGCGATAATGCGGATGTCATCACCAAAGTGACGCTGGCGCCTGAAATGGTTCCTGCCGAAGTGATCACCCAACTGGTGAATGCAGGTATCGTGGTGTCTGCGGGCCACTCTAACGCGACGCTGAAAGAAGCAAAAATCGGTTTCCGTGCAGGCATTTCCTTTGCAACACATCTGTTCAACGCGATGCCTTATATTACCGGCCGCGAACCAGGTCTGGCAGGTGCGGTTCTTGATGAGGCCGATATTTATTGCGGTATCATCGCCGATGGCATGCATGTTGACTATGCCAACATCCGCAATGCCAAACGCCTGAAAGGTGACAAACTGTGCCTGGTGACCGACGCAACTGCACCAGCGGGTGCAAACATTGAACAGTTCATTTTCGCTGGTAAAACAATATACTACCGCAATGGACTGTGTGTTGATGAGAACGGCACGCTGAGCGGTTCATCATTAACCATGATCGAAGGTGTACGCAATCTGGTTGAACATTGCGGTATCGCACTGGACGAAGTCCTGCGTATGGCAACGCTCTACCCTGCTCGCGCCATTGGCGTCGACAAACAACTCGGCAGTATCGCGCCAGGCAAAGTAGCCAACCTGACCGCGTTCACGCACGACTTTAAAATTATCAAGACCATCGTTAATGGCAACGAGGTCGTTACTGAGTAAGAGAAAGAATGACACCAGGCGGACAAGCTCAAATAGGTAATGTTGATCTCGTAAAACAGCTTAACAGCGCGGCAGTTTATCGTCTGATTGACCAGCATGGGCCAATCTCGCGAATTCAGATTGCCGAGCAAAGCCAGCTTGCTCCCGCCAGCGTAACCAAAATTACGCGTCAACTGATTGAACGCGGGCTGATTAAAGAAGTCGATCAGCAGGCCTCCACCGGGGGCCGCCGCGCCATCTCTATCGTCACCGAAACCCGTAATTTCCACGCAATTGGCGTTCGCCTTGGCCGCCACGACACCACGCTGACACTCTATGATATGAGCAGCAAAGTGGTTGCCGAAGAGCATTATCCGCTACCCGAGCGCACCCAGGAAACACTGGAGCACGCGCTGCTCAATACGATTGCCACCTTTATTGACAGTTGCCAGCGGAAAATCCGTGAGCTGATTGCAATCTCCGTTATCCTGCCAGGACTCGTTGACCCCGAAAGTGGCGTCATTCGCTATATGCCCCATATTCAGGTTGAAAACTGGGGACTGGTCGACGCACTGGAAAAACGTTTTCAGGTCACCTGTTTTGTCGGCCATGATATCCGCAGCCTGGCGCTTGCCGAGCACTATTTTGGGGCAAGTCAGGACTGCGAAGACTCCATTCTGGTGCGTGTCCATCGCGGAACCGGCGCAGGGATTATCTCCAACGGGCGTATTTTCATCGGACGCAACGGCAACGTGGGCGAAATAGGCCATATCCAGGTTGAGCCACTGGGCGAACGCTGCCATTGCGGTAACTTTGGTTGTCTGGAAACGATCGCTGCCAATGCGTCCATTGAACATCGCGTACAAAATTTACTGAAACAAGGCTATCCGAGCCGTCTCACGTTGGACGATTGCAGTATCAAAGCTATCTGCAAGGCAGCCAACAAAGGTGACAATCTGGCAGCAGAAGTTATCGAGCACGTGGGTCGCCACCTGGGTAAAACCATCGCGATTGCGATTAACCTGTTTAATCCGCAAAAAGTCGTCATCGCCGGTGAGATTACCGAAGCAGATAAAGTCCTGCTTCCGGCAATAGAAAGCTGCATTAATAATCAGGCACTGAAGGCGTTTCGCCACAATTTACCGGTGGTACGTTCCACGCTGGATCACCGTTCAGCGATTGGTGCATTTGCGTTGGTGAAGCGCGCCATGCTCAATGGTTCATTGCTGCAACGTTTGCTGGAAAGCTAATGCTCTCATATAGTAGTGGATTACTATACCCTAAATAATTCGAGTTACAGGACAAAACGCATTAGCGTTTTGAACAGCGCTTGTGCTGGCCCCGTAGGGGTGAGGCCGCCTGGCCGAATAACGCGGCGACGCAGCGAATCCCCTGGAGCGTACACCAGTACGTGACTGGGGTGAGCGAGGAAAGCCAACGCACATGCAACTTGAAGTATGACGGGTATATAAGACTCATAACGAATTCCCTGGGTAGTTCATGACCATTAAGAATGTAATTTGTGATATCGACGGCGTGCTGATGCACGACAATGTTGCCGTACCCGGTGCGGCAGAATTTCTGACCGGCATTCTGGAGAAAGGTTTACCGTTAGTCCTGCTGACGAACTACCCTTCGCAGACCGGGCAAGATCTGGCAAACCGCTTCGCCACCGCGGGTGTGAATGTCCCCGATAGCGTCTTTTATACTTCCGCCATGGCTACTGCTGATTTTCTCCGTCGCCAGGAAGGGAAAAAAGCCTACGTGGTGGGTGAAGGCGCGTTAATCCATGAGCTGTATAAAGCGGGCTTTACTATTACCGACGTTAACCCTGATTTTGTCATTGTCGGAGAGACCCGTTCGTACAACTGGGACATGATGCATAAAGCGGCTTACTTTGTGGCTAACGGCGCACGTTTTATCGCCACTAACCCGGATACCCACGGTCGCGGCTTTTACCCTGCCTGTGGTGCGCTCTGCGCCGGTATTGAGAAGATCTCCGGCCGTAAACCGTTTTATGTCGGCAAACCCAGCCCGTGGATTATTCGCGCAGCACTCAACAAAATGCAGGCGCACTCAGAAGAAACGGTCATTGTTGGCGACAACCTGCGCACCGATATTCTGGCAGGCTTCCAGGCGGGTCTGGAAACTATCCTGGTTCTGTCTGGTGTATCCAAGCTTGATGATATTGACAACATGCCATTCAGACCAAGCTGGATCTATCCCTCCGTTGCAGAGATTGATGTGATTTGATCCCAGGCCGGATAAGACGCACGCGCGTCATCATCCGGCAATGTTGCGGCGTGAATACCGGATGATGGTGTAAGCGCCTTATTCGGCCCACAGAAATACCCCATCTAATAAAATTGCCATTTTATTGATGATTCATCAATAAATGCGCTCATTACGTAATCTTTTTTCACCATTCAACAATCATCATTGAGTTTTTTATTTTCAGCGTGCCAAACTCCTTGCGCCCCCAGCGGCTTTGCGGCATTTTCTTTATCAAGCAAACATAAAAAGCATCACGCAACAGGTTAACGGAGAAGGTTATGTGTTCTATTTTTGGCGTATTCGATATTAAAACAGACGCAGTTGAACTGCGTAAAAAGGCTCTGGAATTGTCCCGTCTGATGCGCCACCGCGGCCCGGACTGGTCTGGTATTTACGCCAGTGATAACGCCATTCTGGCGCACGAACGTCTGTCTATTGTCGACGTCAATGCGGGCGCTCAGCCGCTGTATAACGTGAAGAAAACACATATCCTGGCTGTTAACGGTGAGATTTATAACCATCAGGCGCTGCGTGCTGAATACGGCGATCGCTATCAGTTCCAGACCGGTTCTGACTGCGAAGTGATCCTTGCGCTGTATCAGGAAAAAGGTCCAGAGTTTCTGGATGACCTGCAAGGCATGTTTGCCTTCGCACTGTACGACAGCGAGCAGGACGCTTACCTGATTGGCCGCGATCACATCGGCATCATCCCACTGTATATGGGCTACGACGAACACGGTAACTTCTACGTTGCGTCTGAAATGAAGGCGCTGGTCCCTGTTTGCCGTACGATTAAAGAATTCCCGGCCGGTAGCTATCTGTGGAGTAAAGACGGCGAAATTCGTCAGTATTACCAGCGTGACTGGTTTGATTACGATGCAGTAAAAAACAACGTTACGGATAAAAACGAGCTGCGTCAGGCACTGGAAGATGCCGTGAAAAGTCACCTGATGTCCGATGTTCCTTACGGCGTGCTGTTATCCGGTGGTCTGGACTCCTCCGTGATTTCCGCCATCACGAAAAAGTATGCGGCGCGTCGTGTAGAAGATCAGGAACGCAGTGAAGCCTGGTGGCCGCAACTGCACTCTTTCGCGGTTGGCCTTGAAGGCGCACCGGACCTGAAAGCCGCGCAGGAAGTGGCAAACCACCTTGGTACTGTCCACCACGAGATCCATTTCACCGTGCAGGAAGGTCTGGATGCTATTCGCGACGTGATTTATCACATCGAAACCTATGATGTCACAACCATTCGTGCCTCAACGCCGATGTACTTAATGTCGCGCAAGATTAAAGCAATGGGCATTAAAATGGTGTTATCGGGTGAAGGGTCAGATGAAGTGTTTGGCGGCTATCTCTACTTCCACAAAGCGCCAGACGCGAAAGAGTTGCACGAAGAAACCGTGCGTAAACTGCAGGCGCTACACATGTTCGACTGCGCCCGTGCCAACAAAGCAATGTCTGCCTGGGGTGTCGAAGCCCGTGTGCCTTTCCTGGACAAAAAATTCCTTGATGTGGCAATGCGCATCAACCCACAGGACAAAATGTGCGGCAACGGAAAAATGGAAAAACATGTCCTGCGCGAATGTTTTGAATCGTATCTGCCCGCCAGCGTGGCGTGGCGTCAGAAAGAGCAGTTCTCTGACGGCGTCGGTTACAGCTGGATTGACACGCTGAAAGAAGTCGCTGCAGAGCAAGTTTCCGACCAACAACTGGAAACCGCCAGCTTCCGCTTCCCGTATAACACGCCATCTTCTAAAGAAGCGTATTTGTATCGTGAGATTTTTGAGGAACTGTTCCCGGTTGCCAGCGCGGCTGAATGTGTTCCAGGTGGCCCTTCTGTTGCCTGTTCTTCAGCAAAAGCCATTGAATGGGATGAAGCGTTCAAAACCATGAACGATCCGTCTGGTCGCGCGGTTGGCGTGCATCAGTCAGCCTATAAGTAAGCGAATCATCAGCAAAGAGCCCTGCGGGGCTCTTTTTTTATGTCGATTTAACGCGCGAAAAAACAATTAATAACTAATAATTGCCGAATATTGCGTCATGCTGTTCGCAACCTAACCAAACAGTCACATTCCAGCTATTTTCAATGAAAAAGGGGTTGACGCTTCAAGGCTCAATACGCATAATGCGCCCCGCAACGCCGATAAGGTTACGCGAAAAAAAGATG
>NZ_JASEYC010000003.1:0-127792 GCF_035064245.1 Citrobacter sp. R-1.5.2 | reverse complement strand
GCTACGTAGCTCAGCTGGTTAGAGCACATCACTCATAATGATGGGGTCACAGGTTCGAATCCCGTCGTAGCCACCATCTTTTTTGCGGGAGTGGCGAAATTGGTAGACGCACCAGATTTAGGTTCTGGCGCCGCAAGGTGTGCGAGTTCAAGTCTCGCCTCCCGCACCATTCACCCGTAAGCGTTGCACGGATGGGGTATCGCCAAGCGGTAAGGCACCGGTTTTTGATACCGGCATTCCCTGGTTCGAATCCAGGTACCCCAGCCATTTTTTCTTCGATAAAGCGGTTCACCGCAACGGTCATTGGGGTATCGCCAAGCGGTAAGGCACCGGTTTTTGATACCGGCATTCCCTGGTTCGAATCCAGGTACCCCAGCCATCGAAGAATATGTTAGTATTTGGCTACGTAGCTCAGCTGGTTAGAGCACATCACTCATAATGATGGGGTCACAGGTTCGAATCCCGTCGTAGCCACCATATTAAGATGTATCGGGTTAATCCGGTAAATCCAAAAAATTGTTGGGGTATCGCCAAGCGGTAAGGCTCTGGTTTCTGATACCAGCATTCCGAGGTTCGAATCCTCGTACCCCAGCCATATTAAAGAAGCCATCCACTTTGTGGGTGCACCCGTTGGGGTATCGCCAAGCGGTAAGGCTCTGGTTTCTGATACCAGCATTCCGAGGTTCGAATCCTCGTACCCCAGCCATATTAAAAAAGCTCGCTTCGGCGAGCTTTTTTCTTTTCTAACGCCGGTTGACGGCAATCCTTATCAGGCCTACATGACTTGTAGGCCTGATAAGCGTAGCGACATCAGGTACTACCCGAGCTACAACCCTAGCGCATACTTCAGTGCCTGGCGCTTCAACACGCCTGCGCGTTCTGCAGCCATTAGTCCTAGATTACGTATGATGCGCAGCGGTTGCAGGTTATTACTGAATCCGGCGTAGAACAAATCCATGCCACTCTGCATGATAAAATTATCGGTCATACGGCGATTCTGATAGCGTTTCAGTACTGGCTGGCTAGCCCAGGACTCACCGTAGCTGCGGGCATTCACCAGCACGTCAATCAGTGCATCGACATCGCGAAATCCCAGATTTACGCCCTGCCCCGCCAAGGGATGAATGGTATGCGCTGCATCACCGACCAACGCCAGTCCCGGCTGAACATACTGCAGCGCATGACGACGCGTAAGAGGAAATGCGCCTGCAGCCACAGGCAGCACGTTACCCAGTCGCGATGGGAAATGTTTGCCTATCTCTGTCTGGAGTTGCGCCATGCTTAAGCTTTGTAACTGACGGATACGCGCCGGGGTGTCGTACCACACCAACGAAGCCCAGTCGTCGAACAACGGTAAAAATGCACGCGGACCGTCAGGGGTAAACTGCTGCCAGGTGCTGTCTCCGGGTGCGTTTTCACACTGGACAGTTATCAGCATACAAGATTGCGCGTATTGCCAGGCATGGATACCAATCCCGGCCATTTTGCGTACCTGGGAGTTGGCACCATCAGCACCGATCACCAGCTTCGCGTTGATTTTTCCACCATCTGCCAGCTCAAGTTCATGCCGGTCATTATGCCGATGTAAAGAAATCAGCGATGTGGGCACGCGCAACGTCACTTTAGGGTGAGCTTCCAGCGCCTGCCAGAGCGCTTGTTGCAGGACGGTATTCTCCACCATGTAACCCAGCAACGGCAGCTTAAGCTCCGCAGCATCAAACACCACATGGGCATTTTCCCATTCCCACGTCTCCAGCCGACGATAAGGATGGCTGCGCATCCCCTGCACCGTATCCCAGACGCCCAGCCCCTTAAGCAGCGATACCGAAGCGGAACTGATGGCCGAAATTCTGACATCCGGCTGTCCGTCAGCCACAAACGGCGCGGGCACGGCATGCTCGATAACCGTTACCGTAAATCCGTGCTGCGCCAGTCCCAGCGCCAGCGCGCCGCCGACCATCCCCCCGCCGACAATGGCAATTTCCGTTGGTTGATTTGTCATGGTCAATCATCCTGTTACATGTATTGTGTAAGTTTACAGGATTTTTTACCCCTTGAGGCTGACATCCGTCATACTGGTCACAACCGCGCCAAAGCAGTACACTATGCGCCCTGCATTTCAGCCACAATTTCGCAAGAGCAAGTCGATGACCAAAAAACTCCATATTAAAACCTGGGGCTGTCAGATGAACGAATACGATTCATCGAAGATGGCCGATCTGCTGGATGCCACTCACGGGTATCAACTGACCGACGTGGCGGAAGAAGCGGATGTGCTGCTGCTGAATACCTGCTCAATCCGCGAGAAGGCTCAGGAAAAAGTCTTCCATCAGTTAGGTCGCTGGAAGCTCTTAAAAGAGAAAAATCCCGATCTCATCATTGGTGTTGGTGGCTGCGTGGCATCTCAGGAAGGCGACCATATTCGCCAACGCGCACACTACGTCGATATTATTTTCGGGCCGCAAACTCTGCATCGTCTGCCGGAAATGATCAACAAAGTGCGCGGTAGCAATACCCGTAGCCCGGTGGTAGATATCAGCTTCCCGGAGATCGAAAAGTTCGATCGTCTGCCGGAACCGCGTGCCGAAGGTCCAAGCGCGTTTGTGTCCATCATGGAAGGCTGCAATAAATATTGTACTTACTGCGTGGTCCCCTACACCCGTGGTGAAGAAGTCAGCCGCCCGGCGGATGATATCCTGTTTGAAATCGCCCAGCTTGCGGCGCAAGGCGTACGCGAAGTGAACCTGCTGGGGCAAAACGTCAACGCCTGGCGTGGTGAAAACTACGATGGCACGATCGGTTCGTTCGCTGATCTACTCCGTCTGGTCGCTGCAATCGACGGCATTGACCGTATCCGATTTACCACCAGCCATCCGATCGAATTCACCGATGATATCGTTGAGGTCTACCGTGATACGCCAGAACTGGTGAGCTTCCTGCACCTGCCGGTACAGAGCGGTTCGGATCGTGTGCTAAACCTGATGGGTCGTACCCATACCGCGCTGGAATACAAAGCGATCATCCGTAAACTGCGCGCAGCACGTCCGGATATCCAGATTAGCTCCGACTTCATCGTCGGCTTCCCAGGTGAAACCACCCAGGACTTCGAGCAGACCATGAAGCTGATCGCTGATGTCAATTTCGACATGAGTTACAGCTTTATCTTCTCTGCGCGCCCTGGCACTCCAGCAGCCGATATGGTTGACGATGTGCCGGAAGAAGAGAAAAAACAGCGTCTGTACATCCTGCAGGAGCGTATTAACCAGCAAGCCATGGCCTGGAGCCGTCGTATGCTTGGCACGACTCAGCGTATTCTGGTTGAAGGCACATCGCGTAAGAGCATCATGGAGCTGTCAGGTCGTACCGAAAATAACCGCGTGGTGAACTTCGAAGGCACCCCGGAAATGGTCGGTAAGTTTGTCGATGTTGAAATTACCGATGTCTGGACGAACTCCCTGCGCGGCAAAGTCGTGCGCACTGAAGACGAAATGGGCCTGCGCATCGCAGAAACCCCGGAGTCAGTGATCGCACGTACCCGTAAAGAAAACGATCTGGGTGTCGGTATTTATCAGCCGTAATCCTGCTGAAATACGCCAATAATGCCCGATGGCGCTGCGCTTATCGGGCCTACACTTCCAGGCTCGCTGCTCCGGCGGGCCTTGTAATCTGCCCTGGCACCCCCATATTTATCGCAATGCTTGCGCCTTTCCCCCATGGCGTGAATAATTTCCTTAGATGCCGGTAAATGTTCAGCGTCCGGCGAGACATGCATAAGAGGAACAGTTTGAACATAGACACTCGCGAAATTACCCTTGAACCCGCAGACAATGCCCGCCTGTTGAGCCTTTGCGGGCCATTTGATGACAACATAAAACAACTGGAGCGTCGTCTCGGCATCGAAATTAACCGCCGCGATAACCACTTCAAACTGACCGGTCGCCCCATTTGTGTCACCGCTGCGGCTGATATTTTACGCAGCCTGTATGTCGATACGGCCCCAATGCGCGGCCAGACACAGGACATCGAGCCAGAACAAATTCATCTGGCGATTAAAGAAGCGCGTGTGCTTGAACAGAGCGCAGACAGCGTGCCGGAATTTGGCAAAGCGGTGAATATCAAAACCAAGCGCGGAGTGATTAAACCGCGTACGCCGAACCAGGCGCAGTACATCGCTAACATCCTCGATCACGACATCACCTTCGGCGTTGGCCCGGCGGGTACCGGTAAAACGTACCTTGCGGTTGCCGCCGCGGTCGATGCGCTTGAGCGTCAGGAGATCCGTCGAATTCTGCTGACCCGCCCGGCGGTGGAAGCAGGTGAAAAACTGGGTTTCCTGCCAGGCGATCTGAGTCAGAAAGTCGATCCGTATTTGCGCCCACTGTATGACGCGCTGTTCGAAATGCTGGGTTTTGAAAAGGTCGAGAAGCTGATTGAGCGCAACGTCATTGAGGTCGCACCGTTGGCCTATATGCGCGGCCGTACGTTAAACGATGCGTTCATCATTCTTGATGAGAGCCAGAACACCACCATCGAACAGATGAAAATGTTCCTGACCCGTATCGGCTTTAACTCCAAAGCCGTCATTACCGGGGACATCACGCAGATTGACCTGCCGCGCAGCACCAAGTCTGGTCTGCGTCATGCCATTGAAGTGCTGGCCGAAGTCGATGAGATTAGCTTTAATTTCTTCCATAGCGAAGACGTGGTACGCCACCCGGTTGTTGCCCGTATCGTGACGGCATATGAAGCCTGGGAAGAAGCAGAACAAAAACGCAAAGCCGAGCTGGCGGCAGAACGCAAGCGCGAAGCTCAGGAGCAGGAACAAAAATGAGTCAGGTTATTCTCGATTTACAGCTGGCATGCGAAAACGAATCCGGCTTACCACCAGAAAGTCAGTTTCAGACATGGCTGGATGCCGTGATCCCACAGTTTCAGGAAGAGTCAGAGGTCACGATTCGTTTGGTCGATGACGCTGAAAGCCACGAGCTGAACCTGACCTATCGCGGGAAAGATAAATCAACCAACGTGCTCTCTTTCCCGTTTGAAGCGCCTCCGGGCATTGAAATGCCGCTGCTGGGCGATCTGGTCATCTGCCGCCAGGTGGTTGAGAAAGAAGCTCAGGAGCAAGGCAAACCGCTTGAGGCCCACTGGGCGCATATGGTGGTACATGGTAGCCTGCATTTATTGGGCTACGACCATATTGAAGATGACGAAGCAGAAGAGATGGAATCCCTCGAAACAGAGATTATGCTTGCTCTGGGCTATGAGGATCCGTACATTGCCGAGAAAGAATAAGCATTTCGAAGTCTTGTAGCCTGATAAGCGTAGCGCCATCAGGCAAAACATGCCGTCACAGCTGAGTATACGCATGACGAGCGCCCCATTAACTAACATGAGAACCCATACGACGCCATGAGCGACGACAATTCACACAGTAGTGACACGTTAACCAGCAAAAAGGGATTTTTTTCCCTGTTACTGAGCCAACTTTTCCACGGTGAACCGAAAAACCGTGACGAACTGTTGGAGCTGATCCGTGATTCCGGGCAGAACGACCTTATCGATGAAGATACGCGCGATATGCTCGAAGGGGTGATGGACATTGCGGACCAGCGCGTTCGCGACATCATGATCCCCCGCTCTCAGATGATTACCCTGAAACGCAACCAGACTCTGGACGAATGCCTTGATGTCATTATCGAGTCTGCCCACTCGCGTTTTCCGGTGATCAGCGAAGACAAAGATCACATTGAAGGGATTCTGATGGCCAAGGATCTGCTGCCCTTTATGCGCAGCGATGCCGAAGCATTCAGCATGGAGAAAGTGTTACGCCAGGCGGTTGTTGTCCCTGAGAGCAAGCGTGTTGATCGCATGCTGAAAGAGTTCCGCTCCCAGCGTTACCATATGGCAATCGTCATCGACGAATTCGGCGGCGTGTCTGGTCTGGTGACCATCGAAGACATTCTTGAGCTGATCGTCGGTGAAATTGAAGATGAGTACGACGAAGAAGACGATATCGACTTCCGTCAGCTCAGCCGTCACACCTGGACTATTCGCGCGCTGGCGCCGATTGAAGACTTCAACGAAGCCTTCGGGACCCACTTTAGCGACGAAGAAGTTGATACCATTGGCGGGCTGGTTATGCAGGCCTTTGGTCATTTACCCGCTCGCGGTGAGACCATCGACATCGATGGTTACCAGTTCAAAGTGGCTATGGCTGACAGCCGTCGTATTATTCAGGTTCATGTCAGAATTCCGGACGACTCACCCCAGCCCAAACTGGACGAATAAACCCGAAACTGGATCATAGACTACATGGCATTTGCCCCATTAATTGAACGCCAGCGCATTCGCCTGCTGCTGGCGTTATTATTCGGTGCCTGCGGGACGCTGGCGTTCTCTCCGTATGACATCTGGCCCGCCGCGATTATTTCGCTGATGGGTCTACAGGCTCTCACCCTCAACCGCCGTCCACTCCAGTCTGCTGCCATTGGCTACTTCTGGGGAATGGGGCTGTTTGGTTCAGGCATCAACTGGGTCTACGTCAGCATCGCGCAATTTGGCGGCATGCCGGGGCCGGTAAACGTTTTTCTCGTGGTTCTGCTTGCCGCCTACCTGTCGCTCTACACCGGTCTGTTTGCTGGCATTCTGTCGCGTCTGTGGCCGAAAACTAACTGGATTCGGGTAGCGATT
This sequence comes from Citrobacter sp. R-1.5.2, assembly GCF_035064245.1. NCBI lineage: Bacteria > Pseudomonadati > Pseudomonadota > Gammaproteobacteria > Enterobacterales > Enterobacteriaceae > Citrobacter > Citrobacter sp. R-1.5.2. Next base: position 121,099 of record NZ_JASEYC010000003.1, on the reverse strand, counting down.
GCCGCGCCGGTTATCTGGCAGATAACTGAATTCCTGCGCGGCTGGGTTCTGACCGGCTTCCCATGGTTGCAGTTTGGCTACAGCCAAATTGATGGCCCGCTTAAAGGGCTTGCACCGGTAATGGGCGTAGAAGCAATCAACTTCCTGTTGATGATAGTCAGCGGCCTGCTGGTGCTGGCGTTAGTCAGCCGTAACTGGCGTCCGCTGGTCGTGGCCGTGATCCTCTTCGCACTACCCTTCCCGCTTCGCTATATCCAGTGGTATACGCTGGAACCTGAAAAAACCACGCAGGTATCGATGGTGCAAGGCGACATTCCACAGTCGCTGAAGTGGGATGAGGGCCAGCTACTTAACACGCTGAAGATTTACCTTGATGCTACCGAGCAAGAGATGGGTAAATCGCAGCTAATTATCTGGCCGGAGTCTGCAATCCCGGATCTGGAAATTAATCAGCAGCGTTTTCTGAGCATGATGGATGACCTGCTGAAATCCAAAAACAGCACGCTGATCACCGGCATTGTCGACGCTCGCCTCAACAAGCAGAACCGTTACGATACCTACAACACCATCATTACGCTGGGTAAAGACAGTCCGTACAGTTATGACTCGACCAATCGCTATAACAAAAATCACCTCGTCCCATTTGGTGAGTTTGTTCCGCTGGAATCGATTCTGCGCCCGTTAGCACCGTTCTTTGATCTGCCGATGTCGTCATTCAGCCGTGGGCCATATGTTCAGCCCCAGCTCCATGCGCATGGTTTCAAACTGACAGCGGCAATCTGCTACGAAATTATTCTTGGCGAACAGGTACGTGACAACTTCCGCCCGGATACTGACTATCTGTTGACCATCTCTAACGATGCCTGGTTCGGTAAGTCGATCGGTCCGTGGCAACATTTCCAGATGGCGCGTATGCGTTCTCTGGAGCTGGCACGCCCGCTGCTGCGTAGCACCAATAACGGTATTACCGCGGTGATTGGCCCGCAAGGTGAAATTCAGGCGATGATCCCGCAGTTTACCCGTCAGGTACTGACCACCAGCGTTACGCCAACCACGGGCTTAACCCCATATGCGCGAACCGGTAACTGGCCACTGTGGCTGCTTACCGCACTGTTTGGTTTCGGTGCAGTCGTGATGAGCCTGCGCCAACGCCGCCGTTAAATTCGCAGGCCGGATAAGGCGGTACGCCGCCGCCCGGCCATCATGCCTCCTCCGCCGGATGGCGCTGCGCTTATCCGGCTTACTCCTCCCTCCTCTCCCATTCTGGCACGTCTATTGCTTTGTTATACAAGGCAAACGCTGTTTTGGCTGAATGTGCAACCTGGTCGCACCAAAGTTGAGCGAAGGTAGCACCTGAAAAGTGCAACAAGATATTTTTGCCCCCAAATGGTGCGGCGCACTTCGCAAAAATAAACAATAACACAGCAAATTCTTTACATTCATCCAAACTAAATGTTAACAAACATATACAAGACTGCACGTTTAAGTAGCAAACAATAACAACATCACAATGGGTATCAATGCGTCACCGGCGCAGACGATAAAGGAGTTGGATATGCAATTACGTAAGCTCGCCACAGCCATGCTGGTTATGGGAATGTCCGCTGGTCTGGCGCACGCAGAAGACGCAGCACCAGCGGCAGGCAGTACGCTGGATAAGATCGCTAAAAATGGCGTAATCGTCGTCGGACACCGCGAATCCTCGGTACCGTTTTCTTACTACGATAATCAGCAAAAAGTGGTCGGCTATTCACAGGATTACTCCAACGCAATTGTTGACGCTGTGAAGAAAAAGCTGAACAAGCCTGACCTGCAGGTGAAACTGATCCCAATTACCTCTCAGAACCGTATTCCGCTGTTGCAAAATGGCACCTTCGACTTTGAGTGTGGTTCCACCACCAACAACGTTGAGCGCCAGAAGCAAGCGGCTTTCTCTGACACTATTTTCGTTGTCGGCACCCGTCTGCTGGCGAAAAAAGGTGGCGATATCAAAGATTTCCCTGATCTGAAAGGGAAAGCGGTAGTCGTTACTTCCGGTACCACCTCAGAAGTGCTGCTGCACAAACTGAACGAAGAACAAAAAATGGATATGCGCATCATCAGTGCGAAAGACCACGGTGACTCTTTCCGTACTCTGGAAAGTGGTCGCGCCGTTGCCTTTATGATGGATGACGCACTGCTGGCCGGCGAGCGCGCGAAAGCGAAGAAACCGGACAACTGGGAGATCGTTGGCAAGCCGCAATCTCAGGAAGCTTACGGCTGTATGCTGCGTAAAGACGATGCTGAATTCAAAAAGCTGATGGATGACACCATTGCCCAGGCTCAGACTTCAGGCGAGGCGGAAAAATGGTTTGATAAGTGGTTTAAAAACCCGATTCCACCGAAAAACCTGAACATGAATTTCGAACTGTCAGACGAAATGAAGGCTCTGTTCAAGTCACCGAATGATAAAGCGCTTAACTAACTAAAATAAATGGGGCGAGTTCACCTTGCCCTCTCGATTGTTACTTGGCACGGACAGACTATAAGCCTGATGGTCGTTCCCCATCAGGCCTGAAAACCGCTAAACGCTGAATAACAATCTTCGAGGGTAGCGCTGCTACCCTTTTTTTTCTGGAGTAGATTTATGTCTATAGACTGGAACTGGGGTATTTTTTTACAACAGGCCCCGTTCGGCAACACCACCTATCTTGGCTGGCTCTGGAGCGGTTTCCAGGTCACTGTCGCATTATCCATCACCGCCTGGATTATCGCTTTCCTGGTGGGCTCATTATTCGGCATCTTACGCACCGTTCCAAATCGTTTCCTTTCCGGGATCGGTACGCTGTATGTCGAGCTCTTTCGTAACGTACCGCTGATCGTTCAATTTTTTACCTGGTACCTGGTCGTGCCTGAGTTGCTGCCGGAAAATATTGGCATGTGGTTTAAGTCAGAGCTGGACCCTAACATCCAGTTCTTCCTTTCCTCCATGATTTGTCTGGGGCTGTTTACCGCCGCACGCGTCTGTGAGCAGGTTCGAGCCGCGATTCAATCACTGCCTCGCGGGCAGAAAAACGCCGCACTGGCGATGGGGCTAACGCTGCCACAGGCCTACCGCTATGTTTTGCTGCCAAACGCCTACCGCGTGATTGTGCCGCCAATGACCTCAGAGATGATGAACCTGGTGAAGAACTCAGCCATCGCCTCAACCATCGGTCTGGTCGATATGGCTGCACAGGCTGGAAAACTGCTGGATTACTCTGCCCACGCATGGGAATCATTTACGGCCATTACCCTGGCCTATGTACTGATTAACGCCTTTATTATGCTGGTGATGAATCTCGTCGAACGTAAAATCCGCCTGCCTGGCAATTTAGGAGGCAAATAATGTACGAATTTGACTGGAGTTCTATCGTCCCTTCCCTGCCATATTTGTTGGATGGACTGCTCATCACGCTGAAAATCACCGTTACAGCGGTTGTCATCGGTATCGTGTGGGGAACCCTCCTGGCAGTCATGCGACTGTCGAGCTTTGCGCCGATTTCCTGGTTTGCGAAGATCTACGTCAACGTATTCCGCTCCATCCCTCTGGTCATGGTGTTGCTGTGGTTCTACCTGATTGTGCCCGGTTTTCTGCAAAACGTGCTGGGGCTGTCACCGAAAACCGATATTCGCCTGATCTCAGCAATGGTCGCGTTTTCGATGTTCGAAGCGGCCTACTACTCGGAAATTATCCGGGCAGGGATCCAGAGTATCTCTCGCGGGCAGTCCAGTGCTGCGCTGGCGCTAGGGATGACGCACTGGCAATCAATGAAGCTCATCATATTGCCGCAGGCATTCCGCGCTATGGTTCCGCTGCTACTGACTCAGGGCATCGTACTGTTCCAGGATACCTCGCTGGTCTACGTATTGAGTCTGGCAGATTTCTTCCGCACCGCCTCCACTATTGGCGAGCGTGACGGTACACAGGTCGAAATGATCCTGTTCGCTGGCGCCGTCTATTTTGTATTCAGTCTGAGCGCATCGTTGTTGGTCAGCTATTTGAAGAAAAGGACAGTTTAATGATTACCCTGAAAAATGTTTCTAAATGGTATGGTCACTTTCAGGTGCTGACCGACTGCTCCACGGAAGTGAAAAAAGGAGAAGTGGTGGTGGTCTGTGGCCCGTCAGGCTCCGGTAAATCCACACTTATCAAGACGGTAAACGGCCTGGAACCAGTCCAGCAGGGCATCATCACGGTTGACGGCACTGTCGTAAATGACAAGAAAACCGATCTGGCCAAACTACGCTCCCGCGTCGGCATGGTGTTCCAGCACTTTGAGCTGTTCCCCCATTTGTCGATCATCGAGAATTTGACACTAGCCCAGGTCAAAGTGCTTAAACGCGATAAAGCGCCAGCACGGGCAAAAGCGCAAAAGCTGCTTGAACGCGTCGGTCTGGCGGCGCATGCCGAGAAGTTTCCGGCACAACTCTCTGGTGGTCAGCAACAACGTGTCGCTATCGCCCGGGCGCTGTGTATGGATCCTATTGCCATGCTGTTTGACGAGCCGACGTCAGCACTGGACCCCGAAATGATCAACGAAGTACTGGACGTGATGGTTGAGCTGGCCAATGAAGGGATGACCATGATGGTGGTTACCCACGAAATGGGCTTTGCGCGGAAAGTAGCGAACCGGGTGATCTTTATGGATGAAGGGAAAATTGTTGAAGACTCACCGAAAGAAGAGTTCTTCGCCAACCCAAAATCAGACCGCGCCAAAGACTTCCTCGCGAAAATATTGCACTGATCATACTGGCGCGTACATTCAGGTGCGCGCCACCTCACGCTTTATACCTTCACTTCTCGAATCATGTACAGCCCAGCGTTAACCTTGTCACAAAGTCCCACTTACAAGGAGCAACAATGGCACTTCCCATTCTGTTTGATTGCGATCCAGGTCATGACGACGCTATCGCAATTGTTCTCGCCCTCGCCTCACCTGAGCTGGACGTTAAAGCGATAACCTCTTCTGCCGGTAACCAGACACCCGATAAAACGTTACGTAACGTGTTGCGCATGTTGACGCTGCTTAACCGTACCGATATTCCAGTGGCCGGCGGAGCGCTAAAACCATTGATGCGCGATCTGATTATCGCCGACAACGTGCACGGTGAAAGCGGTCTGGATGGCCCTGCGCTACCGGAGCCCGCTTTTGCTCCACAGGCCTGTACAGCCGTTGAGTTGATGGCAAAAACCCTACGCGAGAGCCATGAGCCGGTAACGATTGTCTCCACCGGGCCGCAAACGAACGTGGCGTTGCTGCTGAACAGCCATCCTGAACTGCACGCTAAGATCGCCCGTATCGTTATCATGGGTGGTGCAATGGGTCTCGGGAACTGGACGCCCGCGGCAGAGTTCAATATTTATGTTGATCCTGAAGCGGCCGAGATTGTGTTCCAGTCGGGAATTCCGGTAGTGATGGCGGGGCTTGATGTCACACATAAAGCACAAATTCATCGTGAAGATACGGAACGGTTCCGTGCGATTGGGAACCCCATTTCCACCATTGTCGCTGAGTTGCTGGACTTTTTCTTCGAGTATCACAAAGACGAGAAATGGGGATTTGTCGGTGCACCGCTGCACGACCCATGCACCATTGCCTGGCTGCTGAAACCTGAGCTGTTTACTACCGTTGAGCGGTGGGTCGGGGTGGAAACGCAGGGTAAATATACCCAGGGAATGACCGTGGTGGACTACTACTTCCTGAGCGGCAATAAGCCAAATGCCAGTGTGATGGTGGACGTTGATCGCCAGGGGTTTGTCGATCTGCTGGCAGAGCGTCTGAAGTTTTACGCCTAAACCACGCCGGATGGCGCTAACGCTTATCCGGCCTACAAAATCGTGCAATTTGTAGGCCGGATAAGACGCTTTGCATTTCCATCCGGCAATAAGCGATTACGGCTCAAACGGTCGGCGCTGGAACTGATCGTGTCCACATTTCGGACACAGCGGCAGCACATCCGGGGTGTAAACCGCTAAATGGAAATGGCACTTCTCGCAGACCAGATTTCCCAGTCCCACCACCTCGCCACTGTGATAAACCCCATGATGGCTAAGGTCCTGAAATACCTCGCGCCATTCAAGCTGCGTTTTGTCGGTGATATCGGCCAACTCTTGCCAGATACTCTCCTTGATAACCCGCATAAAGACGCTGTCACTCTCTTCATCAAGGCTCTCTTCATAGCTAAGAGCGAACTCCTCCAAGTCACGTCTCACGGCCCGGGTAAGCTCTTCCACCTCGGTTCGGGTTAACTCCCCGGTTTGCATCACGCGCTGACGCGCCTGGTCCACCAGCGCATCAATATCGCGTTCGCCATTTCGCAGACGTTCGCTGAGTGACGTCACCAGTTCACGGTAATATTGAGCAACCTTGTTCATCGCTTCGCCTCCTGGGTCGTTAACTGTCTATAATAATAGACGTTATTTACGCTACGCTTTGCAAGACTGTCCACAGAGTGTGTAAATTCGTGCAAGAATTATCCTTGCGGGAATTCAACGCTGAATGCGCGAAAGGCTGTTTTGACGCGGGCGTTTGGGCTATGCTATGCGGATCTGAAACACCACATCTAGAGCTACGTTTGTAGCTGTATTGAAAACAGGACCACTGGCTGCCATGCAAGAGCAATACCGCCCGGAAGAGATAGAATCCAAAGTACAGCTTCACTGGGATGAGAAGCGCACATTTGAAGTTACCGAAGACGAGAGCAAAGAGAAGTATTACTGCCTGTCTATGCTTCCCTATCCTTCTGGTCGACTACACATGGGCCACGTACGTAACTACACCATCGGTGACGTAATCGCCCGCTACCAGCGCATGCTGGGCAAAAACGTACTGCAGCCTATTGGCTGGGATGCGTTCGGTCTGCCTGCGGAAGGCGCTGCGGTTAAGAACAACACCGCGCCAGCACCGTGGACGTACGACAACATCGCGTACATGAAAAACCAGCTCAAAATGCTGGGCTTTGGTTACGACTGGAGCCGCGAGCTGGCAACCTGTACCCCGGAATACTACCGTTGGGAACAGAAGTTCTTCACCGAACTGTACAAAAAAGGTCTGGTATACAAGAAAACCTCTGCGGTGAACTGGTGCCCTAACGACCAGACCGTACTGGCAAACGAACAGGTTATTGACGGCTGCTGCTGGCGCTGCGATACCAAAGTTGAGCGTAAAGAGATCCCACAGTGGTTCATCAAAATTACCGCTTACGCTGACGAACTGCTGCGTGATCTGGATAACCTGGATCACTGGCCTGACACCGTTAAAACAATGCAGCGTAACTGGATTGGCCGCTCTGAAGGTGTAGAAATCACCTTCAACGTGAACGGTTACGACAACACGCTGACCGTCTATACCACCCGTCCGGACACCTTTATGGGTGCAACCTACCTGGCTGTTGCGGCAGGTCACCCGCTGGCGCAAAAAGCGGCGGCAAATAACCCGGAGCTGGCGGCATTTATCGATGAATGTCGCAACACCAAGGTTGCTGAAGCTGAAATGGCGACCATGGAGAAGAAAGGTGTCGATACCGGCTTTAAAGCCATTCACCCGCTGACGGGCGAAGAGATCCCGGTTTGGGCAGCAAACTTTGTCCTGATGGAATACGGTACGGGCGCTGTGATGGCCGTTCCGGGTCACGATCAGCGCGATTATGAGTTTGCAACCAAGTATGGCCTGGCCATCAAGCCGGTAATTCTGACCGCTGAAGGCGCAGAGCCGGATCTGTCTGAACAGGCGCTGACCGAAAAAGGCGTGTTGTTTAACTCTGGCGAGTTTGACGGCCTGGCCTTCGAAGACGCGTTCAACGCCATTGCTGACAAGCTGGTAGCGAAAGGCGTGGGTGAACGTAAAGTTAACTACCGTCTGCGCGACTGGGGTGTTTCCCGTCAGCGTTACTGGGGTGCGCCAATCCCGATGGTCACGCTGGAAGACGGCACCGTACTGCCGACACCAGAAGATCAACTGCCGGTGATTCTGCCAGAAGATGTCGTCATGGACGGTATCACCAGCCCGATCAAAGCCGATCCGGAGTGGGCGAAAACCACCGTTAACGGTATGCCTGCCCTGCGTGAAACCGACACCTTTGATACCTTTATGGAGTCCTCCTGGTACTACGCGCGTTATACCTGCCCGCAGTACAACGAAGGGATGCTGGATCCGGAAGCGGCAAACTACTGGCTGCCGGTTGATATCTACATTGGTGGTATTGAACACGCCATCATGCACCTGCTCTACTTCCGCTTCTTCCACAAACTGATGCGCGACGCGGGCATGGTGAACTCTGACGAACCGGCTAAACAGCTGCTGTGCCAGGGTATGGTGCTGGCAGATGCATTCTACTACGTTGGCGCAAACGGCGAGCGTAACTGGGTTTCTCCGGTTGATGCGATCGTTGAGCGCGACGAAAAAGGTCGTATCGTTAAGGCCCAGGACGCACAAGGTCATGAACTGGTGTATACCGGCATGAGCAAAATGTCCAAATCGAAAAATAACGGTATCGACCCGCAGGTAATGGTTGAACGTTACGGTGCGGATACCGTACGTCTGTTCATGATGTTTGCCTCTCCGGCTGATATGACACTGGAGTGGCAAGAATCCGGCGTAGAAGGGGCAAACCGCTTCCTGAAACGTGTCTGGAAACTGGTTTACGAGCACACCACCAAAGGTGATGTGGCTGCATTGAACGTTGATGCATTGAGCGAAGACCAAAAAACGCTGCGTCGTGACGTGCACAAAACCATCGCTAAAGTGACTGATGATATCGGTCGCCGTCAGACCTTTAACACCGCGATTGCGGCGATTATGGAACTGATGAACAAGCTGGCAAAAGCACCGCAGGAAGACGATCAGGACAGAGCCCTGATGCAGGAAGCACTGTTGGCCGTTGTGCGTATGCTTAACCCGTTCACCCCACACGTTTGCTTCACCTTGTGGCAAGCGCTGAAAGGCGAAGGTGATATCGACAATGCACCGTGGCCTGTTGCTGACGAAAGCGCAATGATCGAAGACTCTACGCTGGTCGTGGTCCAGGTCAACGGCAAAGTCCGTGGTAAAATTACCGTCCCGGTAAACGCCACTGAAGAGCAGGTTCGTGAACGTGCTGGCCAGGAGCATCTGGTCGCAAAATATCTTGATGGCGTTACCGTACGTAAAGTGATTTATGTACCGGGTAAACTCCTCAATCTGGTCGTTGGCTAAGCGCGGGAGGAAGCGTGCGACATCTGACAACATTGTTGTTATCCCTGGTGGTGCTTGTCACCGCCGGGTGTGGCTGGCATCTGCGTAGTACTACGCAGGTTCCCCCCACGATGAAAACCATGATTCTGGTCACGGGCGATCCGAACGGCCCGTTAAGCCGTGCGGTGCGTAATCAGCTGCGTTTGAATGGCGTTACACTGCTGGAAGACAGCTCAACGCGCAAAGACGTTCCGTCCTTACGCCTTGGTGCAGTCAGCATTTCGCAGGATACCGCGTCCGTGTTCCAGAACGGTCAAACCGCTGAATACCAGATGGTGATGTCCGTTAGTGCTTCAGTCCTGATCCCGGGCCATGATATTTACCCGATCAGCGCTAAAGTCTATCGTTCATTCTTCGACAACCCGCAAGCGGCACTGGCGAAGGATAACGAGCAGGAGATGATCGTTAAAGAGATGTACGACAAGGCGGCCGAGCAGTTGATTCGTAAACTGCCAAGCGTACATATTGCTGATGTTCAGTCATCCAGTGATGACGTCGAGCCTGCAGTGAAAACTGCAGCGCCAGCGTCCTCCTCTCCGGCGCGTGTTTCCACCACGCTGGGTAACTGATGCTCAAGTTGTACCCTGAACAACTCCGCGCACAGCTCAATGAAGGGCTGCGCGCGGCGTATTTATTACTGGGCAATGACCCCCTGTTGTTGCAGGAGAGCCAGGATATCGTCCGTATGGCTGCCGCCGCGCAAGGGTTCGAAGAACACCATACGTTCACCCTCGATACCAGCACCGACTGGGGCGCAATCTTTTCCCTTTGCCAGGCGATGAGCCTGTTTGCCAGCCGTCAAACGTTACTCCTGCAGCTGCCAGAAAATGGCCCCAATGCCGCCATTAACGAACAACTTGCCTCGCTCGTCACGCTGCTACATGACGATCTGCTGCTTATTGTTCGTGGTAACAAGCTGACCAAAGCCCAGGAAAACGCCGCATGGTATTCCGGACTGGCGAATAACGCGGTGCTGGTCAGTTGCCAGACACCTGAACAGGCACAGCTTCCGCGTTGGGTAGCTGCAAGGGCGAAACATCATAATCTGCAGCTGGATGACGCCGCCAACCAGCTCTTATGCTATTGCTACGAAGGCAATCTGTTAGCGTTAGCGCAGGCGCTGGAGCGGTTGTCGCTACTTTGGCCTGACGGTAAATTAACGCTGCCTCGTGTGGAGCAAGCCGTTAACGATGCCGCGCACTTTACCCCCTTCCACTGGGTAGATGCGCTGCTGATGGGCAAAAGCAAGCGCGCGCTGCATATTCTGCAACAGCTCCGTCTTGAAGGCAGTGAACCCGTTATTTTGTTACGTACTCTGCAGCGGGAATTATTACTGCTGGTGAACCTGAAACGGCAGTCGGCCCATACCCCATTACGGGCATTGTTTGACAAACATCGGGTATGGCAAAATCGCCGTGGCATGATGGGAGATGCGTTAAACCGACTGACCCCCACGCAGTTACGTCAGGCGGTCACGCTGTTAACACGTACGGAAATTACGCTTAAACAAGACTATGGTCAGTCAGTGTGGGCGGAGCTTGAGGGACTTTCCCTGTTGCTTTGCCATAAATCACTGGCAGATGTTTTTATTGATGGTTGATATGAAATCATTGCAGGCTCTGTTCGGTGGCACCTTTGATCCGGTGCATTATGGTCATCTGAAACCCGTTGAAATTCTGGCTAATCTGATTGGCCTGTCTCGGGTTATTGTCATGCCCAATAACGTGCCACCACATCGTGCGCAACCGGAAGCCTCCAGCGTCCAGCGTAAACATATGCTTGAACTGGCCATTGCCGACAAACCTTTGTTTTCACTGGATGAGCGCGAGCTAAAACGCAATACCGCCTCGTACACCGCACAAACACTGCAAGAGTGGCGCGTGGAACAAGGCCCGGATGCACCGCTGGCATTCATTATTGGTCAGGATTCACTGCTGACCTTTCCTTCCTGGCATGATTACGACACGATTCTGGATAACACCCATCTTATCGTGTGTCGACGACCGGGTTATCCCCTTGAGATGGCACAGGAACAGCACCAGCAATGGCTGGAAAATCATCTGACCCATACGGCAGATGATCTGCATAACCTGCCGGCAGGTAAGATTTACCTTGCTGAAACGCCCTGGTTCAATATCTCCGCTACACTTATCCGCGAACGCCTGGAAAAAGGCGAGCCGTGCGACGACTTACTGCCACGCGCCGTGCTCGACTATATCAGCCAGCAGGGTTTGTACCGCTAAGCGTGTTGGTTAATGCCGCCAGCAGGCGGTCATTTTCTTGCTGACTGCGAACAGCAACCCGGTAATAACGCGCGTCCAACCCCGGGTAATTGGCACAGCTACGGATCAAAACATGTTGTTCCAGCAGTGATTTTTGCAAATCGATATCCGGTCGATCGCAGCGTAACAGCCGATAGTTAGCCCGACCGGGATAGACAGTCAGGCCGGGCAGCGTTTGCAATTGTTGATCAAATCGCTGTCCTTCCTGTGCCAGCCATTGCCACGTCGCCCTCTGGTAGGCGCTATCGCTTAGAATCATCTCTCCCGCCAGCGCGGCAAATGCGTTAATTGACCACGGCATTTGTCGGCTGCGCATCCGTGCCACGGCCTGTTCGTCGCTATTGACCAGATAACCCAATCGCAACCCCGGTATCGCATAGAACTTGGTCAGCGAGCGAAGAACCCAAATGTGCGGATTCTCTTGTAGCCGCGGAATAAAACCTTCCTCCCCGGCAATAAAATCGATAAAGGCTTCATCCAGAATCAAGGTAATCCCCAATTCAGCGCAGCGCGTTGTTATCGCAGCAAGCAGACGATCATCGGGCAATAGCCCTGTCGGGTTGTTCGGCGTACAGAGAAAAAGGCAGTCCAGCTGCGGCGTTAACGCATCAAGGATCGTGGCGGTGAGCTGCCAGCCATCCTCCTCGCGCAGCGCAAATTCATGGATTGCACATTCGCCCCATTCCAGCGCCCGGCGGTATTCAGCAAATCCGGGGGCGACAATCATCGCATGACGTGGCTTGAGCCCATTAACGATGGTGAAAATAGATTCTGTTTCGCCATTCCCCGCGAGGATCCACGAAACAGGTATCTGGTGATGCTGCGCCAGCGCCGCATGCAACTGGGTGTAGTCAACGTCCGGGTAGCGTTCAGCCCTGTCCAGATTGTCGATAAGCGCGCATTTTAAGGTTGCGGGCATACCCAGCGGGTTAATATTCGCGCTAAAATCCAGCAATTGCTCAGGCGGGATGCCCAACAATGCGGCGGCTTCTCGGGTATTACCGCCGTGCGCGCTCTTCAATAAAGACATCGTGCCGCTCCAGTCAAAAGAGGGTATTTTATTGAAAAAATCTCTGCGCAATCAGGGCAAGCATCATATTTTGTGCGAATAGCCCCAAGAGGAAAAAATGAGACTCTGGTTAGTACGTCACGGAGAAACCGAAGCCAATGTCGCTGGGTTATACAGCGGTCATGCCCCCACACCGCTAACGGAACGGGGGATTGCTCAGGCGCAATCACTGAGTGGGCTGCTACGCAATGTCCCTTTCAACAACGTTCTGTGCAGCGAACTCGAACGCGCCCGCCATACAACCCAACTGATTCTGGCGGAACGCGAGGTTCCTGTGCGTGTCATGCCTGAACTTAATGAGATGTTCTTTGGCGACTGGGAAATGCGCCATCATCGCGATCTTGCACGTGAAGACGCTGAAAATTATGCCGTATGGTGTAATGACTGGCAGAACGCAACCCCAACCAATGGCGAAGGATTCCAGGCATTTTCACAGCGTGTTGAACGTTTCATTGCGCAGCTTGCTGATTACAAAGACAGTCAAAATCTGTTGGTGGTGAGTCATCAGGGCGTGCTGAGTGTGCTGGTGGCCCGGCTGCTGTCCATGCCTGCGGCCGCCATGTGGCACTTTCGCATCGAACAGGGTTGCTGGAGTGCAATTGATTTTTGTGACGACTTTGCGGTTCTGAAAGTTCTCAATAGTCGCGCCGTGTGGCACGAGGGTGAGTGAATGCACTGTTTTTTCTGCCGATGGGCCTCTCTCCCATTGACACCCTATGACAGGCTGCTATTCTCCGCAACCTGACTTTTCCCGCCTTTCAGAGCTTTGCAGAAATTGTTTTACAAAAATGGCGATGCATTCTGTTGCGTGGGGTGGGATGATAGCGCACCGCAAAAGCGCTTTCGGAGACATTTGTCCCGATATCGCCTCTGGTTCAGGTATACTAACAGACGTTTTTAACTCTTTTTCACCCAGGGGGAACACTTGCAGGGTAAAGCACTCCAGGATTTTGTAATCGACAAAATTGATGACCTGAAAGGTCAAGACATCATCGCCTTAGATGTTCAGGGCAAATCCAGTATCACCGATTGCATGATTATCTGCACTGGCACGTCCAGCCGCCATGTCATGTCTATCGCCGATCACGTCGTTCAGGAATCTCGCACCGCCGGTCTGCTGCCGCTTGGCGTAGAAGGCGAAAACGTAGCTGACTGGATCGTTGTCGATCTTGGCGATGTGATTGTCCACGTTATGCAGGAAGAGAGCCGTCGCCTGTATGAACTGGAAAAACTCTGGAGTTAATACGTGAAGCTGCAACTTGTCGCCGTGGGTACGAAGATGCCTGACTGGGTGCAAACCGGTTTTACGGAGTACCTGCGTCGGTTTCCAAAAGACATGCCCTTTGAGCTGATTGAAATCCCGGCAGGAAAACGCGGCAAGAACGCAGACATTAAGCGCATTCTCGACAAAGAGGGTGAACAGATGCTGGCCGCCGCAGGCAAAAACCGCATCGTCACCCTTGATATCCCAGGCAAACCCTGGGACACGCCACAACTGGCGACCGAACTGGAACGCTGGAAACTGGATGGTCGTGACGTCAGTCTGTTGATTGGCGGGCCGGAAGGGCTGTCCCCCGCCTGCAAAGCGGCAGCGGAACAAAGCTGGTCACTCTCTGCATTAACCCTTCCCCACCCTCTTGTTCGGGTGCTGGTCGCAGAGAGTCTGTACAGGGCGTGGAGCATTACCACCAACCATCCTTATCACCGTGAGTGATCATTGATTCTTGAGTAGATTAAGCAGCGGATGAAACTACAGAATTCTTTTCGCGACTATACGGCTGAGTCCGCGCTGTTTGTGCGCCGGGCGCTGGTCGCTTTTTTGGGGATTTTGCTGCTCACTGGCGTGCTAATCGCCAATCTTTATAATCTGCAAATCGTTCGTTTTACTGACTATCAGACCCGTTCGAACGAGAACCGTATCAAACTGGTGCCTATCGCCCCCAGCCGCGGCATCATTTATGACCGCAACGGAATTCCTCTCGCCCTTAACCGCACTATTTATCAGATAGAGATGATGCCGGAGAAGGTCGACAATATTCAGGATACCCTCGACGCGCTACGCAACGTCGTGGATCTGACCGATGACGACATCGCAGCCTTTAAAAAAGAGCGAGCCCGCTCGCATCGCTTCACCTCGATCCCGGTAAAAACCAACCTGACTGAAGTTCAGGTCGCACGCTTCGCCGTGAATCAGTACCGTTTCCCCGGCGTCGAGGTCAAAGGCTATAAACGCCGCTATTATCCGTACGGCTCCGCACTGACCCACGTGATTGGTTACGTATCGAAGATCAACGATAAAGACGTTGAACGTCTGGATAAAGACGGCAAGCTGGCCAACTACGCAGCCACACATGACATCGGCAAGCTGGGTATCGAGCGCTATTACGAAGACGTACTTCATGGTCAAACAGGTTATGAAGAGGTTGAAGTCAATAACCGTGGCCGCGTCATTCGACAGCTCAAAGAAGTCGCCCCGCAGGCCGGGCACGATATCTATCTGACGCTTGATTTAAAACTCCAGCAATACATTGAAACGTTGCTGGCGGGTAGCCGTGCCGCCGTCGTGGTCACAGACCCGCGTACTGGCGGTGTTCTGGCTCTGGTCTCTATGCCGAGCTACGATCCGAACCTGTTCGTGGACGGCATCTCCAGCAAAGATTATTCCGGGTTACTCAATGACCCCAATACCCCACTGGTCAACCGCGCCACGCAAGGTGTTTACCCTCCGGCGTCCACGGTTAAACCTTATGTTGCGGTCTCTGCGTTAAGCGCAGGCGTTATTACTCGCAATACCGGGCTATTCGATCCCGGTTGGTGGCAATTACCCGGTTCAGAGAAACGTTACCGTGACTGGAAAAAATGGGGACACGGTCATCTGAACATCACCCGTTCTCTGGAAGAGTCTGCTGATACGTTTTTCTATCAAATCGCCTATGATATGGGGATTGACCGTCTTTCTGAGTGGATGAGCAAGTTTGGTTACGGTCATTATACGGGCATCGATCTCGCTGAAGAGCGCGCCGGAAACATGCCAACCCGCGAGTGGAAGCAAAAACGGTTTAAAAAGCCCTGGTACCAGGGTGATACAATCCCTGTCGGTATCGGTCAGGGTTACTGGACAGCAACACCTATCCAGATGAGTAAAGCGCTGATGATCCTCATCAACGACGGCATGGTGAAAGTTCCGCATCTGCTGATGAGCACAGCGGAAAACGGCAAGCAAGTGCCGTGGATACAGCCACATGAGCCTCCTGTCGGTGACATTCATTCTGGCTACTGGGAAATCGCCAAAGACGGTATGTACGGTGTAGCGAATCGCCCTAATGGGACTGCGCACAAGTATTTTGCTGGCGCACCCTACAAAATTGCGGCGAAATCCGGTACCGCGCAGGTATTTGGCCTGAAAGCCAATGAAACCTATAACGCACATAAGATCGCCGAACGTTTACGCGACCACAAACTGATGACTGCATTCGCGCCCTATGACAAACCCGAGGTCGCTGTCGCGATGATCCTCGAAAACGGTGGGGCCGGTCCGGCGGTAGGTACACTCATGCGCCAGATCCTTGACCACATTATGTTGGGCGACAACAACACCAATCTGCCTGCTGAAAACCCGGCGGTTGCAGCAGGTGAGGACCAATAATCGTGACGGATAATCCGAACAAAAAGACATTCTGGGACAAAATTCATATCGATCCCACAATGTTGCTTATCTTGCTGGCTCTGCTGGTATACAGCTCGCTGGTCATCTGGAGCGCCAGCGGCCAGGATATTGGCATGATGGAACGTAAGGTCGGCCAGATCGCTATGGGGCTGGTCATCATGGTCGTGATGGCGCAAATCCCCCCCAGGGTCTATGAAGGTTGGGCACCGTACCTCTATATCTTCTGTATCATTCTGTTGGTGGCTGTCGATGCCTTCGGCGCCATTTCTAAAGGCGCGCAACGTTGGTTGGATTTGGGCATCGTGCGTTTTCAGCCCTCGGAAATTGCCAAGATAGCCGTCCCGCTGATGGTGGCGCGCTTTATCAACCGCGATGTCTGCCCACCCTCGCTGAAGAATACGGCGATCGCGCTGGTGCTCATTTTTATGCCCACGCTGCTGGTTGCCGCGCAGCCTGACCTTGGAACCTCAATCCTGGTTGCACTTTCCGGCCTGTTTGTCCTGTTCCTCTCCGGGTTGAGCTGGCGTCTGATCGGCGTTGCTGTGGTTCTGGTGGCCGCATTTATTCCAATACTGTGGTTCTTCCTGATGCATGATTACCAGCGACAACGCGTGATGATGCTTCTCGACCCGGAAACCGATCCGCTGGGCGCGGGCTATCACATTATTCAGTCTAAAATTGCTATTGGTTCAGGTGGGCTACGCGGCAAAGGCTGGTTGCATGGTACGCAGTCGCAGTTGGAGTTTTTGCCCGAACGTCATACTGACTTTATCTTTGCAGTACTGGCGGAAGAGCTGGGTCTGGTAGGGATTTTAATCCTGCTTGCCCTGTACATTTTGCTGATAATGCGCGGATTGTGGATTGCCGCCCACGCGCAAACAACCTTTGGTCGCGTTATGGCCGGTGGTTTAATGTTGATATTATTCGTTTATGTCTTCGTAAATATTGGTATGGTGAGCGGTATTCTGCCTGTAGTTGGGGTTCCACTCCCACTGGTCAGTTACGGAGGCTCTGCACTGATCGTGCTGATGGCCGGGTTCGGGATTGTCATGTCGATCCACACCCATAGAAAAATGTTGTCGAAAAGCGTGTAAGGGGTACGCAATGCGTAAGCAGTGGATTGGAATCTGCATCGCAGCAGGAATGCTCGCGGCGTGTTCAAGTGATGATGGTCAGCAACAGGCTGCCGTCGCGCCGCAGCCTGCGGTGTGTAATGGTCCGATTGTTGAAATCAGCGGAGCCGATCCGCGCTTTGAACCCCTGAACCCGACGGCGAATCAGGACTATCAGCGTGACGGTAAGAGCTACAAGATAGTCCAGGACCCCTCCCGCTTTAGCCAGGCTGGACTGGCCGCCATTTACGATGCGGAGCCGGGAAGCAATTTAACCGCCTCTGGTGAAGCGTTCGACCCGATGCAGCTGACCGCTGCGCACCCAACGCTGCCAATTCCAAGCTATGCCAGAATTACTAACCTGGCAAATGGTCGAATGATCGTCGTCCGCATTAACGATCGTGGCCCCTATGGCAACGATCGCGTCGTTTCGCTGTCGCGAGCAGCAGCCGATCGTCTGAATACCTCTAACAACACGAAAGTGCGTATTGATCCTATCATTGTCGCACAGGATGGCTCTCTGTCCGGCCCAGGTATGGCCTGTACGACAGTGGCCAAACAAACCTATGCCCTGCCCTCACGCCCTGACTTAAGCGGCGGCGGCAGTATGCCTGCTACACCGGATGCGGGTCAGCCGCAAGGTGATATCCGCCCGATCAGCAATTCCACGCTGAAAAGCGATGACCCTACCGGAGCACCAGTAAACAGCGGTGGTTTCCTCGGCGCACCGACCACGCTCGCTTCCGGCGTGCTTGAAGGTAGCGAACCGACGCCAGCGCCACAGCCGGCCGCCCCTGTGACTGCGCCAGCCACAACACCGACTGTCGCAGCAGCACCAGCCGCCGCCGTTGCCACTCCGGCAGCTGCAGCCAACGGTCGTTATGTCGTTCAGGTTGGTGCGGTAAGCGAGCAGGCGCGTGCACAGCAGTATCAAAAGCGTTTAAGTCAGCAGTTTGGCGTTCCGGGCCGGGTTGTGCAAAACGGTGCCGTTTGGCGTATTCAGATGGGGCCATTCGCCAGCAAGGCTGAAGCCTCCACACTGCAACAGCGTCTTCAATCCGAGGCGCAATTACAGTCCTTCATCACCGGCGTGTAATAACGTAAATCGGGCATCTGAGTTGTCAATTTCTGTAAACGACATTAACAAAGTCACGCGGAAAGTCAGATGCCTGTGAGTTATGCATTTGCTATAGTAGGGCACTTTTTTTAATTTCACCACGGACGTCGTAGTTCAGACCATGAAGACCACTTTTTCCGCTCGTTTCGTGCAGCGCATGGCGCTCACCGCGGCTCTCTGCGCAGCCTCTCTTTCTGCTGCCCATGCAGATGACCTGAATATTAAAACCATGATCCCGGGTGTTCCGCAGATCGATGCGGAGTCGTATATCCTGATTGACTACAATTCAGGCAAAGTTCTGGCAGAACAGAATGCGGACTCTCGCCGCGATCCCGCCAGCCTGACCAAAATGATGACCAGCTACGTCATCGGACAGGCAATGAAAGCCGGGAAATTCAAAGAAACCGATTTGGTCACCGTCGGCAACGACGCCTGGGCTACGGGCAACCCTGTCTTTAAAGGTTCCTCCCTGATGTTCCTCAAGCCGGGCATGCAGGTTCCAGTATCGCAGCTAATCCGTGGTATCAACCTGCAATCCGGTAACGATGCTTGCGTGGCAATGGCAGACTTTTCTGCTGGTAGTCAGGACGCTTTCGTCGGCCTGATGAACAGCTATGTTAATGCGCTGGGGCTGAAAAACACCCACTTCCAGACCGTACATGGCCTGGATGCAGAGGGCCAGTACAGCTCAGCTCGCGATATGGCGCTGATTGGTCAGGCCCTGATCCGCGATGTACCTAACGAGTACTCTATCTATAAAGAAAAAGAGTTCACCTTTAACGGCATCCGCCAGCTCAACCGTAACGGTCTGCTGTGGGATAACAGCCTGAATGTTGACGGTATCAAAACCGGCCATACTGACAAAGCGGGTTATAACCTTGTTGCCTCTGCGACAGAAGGTCAGATGCGTCTGATCTCCGCCGTGATGGGTGGTCGCACTTATAAAGGTCGTGAAACTGAAAGTAAAAAGCTGCTGACCTGGGGTTTCCGTTTCTTTGAAACCGTGAACCCATTGAAAGTCGGCAAAGAGTTTGCCTCAGAGCCCGCCTGGTTTGGTAATACCGATCGTGCGTCGTTAGGTGTCGATAAAGATGTCTACCTGACGATTCCACGCGGCCGTATGAAAGACCTGAAAGCCAGCTATGTTCTGAACACCACGGAACTGCATGCCCCGCTGCAGAAAAACCAGGTTGTCGGCACCATCAACTTCCAGCTTGATGGCAAAACCATTGAGCAGCGTCCACTGGTGGTTCTGCAGGAAATCCCGGAAGGCAACTTCTTTGGTAAAATCATTGATTACATTAAATTAATGTTCCATCACTGGTTTGGCTAAAAATCGAACACTTGAAAGTGTGATTTACGTCCCCATATACTAAGTATCCAGATAACTCCCACGCTCTGTGGGAGTTATTATTTTTTGATGTAACGCCGGAGCTGACATGAAAACCAAACTAAACGAACTGCTTGAATTCCCTACTCCATTTACTTACAAAGTAATGGGGCAGGCGTTGCCTGAGCTGGTTGATCAGGTGGTTGAAGTGGTACAGCGCCATGCGCCAGGTGATTACTCCCCAACGGTAAAACCGAGCAGCAAAGGCAACTACCACTCGGTCTCAATCACTATTAATGCGACACACATTGAGCAGGTTGAAACGCTGTACGAAGAATTAGGTAATATCGATATCGTACGTATGGTGCTGTAAAAACCTGTCGGTTACCCGCTGCATCCCCGCTCGGGTAACCCCACCCTCCTGTGATATACTTTTCCCCTCTTTAACATTCTCTACTCTGTGTGAGTATCTACGGAGATGCCGTTTTGTATCAGGATAAAATTCTGGTCCGCCAGCTTGGTCTTCAGCCCTACGAGCCAGTCTCTCTGGCCATGCACGAATTCACCGATACCCGCGATGAAAACAGTCATGATGAAATCTGGCTGGTAGAGCATTATCCTGTCTTTACCCAGGGTCAGGCAGGTAAAGCAGAGCACGTACTGATGCCCGGTGATATTCCCGTTATCCAGAGCGATCGGGGCGGCCAGGTGACATACCACGGACCGGGTCAGCAGGTTATGTATGTTCTGTTGAACCTCAAACGCCGCAAACTGGGCGTACGTGAACTGGTAACACTACTGGAACAAACCGTGGTGAATACGCTTGCGGAGATAGGTATTGACGCCCATCCGCGTGCTGATGCGCCGGGGGTATATGTCGGGGAGAAGAAAATCTGCTCATTAGGGTTACGTATCCGTAGAGGCTGCTCGTTTCACGGCTTAGCGCTCAACGTAGATATGGATCTATCACCTTTCCTGCGCATCAACCCCTGTGGCTATGCGGGAATGGAAATGGCAAAAGTCTCGCAGTGGGACAGTACGGCAACAACCGAGAGCGTGCGCCCTCGTCTGCTGGCTAATATTTTAGCGCTGTTGGGCAATCCCCCCCACGAGTACATTGCAGACTGAAAAAACAGGTTATAGTTTGCCGCAGCATATGTTGTGGCAAATGGCACAAAACAACAACTATTTTACATTTTGCCAGCCTGTCAGGCTGCTTTATGGCCCGTTTCAATGATATACTGCGTATCACTAATTCAAAAATAGTTGATAAATGCAACATTCCCTTGAATTGAAACGCTTTCCTTCGTAATTCGCAACTGGAACACGCAAGCTATGAGTAAACCCATTGTGATGGAACGCGGTGTTAAATACCGCGATGCCGATAAGATGGCTCTTATCCCGGTAAAAAATGTTGCAACAGAGCGCGAAGCCCTGCTGCGTAAACCGGAATGGATGAAAATAAAACTGCCAGCGGACTCCACTCGCATCCAGGGTATTAAAGCAGCGATGCGCAAAAATGGCCTGCACTCTGTCTGCGAAGAAGCGTCCTGCCCTAACCTGGCAGAATGTTTCAACCACGGGACCGCGACCTTTATGATCCTCGGCGCAATCTGTACTCGCCGCTGCCCATTCTGTGACGTTGCCCACGGTCGCCCGGTTGCCCCTGATGCTAACGAACCGTTAAAGCTGGCTCAGACGATTGCGGACATGGCGCTGCGCTATGTGGTCATTACCTCCGTTGACCGCGACGATCTGCGCGACGGTGGCGCCCAGCACTTTGCAGACTGCATCACCGCTATTCGTGAGAAAAGCCCGTCGATTAAAATCGAAACGCTGGTACCTGACTTCCGTGGTCGTATGGATCGTGCGCTGGATATCCTCACGGCCACCCCGCCAGACGTGTTTAACCATAACCTCGAGAACGTTCCGCGTATATACCGCAACGTACGCCCTGGGGCTGATTACAACTGGTCACTGAAGCTTCTGGAACGTTTCAAGGAAGCGCACCCTGAGATCCCAACCAAATCCGGCCTGATGGTAGGTCTGGGTGAAACCAATGCTGAAATCATTGAGGTTATGCGCGATCTGCGCAGTCACGGCGTGACAATGCTGACGCTAGGCCAGTATTTACAACCCAGTCGTCACCACCTGCCGGTTCAGCGCTATGTAAGCCCGGACGAGTTTGATGAGATGAAGGCGGAAGCCATGGCAATGGGCTTTACCCATGCAGCCTGCGGCCCATTTGTTCGTTCTTCTTACCATGCGGACATGCAGGCGAAAGGGCTGGAAGTGAAGTGATCGTGTAATACTCACTTACATTTCAGCAATAAAAAAACCGGCAATTGCCGGTTTTTTTTCATGCAGAGTATGCAGTATGAGCATCGTGCTCCTGACATTACTCTTTATGGGAAAGCTTCTCAGTCTGAACGCTACCGTCAGCATCTTTCTTAGCATCGGCATTATCATCGTTCATCGCTTTCTTGAAGCCTTTAATTGCCGTTCCCAGGTCTCCACCCAGTGTACGTAACTTCTTGGTACCAAACAGCAGAACGACCAGTGCGGCAACCACCAGCAGTTTGGTAATACTAATCTCACCCATAGATACCTTCTTAACTTAAACCAGGCTGCATAAAGCGCCATATTAACCTGAGAATATTAACGGCCTTTCGACGCGCGCACACAATAGCAATCTGTAACAAGGTGAATCAAGCCTTGTTTAAAAAAACGTCATAATAATTGCGGTGGCGCAAAGCGGCGGTTCCGTAACACAGGAAGTTGCGCCCTGACCTGCCTCACCCGCTCAGCAGAAACCTCCGTCATTATCAGCGCGGGCGTTTCCGCCGCAGCGGCAATCGTCACGCCAAACGGATCGATAACCCGGCTTTGACCGATATTCTTGTTACCACACTCCCCCGCGGCAATCACATAACAGGTTGCATCCAGGGCTCTTGCCGCCAGCAGCGTTGTCCAATGATGCTCTTTCAGCGAACCACGAACCCAGGCAGCCGGTAAGACCAGGATTTCAGCCCCCTGTAACGCGAGCGCCAATGCCAGCTCAGGAAAGCGCAGGTCATAGCAGGTCATTAACCCTACCTTTAATCCGTCTACGTCCAGCAATGGCGCTACAGCCTCACCTGCATCGACATTCCGCGACTCCTGAATCGAAAAGGCGTCATAGAGATGTAATTTTGCGTAATGGGCAACAACCCGGCCTGCCCGTAGCGCAACCAGCATGTTCAACGCCCGGCCAGGTACAGAGGGAACATGAATCGTCAGAATCGTCGTCATCTCGTTTTGCGCGCTCTCTTGCTGTAGCCGCGTCAGAAAACCGCCCTCCAGTAGCTGAGCCGACTTCACCGATAAGTCGGGGTCGAGATCGTCACGGGCCAACAGTGCTTCCGGCAGCACCAACAGAGATGCTCCTTCTCCTGCGGCCTGTGACATCAACTGGACACACGTTTCCGCATTTTTCTCCCACGAGGGACCCACGGCAAATTGCCCTGCTGCAACAAACATATTCCCTCCAGAAAAATCGGTTAAGCTCGCCAACAACAATTATTCAGCGTTACACTCACGCTATATACAATCAAATAGCAGGATTACGCAGTGTTACAACTCCTTTTAGCAGTTTTTATCGGTGGCGGTACAGGAAGCGTAGCAAGATGGATGTTAAGCATGCGGTTCAATCCGCTGCATCAGGCCATCCCATTCGGTACGCTGGCAGCAAATCTGATTGGCGCGTTTATTATCGGTATGGGGCTGGCGTGGTTTAACCGCATGACAAACATTGATCCAATGTGGAAAGTGCTCATCACCACCGGTTTCTGCGGCGGACTGACGACGTTTTCAACCTTTTCGGCAGAAGTGGTGTTTTTACTACAGGAAGGACGTTTTGGTTGGGCAATGGTGAATGTGCTGGTTAACCTGTTAGGGTCATTTGCGATGACGGCTCTGGCATTCTGGCTGGTTTCGGCCTCTCCTGCACACTAAACGAAAAAAAACCCGCAATTAAGCGGGTTTTGAATTCTTGCTGTCGTATGCTTACAGAGCGATTACGTTTGCAGCAGAAGGGCCTTTGGCACCGTTAGTGATTTCGAACTCTACGCGCTGACCTTCAGCCAGAGTTTTAAAACCATTGGTCTGGATTGCAGAGAAGTGTACGAACACGTCTTTGCTGCCATCTTCCGGAGTAATGAAACCGAATCCTTTGGACTCATTAAACCACTTAACGTTACCTTTAATCTTAGACATCAAAATTACCTTTACATGAAAAATAGACACAAATGCTGTGTCGGGTATCAGTACAACAATTGTGGTGCACTTTGTCCAGTCGAACTTTGTCAAAAAGTGATAAATGTCGCGTTATTTTTCAGACAACCAACATATCCATCTGTTTTTAAACAAGTTTATAATAATCCACCTGACAATACAGGTAGTCTGTCAAAACTGGAAACGCATCCATGCAAAGTAGACATTTCCGTTGTTATACGTACCCGGAATGTAGGTCATCTGGAACGTTGCCGGACCATAGCCTATCGAGGCCAACGGCAGGATCAATGGCACGGGAATATAGTTCCAGTTATCGCGCGCGGTGAAACCGGCAGTATAGCCCAGCCCAAGACGAAAATTATCATCGGCCAGCGGTCGCCAGGTCTTTTCCCAGCCATAGCCGCCAATCGGCTCCCATTTATTGAAGGAGTCCTTGAAGGCCATAATATAGAGCCCGTGCCAATTACCTTTATCATCCCAACGGGACTGGCCAAATCCTGCCCCCCAGGGACGTTCGTTGTACCGATCGGTTTTCTCTTTATCGTAGGCAAAACGCGCATGCCAGGTAATGGCCGGCACATACAGATCATAATGTTCGGGCTGCTGCCAGGTTTCACTGACATTATCTTTAAAAGTATCAAACCACCCTTTATCCTCAGCAAACACCTGGGGAATAAAGGCTAACTGAATAAAAAGAAATGAAAAAATGAGAAAATAACGTTTAGCGACAATCACGACTTAATTACCATCCTGGGAGTTAGTATTAATTGTAGCAAACAAAACCTTAATGTTAGCTTAACAAAGATGCGCTAATAAAAAATCAGAATATTCTCCACATATAAATTCCAGATTATTACCATTATATTTATTATGGTTTTTATATATGACACGTATTCTTATTTCTATTAATCTGCTTCCTTTACGCACAAACACTAAAACAAATTACAATTAATTAACATCAATGCATCATTTCAAAGCAAAACAACACATAAAACCAGAGTGTTTCACAGTTTTTGATTGCGGTACTCCCTTTTCATCCGCTATGTTGAAAAAACGCCTGCGCCATCGGTTGAATCCGTATTTTTATTGATTTTAATCAGCAAGGAGCAGGTGTTTATTAGGCACATTCTCACACCGCTTTATGCTTTTTTTAGTTTTTTTACTTTCTGGGCGTCAATATGACAGGGGAAACAATGTTGACATTTATAGAACTCCTTATTGGAGTCGTTGTTATTGTGGGTGTAGCTCGCTACATCATTAAAGGTTATTCCGCAACCGGCGTATTGTTTGTCGGGGGCCTGGTTTTATTGATTATCAGCGCTCTGATGGGACACAAAGTTCTGCCCGGCAGTGCCGAAAGTACCGGTTACACCGCGACAGATATTGTTGAATATATTAAAATTTTGCTGATGAGCCGCGGCGGCGACCTCGGCATGATGATTATGATGCTGTGTGGTTTTGCCGCCTACATGACGCATATTGGCGCGAACGATATGGTCGTTAAGCTGGCCTCCAAACCCCTGCAATATATCAACTCGCCTTACATGCTAATGATTGCCGCCTATTTTGTTGCCTGCCTGATGTCACTGGCTGTCTCTTCGGCAACCGGGCTGGGCGTGCTGTTGATGGCGACACTCTTTCCGGTCATGGTTAACGTTGGGATCAGTCGTGGTGCTGCGGCGGCCATTTGCGCCTCCCCTGCCGCAATCATTCTTTCTCCAACTTCCGGGGATGTCGTGCTGGCTGCAAAAGCAGCGGAAATGCCACTGATCGACTTCGCGTTTAAAACCACGCTGCCGATTTCCATTGCTGCCATTATTGGTATGGCGATTGCCCATTACTTCTGGCAGCGCTATCTGGATAAAAAAGAGAACATCTCTCACGAAATGTTAGATGTGGCAGAAATCACCACCACAGCCCCCTCGTTTTACGCCATTCTGCCGTTTACCCCGATCGTCGGTGTACTGATTTTTGATGGTAAATGGGGCCCGCAACTGCACATCATCACGATTCTGGTGCTGTGCATGCTTATTGCCGCAGTGCTGGAGTTCATCCGCGGATTCAACACCCAGAAGGTTTTCTCAGGTCTGGAAGTCGCCTACCGTGGAATGGCAGATGCCTTTGCTAACGTCGTCATGCTGTTAGTTGCAGCCGGTGTATTTGCTCAGGGTCTGAGCACCATTGGCTTTATTCAAAGTCTGATCTCTATCGCCACCTCATTTGGTTCTGCAAGTATTATTCTGATGCTGGTCCTGGTGATTCTGACCATGCTGGCCGCAATGACCACGGGCTCCGGTAACGCGCCTTTCTACGCCTTCGTTGAGATGATCCCAAAACTGGCGCACTCTTCCGGTATTAACCCTGCCTATCTTTCGATCCCAATGCTGCAGGCGTCCAACCTCGGGCGCACAATCTCCCCGGTATCCGGTGTGGTTGTAGCTGTTGCGGGGATGGCGAAGATTTCACCGTTTGAAGTCGTAAAACGAACTTCTGTTCCGGTGATGGTCGGACTGCTGATTGTGATTATCGCCACTGAAGTGATGGTACCAGGTTCTTCTTCAGCCGTCGTTGGCGGCTGATACTCAGTGAAATGTAGGCCGGATAAGGCATCTACGCCGCATCCGGCATTTAAACCGCACCGTTGCCGGATGTCGATGCTAAAGCATCTTATCCGGCCTACATCAGAAATCAGCATTTAGCCGCCGTGGTAAATACGCTGCGGTCTACCTACCTTCCCGTGAATAATCTCCGCAATGATCAAATGGCGGCTGGCACAGTACTCCAGGTAACGTCTGGATGTTGTACGGCTGATGGTAAGCGCCTGGGCGATCGTTTCCGCAGTATGATGTACCGTCGGGTCAGCAAACAACTTCAGTACCGCATTCAGCGTTAGCGCGTCGATCCCCGTCGGCAAATCCCCTTTCGGCTCACCGCGCGCATAGGCATTAAACATTTCATCAATCTGTTTTTGGCTGGCACTGTCATTACCGGCCAGCATTCTTCTGCGTTGCTGATACCGGGTAAGCGTCTGCCCCAGTCGCTCATAGGCTATGGGTTTAACCAGATAATCAAACGCCCCGCTGCGCACAGCTTCTGAGACCGTATCCATATCACTGGCTGCCGTGGTAAACACCACGCCGCCAGGGTAGCGTGCCTGAGTCAGCTCGTGTAACAGCGTTATGCCCTTGCCATCCGGCAAGTAGTTATCAAGAAGAATCAAACCGGGCTTAAAACGCTCAATCATCATTCTTGCCTGCGCAAGATTACCCGCCAGCCATATCTGGCTGAAACCGGGTATATGGCGGATATATTCAGCATGCATTTCCGCCAGTAGCGTTTCATCCTCAACGATCAACAGCGTTAATGGTTCCGTCATTGTTTTTTTTCACTTTCGGAAGAAATAAAGAAAATAAGGTACCGCAGGGGGAGTTATCTTCGAGCGTAATAACCCCATTACAGCGCCTCACATAACTTGCAATCAGATACAAACCGATGCCATGTTCGCCGGGTTCATCGGTACGAGTGCTCACACCCTGTTCAAATATTTTTTCGCGCAATGCTTCCGGTACGCCACAACCTTGATCGGCGACTTCGATGATCACCTCATCGCCCTCATCGCTCAGATAGAGTTCAACGACCTTGTTACCCTGCTGGGTACGCAAACTGGCTTCAAAAGCATTATCAAGCAGATTGCCAACAATTGCTGCAAACTCTGTGCTATCCAACCCCTCAGGAAGTTTATGCAGTTGACTGCCAGGGACAATGCTCATTGTGAGGCCCAGTTCCCGTGCACGCTGTACCTTGCCAAACAGCAGGCCTGCAACCTGACGATCGGCGAAAGCACCGCGCAGACTATCAATGAGTTGCTGCTGCGCCTGCGACTCTCCCTGAACCATGGCCAGCACCCGGTCATACTCTTTCATTTGCAGCAGACCATTGATGGTGGACATCCAGTTCAGGTGTTCATGACGTAGCGTTCTCAGACTTTCTACATACTGTTTGATTTGTGTTAACTGGGCATTCAGGGTCGCAATTTCATCTTTGCTACGAAAGCTGATGATAGCTCCGAGCAGTTCATCACCTGAGCGGATAGCCTCGCGGTTAGCAATAACACTCAACCCATTAAAGTTAACCATCGCATCCTGACGCTTTTCCGCAATCTGCTGGGTAAAAAAATCTGCTGGCTGAACGACTTCCGCAATCGGCTTACCCAACCACTTACGTCCAGGCGACGAGAGCCCCAGCATTTTTCTCGCACTGCGGTTTATCGCCGTAATGCACCCTTCAGGGTCAACAGCGATTAAGCCTTCGTACACTGAGCTAAACAGCGCCTCCTGCTGACGTACTACCCGCGCGATTTGTTTGGGTTCCATACCCAACATCTGGCGTCGAATATGGGCGGCAAAAAACCAGGAAAGTAACATAAGCACCAGTAACAATAGAATGAACACCCCTGCCATCGGAAGTAAGAAATCCGAGCGCCAGCTGTCGATTTTACTGATCAGGTAGCCAATTGAGACAACACCGATGATTTTACCATCATCATCAAAGATAGGGGTTTTGGCGCGCATCGCCATCCCGATAGACCCTTTACCGGTAATAAAGTAGCTTTCCCCTTTCTCCAGTGCGCCGGGTTTGGTGAACTGCATGGGGTAGCCAATTTTATCCGGATTAGGGTGATAAAGACGGATCGAGTGGGTATCACCGATAACCACATAGTCAAAGTCAGTCCCGCTCTGCAACTTATCCGCTATCGTTGCCAGGCGCTTGTAATCACGATGCTTCACAGCAGTAATAATGCTGTCGTTCGAGGCGATAATTTTCGCCTGATTCATTGCCATATCACGAACATGCGTTGCCAGATAATCTTCAAAGCTGGCAGTAAAGTATTGTGCTAATGCCGCGATGATAAAAACAGAAACGACCAGAATGAGGAGAAAGATACGCAACGGAAACGCCAGGCTGCGAAAAAAAGGAAACTGTGTTTTATTTTTCTTTTCCGACATGTTTTTTCCTCACCGACGTTAACCGAAACTTATTTTTCGTTGTATTTGTAATAAAAATGTTTTATTTACAAGTCACGGCCTAAAATAGGATCGTTACAGATTCCCCACCTTAAATCAATTAAACAAATAAAAACCACACGCTATTTCCGGGTTAAATTAATTAAAAAACTTAAAACCATAAAACACATTAAAACCATCTAACTTATTGTGAAATAAATCAAAATTTACCTCCAAAATACTCCTTACGATGTATGCAGCAGGGAAAAAAAGAAATACTCCGTAATAAAAAAACATTCCCTTCAATTGCAAACAAAACGTTATCAGGTTGCTAAACAGAGCAACAAAAACAGAAACCCAGTAACAAATATACCATCGGGGCTCTATTTACTATGTTCGGTAATAATATATTCACGCAAGTTAAACGCTCAGAAAATAAAAAGATGGCGGTTATCGCTCAATTTCTGAAAGAGAACGATTTGAGCGTTGATACCACCGTCGAAGTATTTATCACCGTCACCCGTAACGACCGCTTGATCGCTTGTGGCGGTATCGCCGGCAATATCATCAAATGCGTCGCTATCTGTGAATCAGTACGTGGTGAAGGCTTAGCGCTGACGCTGGCGACTGAGTTAATCAACCTTGCCTACGAGCGGCATTGCACCCATCTCTTCATCTATACCAAAACCGAGTATGAGTCACTGTTTAAGCAGTGCGGTTTTTCGACGCTGACCAGCGTGCCCGGCATTATGGTGTTGATGGAAAACAGCACCACTCGCCTCAAACGTTACGCTGAATCACTGGCGAAACAGCGCCGCGAAGGGAAAAAAATTGGCTGTATCGTGATGAACGCCAACCCCTTCACCAACGGGCACCGTTTTCTTATCCAACAAGCCGCCGCACAGTGCGACTGGCTGCATCTGTTTTTGGTGAAAGAAGATACCTCGCGTTTCCCGTATGAAGACCGACTGGACCTGGTACTCAAAGGGACTAAAGATATTCCACGTTTAACCGTACACCGCGGTTCGGAATACATCATCTCTCGCGCCACGTTCCCGTGCTACTTCATTAAAGAGCAGAGCGTTATTAACCACTGCTACACCGAAATAGACCTGAAAATTTTCCGTCAGTATCTGGCCCCGGCACTCGGCGTTACGCACCGTTTCGTCGGTACTGAGCCGTATTGCACCGTCACCTCCCAGTACAACAACGATATGCGCTACTGGCTGGAGACCCCAACACTTCCCGCCCCGCCGATTGAACTGGTGGAAATTGAGCGGCTGTGTTTCCAGGAGATGCCGATTTCCGCCTCCTGGGTACGCAAGCTGCTGGTTAAAAAAGATCTCACGGCTATCGCATCCCTGGTACCCGAAGCCACGCTGCACTACTTACAAAGCATGGTTGAGCGAACCTCATCGGCTGCGACAGTCCGCCAAAATACCCCCGCATTAGCAACAGGTGAAAAATGAAAATAAACCAGGCAGCCGTCGCAGGCACTCTCGAGTCCGGTGATGTGATGATCCGCATCGCCCCGCTCGATACGCAGGATATTGACCTGCAGGTTAACAGTAGCGTCGAAAAGCAGTTCGGTGATGCCATCAGGGCCACCATTCTGGACGTTCTGTCCCGCTATAACGTCCGCGGCGTGCAATTAAATGTTGATGATAAAGGCGCACTGGACTGCATTTTACGTGCGCGACTGGAAGCATTACTGGCTCGCGCCAGCGGCATTCCGGCACTGCCATGGGAGGATTGCCAATGATTTCCGATTCTTTACAACAACGTAAATCCCGCACACGCCGCAGCATGTTGTTCGTACCAGGCGCTAACGCCGCGATGGTCAGCAACTCATTCATCTACCCGGCAGATGCGCTGATGTTCGACCTGGAAGACTCCGTCGCACTGCGCGAGAAAGACACCGCGCGCCGCATGGTGTATCACGCGCTGCAGCATCCGCTGTATCACGACGTTGAAACTATTGTACGCGTGAACGCCCTCGACTCCGAATGGGGCATCAATGACCTCGAAGCCGTCGTACGCGGTGGCGCTGACATCGTGCGTTTACCCAAAACAGATACCGCCCAGGATGTCACTGATATCGAAAGCGAAATCCTGCGTATTGAAAACGCCTGTGGTCGTGAACCCGGCAGCACCGGTCTGTTAGCCGCTATCGAATCACCACTTGGTATTACCCGCGCGGTAGAAATTGCCCACGCTTCCGAGCGTCTGATCGGTATTGCACTCGGCGCAGAAGACTACGTACGTAACCTGCGTACCGAACGCTCCCCGGAAGGCACCGAACTGCTGTTTGCACGGTGCTCAATTCTGCAGGCTGCGCGTTCTGCCGGCATTCAGGCGTTCGATACCGTCTATTCCGATGCCAATAACGAAGCAGGTTTCCTGCACGAAGCCGCACACATCAAGCAACTGGGTTTTGATGGTAAGTCGCTCATCAACCCGCGTCAGATTGAACTCCTGCATAACCTGTATGCCCCGACGCGCAAAGAGCTGGCTCACGCACGTCTGGTGGTAGAAGCCGCTGAAGCCGCCGCCCGTGAAGGCCGTGGCGTAGTTTCACTGAACGGCAAGATGGTCGACAGCCCGGTTATCGAGCGCGCCCTTCTGGTTATCTCCCGTGCAGAACTTTCCGGCATTCGCGAAGAATAAGGCAAAAAAATGACGCAGAAAATCGAACAGTCTCAACGACAGGATCGCGTGGCGACCTGGAGCCGTCATGCAGAAAGCGAGCTTTCCGCTTATCAGAGCACCGCAAAAGTTGAATTGCAGGCGCAAAAACCGCGCAACAAAAAGCTGTGCGCTAACCTGGAAGAGGCCATTCGCCGTTCAGGTTTACAGGATGGCATGACCATCTCCTTCCACCACGCTTTCCGTGGCGGTGATCTGACGATCAACCTGGTGATGGATACCATCGCTGCAATGGGCTTTAAAAACCTGACGCTGGCTTCCAGCTCCCTGAGCGACTGCCATGCGCCGCTAGTTGAACACATTCGTCAGGGTGTCGTCAGCCGTATTTATACTTCTGGTCTGCGTGGCCCGCTGGCAGAAGAGATCTCTCGCGGTCTGTTGGCTGAACCTGTTCAGGTCCACTCTCACGGTGGTCGTGTACACCTGGTACAAAGCGGCGAGCTCAACATTGATGTCGCCTTCCTCGGCGTGCCGTCCTGTGACCCGTTTGGTAACGCCAACGGTTACACAGGTAAAGCCTGTTGTGGCTCGCTGGGCTACGCTCGTGTCGATGCTGAAAACGCAAAACAGGTTGTCCTGCTGACCGAACAGCTGCTGACCTACCCGCATAATCCCGCCAGCATTACCCAGGATCAGGTAGATCTGATTGTACAAATCGACCAGGTCGGTGATGCTGACAAAATTGGTGCTGATGCCACTCGCATGACCACCAACCCGCGCGAATTGCTGATCGCCCGCAGCGCAGCAGACGTTATTGCTAACTCCGGCTACTTCAAAGAAGGTTTTTCATTGCAGACAGGAACCGGCGGCGCGTCTCTGGCCGTTACCCGTTTCCTGGAAGACAAAATGCGCAGCCGCGACATCCGTGCTGACTTTGCGCTGGGCGGCATCACTGCCACCATCGTTGACCTGCATGAGAAAGGCTTAATCCGCAAACTGCTGGATGTACAGAGCTTCGACCGTAATGCGGCAGAATCTCTGGCACGCAATCCAAATCACATTGAAATCAGTGCTAACCAGTATGCCAACTGGGGCTCAAAAGGCGCCTCTGTCGATCGTCTGGATGTCGTGGTGCTGAGCGCGCTTGAAGTGGATACCAACTTCAACGTTAACGTACTGACCGGTTCTGACGGCGTACTGCGCGGCGCATCCGGTGGCCACTGTGATACAGCGGTTGCCGCAGCGCTTTCCATCATCGTCGCACCGCTGGTTCGTGGGCGCATCCCGACGCTGGTTGATAACGTCCTGACCTGCGTAACCCCGGGTTCCAGCGTTGATATCCTGGTCACTGACCACGGTATCGCCGTTAACCCTGCACGCCCTGAGCTGGCGGAACGTCTGCAAGAAGCTGGCATGAAAGTTGTTTCCATTGAATGGTTGCGCGAACGTGCACAGCAACTTACCGGCCAGCCACGCGCAATCGAATTCACCGACCGCGTCATTGCCGTAGTGCGTTACCGCGATGGTTCAGTGATCGACGTTGTGCATCAGGTGAAGGAATAAGCCATGCACCTGCTCCCTGAACACGCCACTTGCCACGCAGTTTCCATTCCCGAGCTGCTCGCCAGCCGTGATGAGAGACAAGCAAGGCAACATGCCTGGCTCGCGCGTCATCACGCGCCATTGGTCTCTTTTACCGTGGTAGCGCCAGGCCCGATCAAAGACAGCGAATTAACCCGTCGCATCTTTAATCACGGCGTCATCGCCTTGCTTACGCTGGCGAAACAATCATCCTGGATTGTCAGGGAGCAAACTTCGCTGGTCTCCGCCAGCGGTCCGGAAGGTCTGTTGTCCATTGAGGCGTCAGCCCATGACCTCAAGCTCGCCACTATCGAGCTTGAGCATTCACATCCGCTGGGACGGTTATGGGACATCGATGTCCTGACCCCTGAAGGAGAAATCCTGTCCCGCCGTCATTTCGCGCTTCCTGCCCGCCGCTGTCTGTTGTGCGAGCAAAGCGCTGCCGAATGCGCGCGGGGTAAAACCCACGCGCTTTCCGACTTACTCATTCAAATGGAGGCACTGCTGCATGATGCCGATTCCCGCAACATCGACGAATAACGCTGTCCTTCCACTGGATCTGCCCGACGCCTACGCAACACTTGCCTGGCGCGCCATGCTGACTGAAGTCAACTTATCGCCCAAGCCTGGGCTGGTGGATCGCATTAATAACGGCGCACATAAAGATATGGCGCTGGAAGATTTTCATCGCAGCGCAGAGGCTATCCAGGCCTGGCTGCCACGTTTTATCGAATACGGCGCATTCAGCGCGCAGTTGTCACCTGAAGATGTACTGAAAGGACTGCGTCCGCTGGGTATGGCCTGCGAAGCCGATATGTTTCGCGCCACCGCCGGGGTGAACACCCATAAAGGCAGCATCTTTTCTCTGGGACTGCTGTGCGCCGCCATTGGCCGCCTGCACCAGCTCCAACTGACTGTTACCGCTGAAACCATTTGCTCTACGGCAGCAACATTTTGCCGAGGCCTGACCGAGCGCGAACTGCGCCAGAACAATCAACAACTCACGGCTGGCCAACGTCTTTATCAGCAACTGGGATTAACCGGCGCACGGGGCGAAGCCGAAGCGGGATATCCGCTCGTCATCCAACATGCCCTGCCGCACTACCGCGCACTGCTGACTCAGGGCCGCGACCCTGAACTGGCGTTACTCGACACATTATTGCTGCTGATGTCTATCAATGGCGACACCAACGTGGCTTCACGTGGCGGCGCTGAGGGTCTGCGGTGGATACAACAGCAGGCCACCACATTATTGCAGCAAGGGGGAATTCGTACCCCTGCCGATCTCCATTACCTACGCCAGTTCGACCAACAGTGCATCGAACGCAACCTCAGTCCAGGAGGCTGCGCCGATCTGCTGATCGTCACCTGGTTCTTAGCTCAGATTTCGCAAGTTCATCATTATCACAATTAAAGATCCTTTCCGGAGAATCACACACATGTCTTTAGCAAAAGATAAAATATGGAAGTTACTGGCCCCATTGGTCGTAATGGGCGTCATGTTTCTTATCCCCGTTCCTGATGGAATGCCTCCACAGGCCTGGCACTACTTTGCCGTATTTGTGGCAATGATCGTCGGTATGATCCTCGAGCCAATCCCGGCAACAGCGATCAGCTTTATCGCCGTCACGATCTGCGTTATTGGCAGCAACTACCTGCTGTTTGATGCTTCCGAACTGGCCGACCCGGCGTTTAAAGCGGGTAAGCAAGCGCTGAAGTGGGGTCTGGC
Source organism: Citrobacter sp. R-1.5.2 (assembly GCF_035064245.1). Classification (NCBI taxonomy): domain Bacteria; kingdom Pseudomonadati; phylum Pseudomonadota; class Gammaproteobacteria; order Enterobacterales; family Enterobacteriaceae; genus Citrobacter; species Citrobacter sp. R-1.5.2. The sequence continues at coordinate 86,037 of NZ_JASEYC010000003.1, read as the reverse complement.
AGGCTTCTCCAGCACCACCGTGTGGTTGGTGTTCGGTGCGTTTATTTTCGCACTGGGTTATGAAGTCACTGGTCTGGGTCGTCGTATCGCGCTGTTCCTGGTGAAATTCATGGGTAAACGTACCCTGACACTGGGCTATGCGATTGTTATTATCGACATCCTGCTGGCACCGTTTACACCGTCCAACACCGCGCGTACCGGTGGTACAGTGTTCCCGGTTATCAAAAACCTGCCGCCGCTGTTCAAATCCTTCCCTAACGATCCTTCCGCACGCCGTATCGGCGGATATCTGATGTGGATGATGGTTATCAGTACCAGCTTGAGCTCCTCTATGTTCGTTACCGGCGCTGCGCCAAACGTACTGGGTCTGGAATTCGTTAACAAAATCGCTGGCATTCAAATCAGCTGGTTGCAGTGGTTCCTCAGCTTCCTGCCGGTCGGTATTATTTTGCTGATCGTTGCTCCGTGGCTGTCTTACGTGCTGTACAAACCGGAAGTCACCCACAGTGCTGAAGTTGCAGCATGGGCCGGTGATGAACTGAAAGGCATGGGTAAACTGACCCGTAAAGAGATAACGCTGATCGGTCTGGTACTGCTCAGCCTTGGCCTGTGGGTATTTGGCGGCAAGCTGATTGACGCTACCGCAGTGGGTCTGCTGGCGGTCTCCCTGATGCTGGCTCTGCATGTTGTACCGTGGAAAGACATTACTCGCTATAACAGCGCATGGAACACCCTGGTCAACCTTGCCACGCTGGTGGTAATGGCCAACGGTTTAACCCGTTCTGGTTTCATCGACTGGTTTGCCAACACCATGAGCACACACCTGGAAGGTTTCTCGCCTAACGCGACAGTAATCGTTCTGGTACTGGTGTTCTACTTTGCTCACTACCTGTTTGCCAGCCTTTCTGCGCACACCGCCACCATGCTGCCGGTTATTCTGGCGGTTGGTAAAGGTATCCCGGGCGTTCCGATGGAACATCTGTGTATCCTGCTGGTACTGTCCATCGGTATCATGGGCTGTCTGACTCCGTATGCCACTGGCCCTGGTGTTATCATCTATGGCTGTGGTTATGTGAAATCCAAAGACTATTGGCGTTTGGGTGCTATCTTCGGTGTCATCTACATCTCAATGCTTCTGCTGGTCGGCTGGCCGATTCTGGCAATGTGGAGCTAATCCGCGCGCTTTACACATAGTCAAAACGCATAGCTAAAATGATGCCAGTCAGCTAAACCTGACTGGCATTTTTTATGATTAAATAGATGATATTCAGAATTTATATAAGTGTCCGAATTCATCATGACATCAACATGGCGTTCTTTTCCTTTACTGGCAGCGCTTCTGCTGCCGGTTTCAGTAGCCGGGGCCTCCCAACTTGAGGCCAAACAGTACGGCGATTTTGACAGCTACGTGCTGGCTCTCTCCTGGCAAACCGGTTTTTGTCAGAGTCAGCATGAGCGTAATCGCCAGGAGCCTGACGAATGTCGTCTGCAAAAAGAGACCGACAATAAAGCAGATTTTCTGACGGTTCACGGCCTGTGGCCCAGCCTGCCAAACTCAATTGCCGCCCGCGGTGTCGATAATCGTCGTTGGATGCGTTTTGGCTGTGCAACGCGCCCTATTCCCAACCTGCCTGAAGCTCGCGCCAGCCGGAAATGCGCCGCACCACAAACCGGTCTGTCACTGGAGAGTGCGGCGAAGTTAAGCGCCGTCATGCCCGGTGCTGGCGGAACATCCTGTCTGGAACGTTATGAATATGCCAAACATGGCGCCTGTTTTGGTTTTGATCCCGACGCGTACTTCGGCACCATGGTGCGGTTGAACAATGAGATTAAGAGTAGCGAGACGGGCAAGTTTCTGGCGGAAAACTACGGCAAAACGGTTAGCCGTAGCGCATTTGACGCCGCATTCGCTAAAAACTGGGGCAAAGAGAATATCAAAGCAGTGAAGCTAAGTTGTCACGGCAACCCCGCTTATCTGACGGAGATCCAGTTTTCATTAAAAGCCGATGCCATCAACCAACCTTTATCATCCCGTTCATTCCTGCCGCAACCGCATCCGGGTAACTGCGGTAAACAGTTTATTATCGACAAAACGGGATACTAAACAGGGAGACCGACGCGCACACCCGGCGTCGGTCTGACGGCTTAACGTTTTGGACGCGCATCCGGACGCACCAGATCAAAGCGATGTGATTCATCAATTGAATAATACGCACTTGGCCCACCTGCACGCAGTACCGGGTGCGCTTTCGCCGTCTGGTAGATGCCCTCTTCCAGCAGCGATTCATCAATGTGGATACCGACCACCTCACCCAATATCAGCCAGGTTTCAACAGGGGTGCCATCTGCGGTCGTCAATTGCAGACTCTGAGATAAACGACACTCAAAATTGACGGGACTTTGTGCCACGCGTGGCACATTAACTAACCGACTTTCGGCTTTGCAAAGCCCTGCGGCAAGGAACTCATCCTCGCCGTGCGGCAGACTGGCCGACGTTTCGTTCATCGCTCTGGCCAACTCAAGGGTGGTCAGGTTCCAGACAAACTCACCTGTTTCGATAATATTCCGCACGCTGTCTTTCCAGCCGCTGCTGGCAAAACCGATAATCGGCGGATGATAGTTAAAACAGTTAAAAAAACTGTACGGTGCCAGATTATGCCGACCGTTACTGTCACTCGACGCAATCCACCCAATAGGGCGCGGCCCAATAATGGCATTGAGCGGATCATGTGGCAGCCCGTGTCCCTGTGACGGTTGATAGAAATACATAGTTTTCTCTGGTGAAGTTAGCCTCTGCTAAGCATAAATTATGCTTCGCTCATCCCCCTGACGGAAGAGGATCAGCGTAGAACAATCCACGAACGATTACGACTGAATAAAGCCGAGTAGATCGGCGTTGATCTGATGTTTATGGGTGGTGCAAATACCGTGAGATCCTCCGGCATACACCTTCAACTGTGCATCTGGTAGGATTTCTGCCGCGACCTTACCGCAGGTTTCAAACGGGACAATCTGATCGTCATCACCATGAATCACCAGCGTCGGAATGGTCATTTTTTTGAGATCTTCACGCAAGTCTGTTTCCGAGAAAGCATGTATACAGTCGTACAGTGCTTTAATTGATCCTTGTAAGCCCTGCTCAACAAAGCTTTCACGGACAGCCTTCGATTCCTTTGCACCCTGTCGATTGTAGCCATAGAATGCGGCCGTCAACTCATAGAAAAAGGCGGCACGATCGTTCACAACGCCTTCACGAATGCTATCGAACACCTCCCTCGGTACACCATTCGGGTTAAAGTCGGTTTTAATCATGATGGGGGTTACCGCACCAATGAGTACCGCTTTTGCTACCCTCTGCGTCCCATGGCGGCCAATGTAACGAGCAACTTCGCCACCGCCGGTAGAGTGCCCGACATGCACAGCATCTTTGAGATTGAGATGCGCGGTAAGTTCGGCCAAATCGTCAGCATACTGATCCATATTATTGCCATCCCAGGGTTGGGCCGAACGCCCATGCCCTCGTCTGTCATGGGCTATCACACGAAATCCTTTCGACCCGAGAAACAGCATCTGATCTTCAAACGCATCTGCGGTCAGCGGCCAACCATGGCTGAACACAATGGGCTGGCCGCTTCCCCAGTCTTTGAAATGCAAATAGCTGCCATCTTTTAAGGTAAGTTTGTCGTACTGGCTCATGAGATCTCCTGTCGAGGAACACTGAGTTGTCGTGGTGCGCCCGCAGCGAGCGCTTAAAAAGCATAATGCAAATTTGAGAACGATCACGTTTTTTGCCACCCCCTTCATCTGCAGCAATATTGATGATTTGCCTGAATGTGAACTAAATCACTTCAAACCAGGGGTAAGTCTCAGTATCATCATAAAAGCTAAACCCTTGCCGCCTGACGGTGAGGGTTTTCTTTTGGGATTATTTACCTGCGCATCCGCAGTATCGACGACATGGAGTAATAAATGTCCAGACCAACTATTATCATTAACGACCTCGATGCGGAACGCATTGACCGCCTGTTGGAGCAACCTGCGTTTGCTGGTTTACCGATAGCGGACGCATTAAACGCTGAACTGGATCGCGCCCAAATGTGTTCCCCGGAAACCATGCCGCACGACGTGGTGACCATGAACAGCCGCGTGAAATTCCGCAATCTGAGCGATGGCGAAGTGCGTGTACGTACCCTGGTATATCCGGCCAATATGACTGACAGCAGTACACAGCTTTCGGTAATGGCACCAGTCGGTGCAGCGCTTCTGGGTCTGCGCGTTGGCGATACGATCCATTGGGAATTACCGGGCGGTACATCGACCCACCTCGAAGTCATCGAGCTTGAGTACCAGCCTGAAGCTGCAGGCGACTACCTGCGCTAACTCTGTCTTATCAAAGCGACTCGCTTTATCTTACAGGGGATGCATCCGCATCCTCTTTCCGCTTCAACCTCTGCTTTCTTTCATTTGCTGCACTTCCTTTTCTCCTGTTCGCAAAACATAAATCTGTGTCGTGACTGACAGAATCATTTTTAATACTATGCTGTTATGTGTTCATGTAATGACAAGGAGAATGTTTATGTACAACACAATCATAATGCCTGTTGATGTATTCGAAATGGAACTGAGCGACAAGGCTGTTCGCCATGCAGAATTTCTGGCACAAGATAAAGGGGTTATCCATCTGCTGCATGTGCTCCCGGGTTCTGCCAGTCTGAGTCTGCACCGTTTTGCCGCTGACGTTCGTCGTTTTGAAGAGCATCTGCAACACGAAGCGGAAACCCGTCTGCAAACGATGGTCGGTCACTTCAGTATCGATCCTTCCCGCATTAAGCAGCACGTTCGCTTTGGTAGCGTGCGTGATGTGGTAAACGAATTGGGTGAAGAGTTGAATGCAGATGTGGTGGTCATTGGGTCGCGTAACCCATCAATTAGCACCCATCTGCTCGGCTCTAACGCCTCAAGCGTTGTCCGCCACGCCACCTTACCGGTGCTGGTCGTTCGCTAATAAAAAAAGAGGCTACCTTCCGGTAGCCTCTTCTTCCTACAAACCGATGAAATCCCATTTGTAGGCCCGATATGCTTGTGCTATCGGGCATTTCGCTTCTTTTGCAGGTGAGTCTTACTTTCTTATACGGTTGTGGTGCGAATCAAATAATCAAAGGAGCTCAGAGACGCTTTCGCGCCCTCGCCAGTCGCGATGATGATCTGCTTGTACGGTACGGTTGTACAATCCCCCGCAGCAAAAACACCCTTCACGCTGGTCTCGCACTTGGCATCAATGATGATTTCCCCCATGCGGTTACGCTCAACGGCGCCTTCCAGCCAGTTCGTATTCGGCAACAGGCCAATCTGCACAAAGATACCCGCCAGTTCCACATTGTGGATATCACCGCTGACGCGGTCACGATACTCCAGACCGGTGACTTTACTGCCGTCGCCTTTCACTTCTGTGGTTTGTGCATTCAGAATAATGTCGACGTTTTTCAGACTGCGGACTTTATTCTGCAGAACCTGATCGGCCTTCATTTCCGGGGCAAATTCCAGCAACGTCACGTGCTCGACGATACCCGCCAGATCGATAGCCGCTTCAACCCCCGAGTTACCGCCACCAATCACCGCGACACGCTTGCCTTTAAATAGCGGGCCATCACAGTGCGGGCAGTAGGTTACGCCCTTGGTACGATACTGATCTTCACCCGGAACGTTCATGTTGCGCCATTTTGCGCCGGTAGCAATGATGATGCTGCGTGCTTTCAACACCGCGCCGGAAGCCGTTTCAATCTGATGCAAACCACCTTCCTGAGCTGCCGGAACCAGCTTGCTCGCACTCTGGCTATCAATAACATCCACATCGTAATCATCAACGTGTGCTTTCAGCGCGCCAGCCAGCTTCTGGCCTTCGGTTTTCGGTACAGAGATGTAGTTTTCGATATCAACGGTATCAAGAACCTGACCGCCAAAGCGTTCGCCCATCAAACCGGTGCGAATACCTTTACGTGCAGAGTACACCGCAGCCGCTGCCCCGGCAGGACCCGAACCGACGATCAGCACATCGTAAGCATCACGCTGATTCAATTCTTCCGCTGCGCGTTTTTCTGCGCCAGTATCAACTTTCGCTACGATTTCAGTCAGCGTCATACGGCCCTGACCAAACTCTTTACCGTTCATATAGACCGCCGGAACGCCCATGACGTTACGGTCGGTAATTTCGTTCTGGAATGTACCGCCATCAATCGCCGTATGCTTGATACGCGGGTTCAGCACGGACATCAGGTTCAGCGCTTGCACCACATCCGGGCAGTTATGGCAGGACAGTGAATAATAGGTTTCGAACTCAAAATCCCCGTCGAGGTCGCGGATCTGCTCCAGCAGTGACTGTGCCTCTTTCGACGGATGGCCACCTGTCCACAACAGCGCCAGAACCAGAGAGGTAAACTCATGGCCCAGTGGAGAGCCGGCAAAACGTGGCCCCTGGTGAGAACCCGGATTGGTGATCAGGAACGATGGCTTACGTACGGCCAGAGTATTGTCTTCTTTAAAGGTGACTTTTTCTGACAGTTCAGCAATTTCAGTCAGCAGTTCCTTGATTTCTGCCGATTTAGCGCTGTCATCCAGCGTAGCAATCAGCTCAACAGGTTTGGTCAGTTTCTCAAGATAAGCCTTGAGTTGGGTTTTCATATTTGTGTCGAGCATTATTCTTCCCTCTCTGAAAACATCATCATGCAAGCCGAATTCGCGGGGCTGCATCAATGCAACTTGCGTCATGGTGCTGGAATGAAACAGGCGCAAATTTGCGCCTGTGGAATGCCGGATGCACTACGTTTATCCGGCCTACAAATTATGCGACTTAAATCTTACCAACCAGGTCCAGGGACGGAGCCAGAGTGGCTTCGCCTTCTTTCCACTTAGCCGGGCAAACTTCGCCAGGGTGGGAAGCGACATACTGTGCAGCTTTAATTTTGCGCAGCAGGTCAGACGCATCACGGCCGATACCTTCAGCGGTAACTTCGATTGCCTGGATGATACCTTGCGGGTCAACAACGAATGTTGCACGGTCAGCCAGACCTTCATCTTCACGCATGTTGTCGAAGTTACGGGTCAGGGCGCCAGTCGGGTCGCCGATCATCGCATATTTGATTTTCGCGATGGTTTCAGAGCTGCTGTGCCATGCTTTGTGAGTAAAGTGAGTGTCGGTAGAAACAGAGTAAACGTCCACACCCAGTTTCTGCAGTTCTTCGTAGTGGTCAGCAACGTCACCCAGTTCGGTCGGACATACGAAAGTAAAATCAGCCGGGTAGAAGAAGAAGACACTCCAACGACCTTCGGTATCTTTCTCGGTTACTTCGATGAACTCACCGTTTTTGAACGCCTGGTTTTTGAAAGGTTTAATTTTGGTATTAATCAAAGACATCTGTACTTCCTCCGTGTTTTCGTTGAGGGATAAGTTAACGAAAATCATTGATAAGGGCTAATGCGTTTCCTTTATCAAATCAATAAGCGTTAACTAACAACCGACTCAACCGCATTTTGTAAACCCTATTCTAAAAGTAAAAAAGGCTCCCTTTGCAGGGAGCCTCATTACCCGAGTTACCCGCAAGTAACTTCAGTGCCAGCAGAACTGGCTATGTGTTGCGCTCTACATTACCTTAACCAAGGTCGTAACAGCGATTGGGATTACATCACCCAACTACCGAAAGGGCAATCGACAGACTGTCGATCTTACCTATGGCTGCGATAGGTTTTGCAACTTAACTCCCTTTCCTTCTAATTTTATAAGGAAAATCAATGTTTAAACGTACATTACTCTTAGCTCTCCTCCCTGCTGTCGTCCACGCTGAAGAGCTTCCTGCCCCTGTTAAAGCGATTGAGAAACAGGGCATTACGATTTTGAAGCCGTTCGACGCCCCTGGTGGCATGAAAGGGTACCTGGGCAAATACCAGGATATGGGGGTCACTATCTATGTCACGCCTGATGGAAAACATGCGATCTCCGGCTACATGTATAACGAGAAAGGTGAAAACCTGAGCAATGCGCTGATAGAAAAAGAAATCTATGCACCTGCCGGGCGCGAGATGTGGCAACGAATGGAAAAAGCGTCGTGGATTCTGGACGGCAAAAAAGACGCTCCGGTTATTGTGTATGTGTTTGCCGATCCATTCTGCCCATACTGCAAACAATTCTGGCAACAGGCACGTCCGTGGGTTGAGTCCGGCAAAGTTCAATTACGCACGCTGTTGGTCGGCGTGATTAAGCCCGAAAGTCCGGCAACCGCTGCGGCCATTCTGGCAAGCAAGGATCCCGCTAAAACCTGGCACGACTATGAAGCATCCGGCGGTAAAATGAAGCTGACAATGTCAGCAACGCCACCTGCCGAGCAGATGAAGACGCTGAATATCAACCAAAAATTAATGGACGATTTAGGTGCCAACGTCACACCCGCCATTTATTACATGAGCAAAGATAATACACTGCAACAGGCAGTTGGTTTGCCCGATAAAGAGAAGCTGGATATTATTATGGGAGCCAAATAGATATACGCAACGAATGATTGATTGATATCATCTTCATATCAATCAATCTTCTTTCCATATCAATCAACGCATTAGCACTTTTTACCGCAAAAATAACCCTACCTGTGCTATTTTAGTATTATTAAACCATTCATTAAGTTTTATATGTATATGTAATGATAATGCATTACAACTTACACATAACAAAACAGAATATTTCACAACAAAACTCAAACAGGAATTAGCGTATGGCTAACCTTTACGACCTCAAAAAATTCGATCTCAACTTGCTGGTTATTTTCGAGTGTATCTATCAAAATCTGAGCATAAGCAAGGCCGCCGAAACGCTGTTTATTACTCCCTCAGCCGTTAGCCAGTCGTTACAAAGGCTGCGTACACAATTCAATGATCCTCTATTTATTCGTGCAGGAAAAGGTATTACGCCTACCGTAACGGCGGTCAACCTGCATCATCATCTCGAGAACAATCTCAACAGTCTGGAAGAAACAATTAACATTATGCACAGATCCAGTCTGAAGAAAAAATTTGTCATTTACAGCCCGCAAATTATCAATAACACGTACGTAACTGAGTTAATTCAATTTATCAGGGAAGACCAATATGTTGAAATTGAACACCATGACATATTGATAACATCGGAAACAGCGGAGGATCTGCTAGCCTACCGTAAAGCAGATGTTGTCATCACCACATCACCGGTTGTTAATCGCTCGATTATATACACGCCATTCAGAACGGTCGAAACCGTATTAGCCTGTAGCAAAAACCACCCCAGGATACATGATAAAGTGACTTTAAATGAAATACTTGAGGAGCAATTCACACAACTTATCACTGACGATGCCGGTGTGAAAGAGTACCATTCTGAAGCAAATTCTTTTATGTCTAATCGTAAGACAGGATTTTGTAGTGATTCGCTAATATCAATTATCAACATTATATCCCACACGGATATTATCGGTTTTCTTCCCAAAGTCACTTTTGAACTGTACGCCCCTCTGTTAAATTTAAAAGAGGTCAACACAAACCTTAAATTACCATCAATGGATCTATTTTTAATGTATAACCGGGCATCGCTCAACAATAAAAACTTCGAAGAATTTATCACTAAAATAAGTGAAAGAAACAAGCAGAGCATAATACCCCACTGAGAAAATATTATTACAGCAAATAAGAACAACATTTAAATATATTACGTGAATATATTTAAATGTTGCACGATGCGTAAATTAGCCTATCTTATTGCAAGCATATATTAGAAATGTCACTTTTTATTCATTCAGTATGGACTTGCTATGTCTGTTTACAAAATCCCACTGAGTCAGAGCGTTCTGGAAGCCGCTCAGGAACGCATCACCTGGACTTTGGAAACACTGCCTCGCGTGTGCGTTTCATTGTCCGGAGGAAAAGACTCCGGACTCATGATGCATCTCACCGCCACTCTTGCGCGCCAGTTACATAAAAAAATCAGCGTATTGTTTATTGACTGGGAAGCGCAATTCTCTTGCACTATCGACTATGTTGAAGCGCTACGAGAACGCTATTCTGACGTTATTGAACGCTTTTATTGGGTAGCAATACCGCTTACCACACAAAATTCTCTCTCACAATTTCAACCGGAATGGCAGTGCTGGGAACCCAATACACAATGGGTGCGACAACCACCAGCAGATGCGATTACCGATCCCAATTTCTTTCATTTCTATCAACCCGGCATGACCTTTGAACAATTCGTTCGTGAGTTCGCTGACTGGTTTTCTGAAAAACGCCCTGCGGCAATGATGGTGGGTATCCGTGCCGACGAGTCATATAACCGTTTTGTCGCCATTGCCCATTCACGTAAGCAGCGTTTTGCCGATGACAAACCGTGGACTACCGCCGCGCCAGGAGGGCATACATGGTATATCTATCCAATGTATGACTGGAAAACAGCCGATATCTGGACATGGTTTGCAAAAACAAAAATGTCATGCAACCCCTTGTATAACCTGATGTACCAGGCCGGAGTTCCAACACGATATATGCGTATTTGCGAACCCTTTGGCCCGGAACAACGCCAAGGGCTGTGGCTGTATCATGTTATTGAGCCACAGCGATGGGCAGCCATGTGTGCCCGGGTTAGCGGTGTTAAAAGCGGCGGGATTTACGCTGGTCATGACAATCATTTTTACGGCCACCGTAAAATATTAAAACCAGAGCATTTAAGCTGGCAAACGTATGCCATGCTGCTATTAGACAGCATGCCGGAACAGACCGCAGAACACTACCGCAACAAAATCGCCGTCTATATACAGTGGTACAAGAAAAAGGGGATCGATGAGATTCCTCAATCCCAAGAAAGCGATATTGGTTCTAAAGACATCCCCTCATGGAGACGGATCTGCAAAGTACTGCTGAATAATGACTACTGGTGTCGGGCACTCTCATTCAGTCCCACAAAAATGAAAAACTATCAGCGTTATAACGAACGTATGAAAACCAAACGCCAGGAATGGGGGATCTTATGCAACGACGACTAACTCAGGAACTCACCGGTTTTCTTTCTGGTCTTTCAGAAGAAGAACGAATCGAAGCAATCAATGAATTCAGGATGGCAATCCATAGCGTCAGTCCTTTCCGTGAAGAACCGGTAGACTGCGTTCTGTGGATCAAAAATAACGCTATTTCGCCAAATGATTACAACCCAAATAACGTTGCGCCGCCGGAGAAAAAGCTACTGTTGAAATCCATTGAAGCCGATGGCTTCACACAGCCGATCGTCGTGGTTCAATCAGCCCAGGAAGAATATGAAATCGTCGACGGATTCCATCGGCATGAAATCGGCAAAAACAAATCATCGCTAAAATCACGCCTGAAAGGTTATCTGCCCGTTACCTGCCTACAACGCGGGCGTCATGAGCGCATGGCGGCGACAATCCGCCACAATCGTGCCCGTGGGCGGCATCAAATCCATGCCATGTCGGAAATCGTTCGTGAATTATCACAATTAGGCTGGAGCGAAGAGAAAATCGGTAACGAGCTGGGGATGGATAGCGACGAAGTCTTACGTCTGAAGCAAATCAACGGTCTGCAAGAGTTATTTGCCGACCGTCGATTCTCCAAAGCCTGGACGGTGAAATAGCTACAGCGCAACCAGGCGTTCTGCCGCTGCCAGCAGCGTCGATTCTTGCTTCGCAAAACACAGGCGAATCAGCTTATGGGGGAAAGGATCGGCGCAGAAAACGGACAGTGGGATCGCCGCCACACCGACCTCTTTAGTCAGCCATTGGCAAAATTCCACATCGTTGAGATCAGAAACAGCACTGTAATCAATCAGCAAAAAGTACGTCCCTTCACAGGGCAGTATTTCCAGCCGACTATCACGCAGCGCATTCACCAGCACATCACGTTTTCTCTGATAAAACGCGGGCAGCTCACGGTAGTGCGTTGGATCTTCGCGCAGCATATCCGCCAGCGCCAGTTGTGCCGGCGTGTTGACCGAGAAGGTTAAATACTGATGGACCTTACGTAACTCTGCGCTGATAGCCGGTGGCGCAACACAGTACCCCACTTTCCAGCCCGTCATATGATAGGTTTTGCCAAATGATGAAACGGCAACTGCGCGCTCCCTTAGTTGCGGATGCGCCAGCACGCTGGCGTGCCCATGCGTGGCAAAACAGATATGCTCGTAGACTTCGTCACTGACGACATAAATCTCATGCCCGTTAATGGCCTGCCATAACGCCTCAAAATCCGCCTTCTGCCATACCGTAGCCGAAGGGTTATGCGGCGTATTTAGGATCACCAGCCGGGTGCGGTCACTGATTAGCGCAGCAAATTCCTGCCAGTCCACACGAAAAGACGGCGGCTGCAGCGCGATGCGTTTAACAACGCCGCCGGATAATTCGATCGCAGGCGCATAGCTGTCGTAGCTCGGGTCAAAACATATCACCTCATCGCCAGGCCGTACCAGCGCCGTAATGGCGGCATACAGCGCTTCTGTTGCCCCTGCCGTAACCGTCACGTCACTGTTTGCATCCGGCTTGTAGCCATACAACTCGGCGGTTTTATCGGCAATGGCGTCGCGCAGCGGTTGCACACCCGTCATCGGTGCGTACTGGTTCGCACCCTGCGCCACATGAAATGCCAGTCGTTCCTGCAGATAGTGCGGACCATCAAAATCAGGAAATCCCTGTGAGAGATTAATCGCCTGGTGCTGCTGCGCCAGCGCGCTCATTTGCGTGAAAATAGTGGTGCCCAGATTAGGCAGTTTGCTTTGCGGAATCAGCGGGTTATTACTCATTATTGTTATCCCAGCGTGTAATGTTGTGGTTGAAGCCACTATAGCACGATGCTAGTATTTGGCAATCAAGACGTTCAGACGTCTATATAAAAATAACCTGCCTGGACAGGACAGTCAAAAGGACAACACAACATGAGTAATACCGAGATTCGCGTCGTCACCGGCCCGGCCAACTATTTTTCCCATCCCGGCAGCCTGTCGAGACTCAACGATTTTTTCACCAAGGATCAACTCTCACGCGCCGTCTGGGTATATGGTGAGCGCGCTATCGCTGCAGCCCGGCCTTATCTGCCTGAGGCCTTTCAACTTGCCGAGGCTAAACGTCTGCTGTTTACGGGTCATTGCAGCGAAACCGATGTTGCTCAACTGGCAACAGAGTCAGGAGACGACCGTAGCGTGGTGATTGGCGTGGGCGGCGGGACATTGCTCGACACCGCCAAAGCACTGGCGCGCCGCCTTGGTTTGCCCTTTGTGGCAATCCCAACCATTGCCGCCACCTGTGCGGCCTGGACGCCGCTCTCCGTTTGGTACAACGATGCTGGTCAGGCACTGCATTTCGAAATTTTCGATGATGCCAATTTTTTGGTGTTGGTAGAGCCAGAGATCGTGCTTAATGCACCAGACGCGTATTTGCTGGCCGGTATCGGGGACACGTTGGCGAAATGGTACGAAGCGGTTGTGCTCGCCCCACAGCCTGAAACCTTACCGCTGACCGTACGTCTGGGCATCAACGGCGCACTGGCGATCCGCGACGTTCTCCTTCAGAGCAGCGAACAGGCGCTGGCAGATAAACAGCGTGGTGAACTGACCCGTGCATTTTGCGACGTGGTGGATGCGATCATTGCTGGCGGTGGTATGGTCGGCGGTCTGGGCGAGCGCTATACCCGCGTAGCAGCGGCACACTCAGTGCATAATGGCCTGACCGTCCTGCCGCAAACGGAGAAGTTTTTACACGGCACCAAAGTGGCGTACGGCATACTGGTGCAGAGCGCGCTGTTAGGACAAGATGATGTGCTAACGCAATTAATTACCGCTTATCAGCGCTTCAATTTGCCAACCCGGTTGGCTCAACTGGAAGTGGACATCAATAACCGCGCCGAAATCGATAAGGTGATCGCGCACACTCTGCGCCCGGTGGAGTCCATTCATGCGCTGCCGGTGAAGCTAACACCGGAAACACTGCGTGCGGCATTTGAGAAGGTAGAGACGTTTACGGTGTGACTATGGTGCAGGTTGCCTGATGGCGGCTTCGCCTTATCAGGCCTACGGCCAATGCAATGTTGTAGGCCGGATAAGCGTTAGCGCCATCCGGCAAAAATTCAACAGCACTTCGCGCCGCCTTTCCCCCCATAGCGCGCATCCTGGCGCTCGCGGAAAAATTCTTCATAAGTCATCGGTACCTGGTCCGGGTGCGTAACACGCATATGCTCAACATAGTTGTCATAATCCGGCATCCCAATCATCAATCGGGCAGTTTGCCCTAAATACTTCCCAGCTTTAGCGAGTGTTTCAAACATAGTGAGTCCCTGTCGTACAAACGCCCTCCCCATTAAGGAGAGGGCTTTTCGTTAAGAGAATATTAGTGCGCGCCTTTCGCCTGCGCCACAATCTCTTCAACATTCTCGGGCATCGGTTCGTACGGTGTTTCTTTCGACGTTGGTTTGTCCTCTTTCAACGCGGCCAGCGCAGTTTTAATGGAGAACAGACCCAGTACCACCACGACCACCATGAAGAAGATGGTCAAGCCAGCATCAAGACGGTTGTTAAATACCAGTTGCGTCAGCTGCGACTGAGTGTACTGCGCCGGAATGTTACCGCTGTCGATCATCGCCTGGAACTTGTTAGCGATAGCCAGGAAGCCGATTTTCGCATCCGGGCTAAACGCTTTCTGCCAGCCCGCAGTCAGCGTACAAATCAGCAGCCAGGCGGTTGGCACCAGCGCCACCCACGCGTAGCGCTGACGTTTCATCTTGAACAGTACGACCGCACACAGCATCAACGCCATACCTGCCAGCATCTGGTTCGCGATACCGAACAGCGGCCACAAGGTGTTGATACCGCCTAACGGATCGACCACGCCCTGGTGCAGGAAGTAACCCCAGGCCAGTACGCACAACGCGGTTGCCAGCAAGTTCGCCGGTAGCGAGTCGGTCCGTTTCAGCCCCGGTGAGACGACGCCCAGCAGATCCTGCAGCATAAAGCGCGCGGCACGGGTACCCGCATCAACCGCCGTCAGGATGAACAGGGCTTCAAACAGAATGGCGAAGTGATACCAGAATGCCACATCCATCATGCCGCCCAGCGCACCGTGCAGAATGTAAGCCATCCCAACGGCCAGCGTCGGCGCTCCGCCTGCGCGGGAAATAATGGATTGCTCACCCACTTCATTGGCAATTTGGTGCAAGGTGTCCGGGGTAATCGCAAAGCCCCAACTGCTCACGACCTGCGCCGCAGAAGCGACCACATCCACCGTACCCGCAGGGGCCAGCACCGCCATCGGGCTGTTCATCGCAAAATACACGCCCGGATCGATGATACATGCGGAGACCAGCGCCATAATGGCGACAAAGGACTCCATCAGCATCCCGCCGTAGCCAATAAAACAGGCCTGTCCTTCATTCGCCAACATCTTCGGTGTGGTACCGGATGAGATCAGCGCGTGGAAGCCAGAGACTGCACCACAGGCAATGGTAATAAACAGGAATGGGAACAGGTTACCCGTCCATACCGGACCAGTACCGTCAACGAATTTGGTCAACGCAGGCATCGTCAGCGTTGGACGCATGATCAGAATACCCACCGCCAGACCAACAATGGTACCAATCTTCAGGAAGGTCGAGAGGTAATCTCGCGGTGCCAGCAGCAGCCATACCGGCAACACGGCAGCCACGAAACCGTAGCCCACCAGCATCCACGTCAACTGTACACCAGTAAAGTCAAAATACGGTGCCCAGGTCGGGCTTTCCGCAACCCAGCCGCCGGAAATAATGGCAAAAACAAGGAATACCAGACCGATGACTGACACTTCGCCAATACGCCCCGGACGCAAATAGCGCAGGTAAATCCCCATAAAGATCGCCAGCGGGATGGTGAATGCGACGGTATAGGTTCCCCACGGGCTGTGGGTCAGTGCTTTCACAACGATCATCGCCAGTACCGCGAGGATAATCACCATGATCATAAAACAGGCCACCAGCGCAATCACACCGGCTGTAGGGCCCATCTCTTCTTTCACCAGTTCGCCAAGGGAACGACCATCGCGACGGGTAGAAACAAACAGCACCATGAAGTCCTGCACCGCGCCAGCCAGCACCACCCCGGCAAGCAGCCAGATCATACCCGGCAGATAACCCATTTGCGCCGCCAGCACCGGTCCGACTAACGGACCCGCTCCGGCAATTGCCGCAAAATGGTGACCGAACAGCACTTTTTTATCGGTAGGAACGTAATCGAGTCCGTCGTTATGGCGCACGGCTGGCGTCATACGCGTCGGGTCCAGCGCCAGCACATTTTTCGCAATGTACAGGCCATAGAAACGGTAAGCGATAAGGTAGACACAGACCGACGCGACAACTATCCACAACGCGTTGATCTGCTCACCACGGTTTAACGCAATATAGCCGAGGGCAAATGCTCCTATCACGGAGAGCAATGTCCAGACGAGGTACTTCCCTGATTTGTTCATAGTTGTTATCCGTTGTCTGATCCAGAGAGATGTTACATTTTGTTTCTATAACATCTTTTCTGGATTTAACAACCTGACAACCATGCAAACCCGAAGTATCACTGAGTATTTACATTGCATTGTTAACTAGATCACTTCATTTACCTGTTAACCCTGCAATTTCATTTTACTTTGTCGGGTGGCTTCACCCCATCACTGCCGTACCTAAACGACAGGTGCAGCAGCGCCGCCCCTGCTCATCAAAGATGACGATTTCCCAGCTTTGATTCTGTCGCCCGAGATGCAACGGCTGGCACACACCGCGCACTTTCCCCTGCGATACTGCGCGGTGATGCGTGGCGTTCAACTCGGTTCCCACCACACACTGCCCATCGCGAGTCATCAGATAACCCGCCATTGACCCCAACGTTTCTGCCAGCGCCGCTGACGCCCCACCGTGCAACAGACCAAACGGCTGATGCGTGCGGCTATCTACCGGCATTTCGGCTTCCAGCACATCGTCTCCCAGTCGGGTATAGACAATGTCTAAATGCGCCACCAGCGTGTTCTGGCTGGTAGCATTCAGTTCATCAAGCGTTAAATGTCGTTTCCAGATCACCGTCATGCTCCCAGTGTCGAACCGCCATCGACCACAATGTCCTGCAACGTAATATGGCTGGCCAGATCGGAGGCAAGGAATAAGATGGTGTTGGCAATTTCCTGAGGACAGGCGATTTTCCCCAGCGGTATACCGAGCTTATACTGCTCGCCAAACCCGCGAATACGTTGCTGTTCCGCATCATCACTCACCCACAGCGTGCGTTGCATGTCAGTGTCGGTCGATCCCGGAGAAACCACATTACAGCGTACCCCGCTACCCGCCAGCTCCAGCCCGACCGTCAGCGCAAGACTTTTCAGTGCGGCTTTTGATGCCCCATATGCACTCATACCGATTCGCGGCGTGTGTGCAGCATCGGATGCGACAGTGACAATCGCCCCCCCCTGCTGACGACGAAACTGCGCCATCGTCTGCTGAAACAGGTTGAACGCACCGCCCACGTTAACGGCGAAGGTCTGCTGCCAGTCCTCAAACCTCAGCGCATCGGTTGGCCCCATGCGCAAAATCCCGGCAGCATTGACCAGCACGTCCAGCCGCTCGGTGTTCGCCAGCAAGCGCTCGCACACCGGCGCCACCTGCGGTGCATCCGCCACGTTCATCACCTCAGTGGCAAACGGATATTCTTCACCGTCAAACGCCAGATCGAAGCCGGTCACCTGCGCACCCGCATCAACAAACGCCAGTGCCGTGGTGTAACCAATCCCTTTTCCCGCCCCAGTAACCCAGACCGTTTTACCGGTGAAATCAAAGCCGGTCATGACTTCACCTCACGGGAGAGCAGTTTCCACCAGGCGTCAATCGTTGGGTTTTTCGCTAGCATCACAAAGTCGATATCACCATGCACTTTCCGCCAACGGGCCGCCAGCGCCATCATACGTACTGAGTCCAGACCGTAATCGATCAAGTTTTCGTCATCCATTGGCTCTTCAGACTCATCGAGCAGCGGCAGAATCACGCCGCGCAGCGCATCTTTGCTGTCCGGAACAGGTGTCGGCAGTAACTCCTGAGTCATCACCACACGACCGGAACGCCCCGCCACGTATTTCAGCGACATCAGGTGTTCATCACGGCTAAAATCTGCCAACGCATCAGCGACCATAAACGGCTTAATATCACGCATGAAGGCATCAGTCGCGGTGGTCATGCAGCCAATATGCGCATATACGCCGGTGATGATCAGCTGGTTACGCCCGGTGTCTCTTAGCATCTGCTCCAGCGGTGAACGATGAAACGCACTGTAACGCCATTTAACCAGAATGGTATCCGCTTCATCCGGTGCCAGCGCATCGACGATTTTTTGCTGTTCCGGCGAGCGCGTCAGGCCCGGTCCCCACATATCGTTCAACAACGCACGGTCTTCATTGCTTTGTTCTTTCGGCTGCGCAGTGTAATAGACCGGAATGTTATGCGCTTTACAGTACTGACGCAGCGCGGCGATGTTGGCCACGACCTGTTCCATCATCGGGCAGTTCTCGCCCCAAAAGCCGATAAAATAGTCCTGCATGTCGTGGATTAGCAGCGCGGCGCGTTCTGGTTCAAATGCCCAGTCAACTTTATTTGCCGGAACATCAAGCGCCGTTGGCAGCGCATAAGCCTGCAGTTTAGGAATTGCCATTTCTTCTTCTCCTTCAGGCCGGTGAACGTGATGCCAGCCACTGACGTAATTGTTTTTTATCCACTTTGCCTACCGGGGTCAGCGGCAATGACTCAACGCACTCGACACGGTCCGGCAATTTGAATTCCGCCACGCCCTGTTCGCGTAGAAAACGACGGACCTGTACTGCACGCAGCGGCTCTTTAACCACCAGACAGGCGCAACTTTTCTCGCCCATCAGCTCATCGTCCATACTGACCAATGCGGCATGGATCACCATTGGGTGCCGCAACAGCAGGTTTTCAATCTCTTCTGCGGCGATCTTCTCTCCGCCACGGTTGATCTGATCTTTCTCTCGTCCCTGCACCGTGATGTAACCATCCCGATCGATGGCGATCAGATCACCAGAGCAATAGAATCCGTTAGCATCAAACGCGCTGGCGTTATGCTCAGGGCTATTGAAGTAACCGCGGAAAGTGTACGGACCGCGCGTCATCAGGCGTCCCGTCGCGCCCTGTGGTAACGGATTCCCGTCAGCATCTGCCACCCAGACCTCATCGTCAGGGCACATCGGCCGGCCTTGGGTATTGATAATGCGCTCCGGGCTGTCATCCAAACGGGTATAGTTCACCAGCCCTTCCGCCATACCGAAGACCTGCTGCAACTGGCAGCCAATCTCTTCCGGTATGCGAGCGGCAAGCGAAGCCGAAAGCCGTGCGCCCCCCACTTGCAACAGTTTCAGCGAAGCCAGTTGTGTGTTACTACCCCACTCCTGAATTGCCTGCAGCCACAGACTCACCGCTGGCGGTACCAACGCCGTCACGTTTACCTGATGCTGTTCAATCAACGGAAAGCACAACGTCGCACTCGGGTCTGCCGCCAGCACCACAGTTCCCCCCGCGAGGAAAACGCCCAGCGCACCAGGCGAACTCATGGCGTAGTTATGCGCGGCCGGGATCGCGCATAAATAGCGGGTCTCAGCGGTGAAATGGCAAATCTCGTTACTACGGCGCACGCTGTAGTAGTAATCATTGTGGGTGCGTGGAATCAGCTTTGGCGTCCCGGTCGTGCCGCCGGAAAGCTGAAAGTAAGCCACTTCATCAGCCGGTGATGGTGTCGCGGTAAACGCCGTTGCGGGTTGGCTTATTGCCGTTTGCAGATTGTGTTCGCCGTCATCATTGAGCAACTGAACCACGCGCACTGAATTGTGTTCGGCAACAAAGGTATTCAGAAAATCATCGCCACTGAATAACGCATGCTGGCGATCGGCAATCAGTAACACCGGTTTGATTTGCGTTGCGTAGGCGTTGAGTTCGTTGCGCTGATGGCTAAACAGTGCCAATACGGGGGCTACGCCCAGTTTGAGCAGTGCAAAGAAAGTGATATACAACTCAGCCACGTTGCCTAATTGCACCAGTGCGGTCTCGCCGGGTTTGAGCCCCTGACGACGCAGGCTGCAGGCAAGATTATCCGTCGCCTGGTTTAACTGGCGGTAGCTAAGATGGCGTTCCCCGTCAATCACCGCCGTATGGTCGCTATCGGCATGGCGGGTCAGAATGTCGGTCAGCGGCAAATCCTGCCAGTAGCCTTTTTCACGGTAGCGGCGGGCAAACTCTTCCGGCCAACGGGTGAAAGGAATACTCATTATTGCTCCTTAGAGCCTGTCGATAAGGCCTGAATAGCCTGGTAGACCAGGCGCTTAATGCAGTCCAAAAACATTCAACATGGTGGATAGCTTGGCACCCGTTTCACGCCACTCCGCAATCGGTGACGAGGCGGGCACAATGCCGGCTCCGGCGAAGAAACGTACCTGATTACGCAGCAGTTTCGCACAGCGGATCGTCACCACCCATTCGCCGTTGCCTTGCGAATCACACCAGCCAACAATGCCGCCGAAAAGTTCGCGATCGAACGGCTCCAGTTCAGCAATCAGTTTCTGAGCAACCTGATGCGGGAAGCCACTTAGCGCCGGTGTTGGATGCAGCAGACAAGCCAGCGTCAGTGCGTTTTCCTGGGCATTGGCTTTACCTTCAAACGGGGTACCGAGATGCCAGAGCGTGGGCGTGGTGACCAGTTGCGGAGACGAAGGAAGTTGCAGCTCACTGCTGCGATCGCGCAGAACCGCTTTCATCGCCTGGGTGACCAGCTCGTGTTCATGGCGATCCTTCTCGGAAGCTAACAGACGGATCCCCGCCTCCCGGTCCAGAACATCGTCCGGTTGGCGACGCGCAGATCCCGCCAGCGGCAGCGAACTGAAATGGTCGCCTTCTTTGCGTAACAGCAATTCCGGGCTGGCGCCGATCAGTACACCGCCATCGTCGATGGGCACATGGAAGTTGTAGCTTGCCGGGTTTTGCGCGATCAGCCGCTCCAGCAGCGCACCACTGTCGATATTGGCGTCGGCGGTCACATCAATCAGGCGAGACAGCACCACTTTGTCGACTTCCGGCGTTGCCGTCAGCGCCGCTGCTCTGGCGACCATATCTTCGAAAAAGTCCTGCTCAGGAATCGACTTACGCTCAACGACATTCAGCGACTGATGGGCAGTAAAGTAACGTGCTGATTGCTGCTTTGCCGTGCGCGAGAAGCTTTGCCATGATTGGGGAATAAACAGCGACGAGGGCTGGCGGGTGTCAAAGGGAATGGCCCCTACCATAATGGGGTTTGCGATGCCCTGCGATTTGGCCTGCGCAAACAGTTTGTGCATTTTCTGTTGGAAAGGGCTGTCTGGTGAATCACCATCAATTGCCGGTTCCGCATAGCGGGCGAAGCATCCTGACGTCGTAAAACTACGATACGGCGACATAAAGAAAAAACTGTCGGGAGCGAGAGTTGCCATAGTCTGCGTTTTTTCCTCGGCCAGTGACGTGTCCATATCATCCTCCATAAAATGATAAAGGCTCTAATAATGATTATCATTTATATTTTCGGTCGCTAACCTAAAAGCAAAGCGTCGGTATGTCAACTCTTGTGGTAACACAATGTGCGACTTAGGCTTGCATCCCTGACGCGTAACAATGAAAATGAGAAGCATTAACTACATTGATAACAGGAAGCTTATTTGTGAGATTTCCCGCGTTTTACCGCACTGCGCTGTTACTGGCTGGACTCGCTATTTCAGGAATTTCTTTAAGCCATGCCGCTGACTGGCCACGCCAGGTTACCGACAGTCGTGGCACGCACACGCTGGAACATAAGCCACTGCGCATTGTTTCCACCAGCGTCACGCTCACCGGTTCTCTGCTCGCCATTGATGCGCCTATCATTGCCAGCGGTGCCACGACACCGAATAACCGTATCGGTGACGCTCAGGGCTTTTTACGCCAGTGGAGCGACGTCGCCAAAGCACGCAAACTGAGCCGCCTGTATATTGGCGAGCCGAGCGCCGAAGCCGTTGCAGCACAAATGCCGGACCTGATTCTGGTCAGCGCCACCGGGGGAGACTCCGCGCTTGCGCTGTACGATCAACTGTCCACCATAGCCCCGACGCTTATCATTAATTACGACGACAAAAGCTGGCAGTCACTGCTGACACAATTAGGTGAAATCACCGGGCAGGAGCAACAGGCAGCGGCGCGTATTGCTGAGTTTGATAAGCAACTGCTCGCGGTCAAGCAACGTATCACCCTGCCGCCACAGCCGGTCAGCGCGCTGGTGTATACCGCAGCCGCGCACAGCGCCAACCTGTGGACGCCAGAGTCCGCGCAAGGCAAGCTGATGGAACAGCTCGGTTTCACGCTGGCGCCGCTACCTGCCGGACTACATACCAGCCAGAGCCAGGGTAAACGTCACGACATTATCCAGCTTGGTGGTGAGAATCTGGCGGCTGGCCTTAACGGTGAAGCGCTGTTCCTGTTTGCAGGCGACAGCAAAGATGCCGAGGCGATTTACGCTAACCCACTGCTGGCACATCTGCCTGCCGTGCAAAACAAACGCGTTTATGCGTTGGGGACTGAAACCTTCCGTCTGGATTACTACAGCGCGACGCTACTGCTGCAACGTCTGTCAGCACTCTTTTAATGGCTTTCGCCGGATACAGCTAACGCCTTATCCGGCTTACAAACCATTGAACACAAGGCTATCAGGCATTCACAGGTATCTGTCGGAAACGACGAAGCTCGCTTAACAACAGCAGCAGCAACAGACCGACAATCACCAACCCAAACCCACTGACGCTTGCCGAGGCCGCAGGCGTCATCATCGCCCCCAGCCCCCCTAACAGCGCCGCGCCAATCGCATCACCGGTTACGTTCTGCGCAGTCCACAAACCGTTAATTCGCCCGAGCATCGCTTCCGGCGTCTGCGTCTGTAACAAGGTGTACTGCAACAAAGAACTGACCGCACTCAGCCAGCCAAACAGCGCCAGACAAACAACGCCCAGCTCCCAGACCGGCATCAGGCCGAACAGGCCGATAGCCAGGAAAGAGGCCACAGTTGATGC
The DNA here is from genome assembly GCF_035064245.1 of Citrobacter sp. R-1.5.2. Lineage (NCBI taxonomy): Bacteria > Pseudomonadati > Pseudomonadota > Gammaproteobacteria > Enterobacterales > Enterobacteriaceae > Citrobacter > Citrobacter sp. R-1.5.2. The sequence continues at coordinate 62,905 of NZ_JASEYC010000003.1, read as the reverse complement.
CAGCATAATCAGACCAGGACGCACGCTGTGTGCCAGTTGCCCGCTGGTTAAAGCACCGATGGCCGCGCCCAGGGGAATAGCCGCATACAGTAACCCAATCTGAGCGCTCGACATCTGCCAGTTAATCGCCAGTGCCGGGTACAGCACGCGCACAGCGCTCGCCATGGTCAACAGACCACCGAGCAGCGCAATGCCGCCAATCAGCGGGCTGGCGAACAGAAAACGGAACGCCGCCACCAGCGATGTCAACGGATGTTCACGCGGTTGTGGCGGAGGTGGTAACGCGGGAAGGCTCAGCAATGGCAGCAAGGTAATGAATGTACCCGCCGCCGCCAGGCCGTAGTTCCAGACCACGCCCCCGGTCGCCAGCAGCACCCCACCAAGCATTGGCGAAATCACCGATCCCAGACGCACCGTCAGCATGGTAATCGCCCCGGCTTGCATCAGATTTTCACGCCCGACCAGCGCAGGTGTCGCTGCCAGTAGCGCAGTGACACCCAGCGAGGCAAAAAAGCCATCCCATAAACCCAGAACATAGATAGCCAACAATGACGGTTCGGGTAGCAGCGCGTTCAGGCACAGGCCAATAAAACCGATACCACAGGTTCCGCGGGCCAGCAGGATCACCTTTTTGCGCTCATAGCGATCGGCCAGTACGCCACCCACCATCAGACCAATAAACATGGCGCTCCCGGTCAGCGTAACCGACAAACCCACCTGCCAGGTCGACTGGGTCATCATCTGGATCTGTACCGGGACCGCAACCCCCAATAGCCCCAGAGAGACAATGGAAATAAAACGGGCGAGGAAAACAGCGCGAAATGCAGGATGGGTCTTTAACAGGCTGAGATTAAGCAGCCAGGATTGTCGATTCATTACAGAGCCTTACCAGGTACTTTTTCAATATCCATTCAATGGCTGCACATGCTAACATATCCAAATAAGATCGATAACGATAATTACTATCATTATCAGGGAAGTTGATATGTCATGCTCTGTTTCCGCGACACGCGCCTTCGCCGTGCCCGGACTATTGTTACTCCTTGTTCTCACCACGGCATTAAGTCTGGTTATTGGCGCAAAGTCGCTGCCCGCCTCCGTGGTATTTGATGCACTCACCGGCAGTTGTCAAAGCGCCGATTGCACCATCGTGCTGGACGCGCGACTCCCGCGTACGCTGGCAGGGCTCCTCGCAGGGGGGGCGCTGGGCCTGGCGGGTGCGCTGATGCAAACGCTCACCCGTAACCCGCTGGCCGATCCGGGTATTCTTGGCGTCAATTCCGGGGCCAGCTTCGCGATTGTTTTAGGCGCGTCGCTGTTTGGCTTTTCCTCCCCGCAAGAACAACTGGTAATGGCTTTTTCCGGGGCTCTCGCAGCCTCACTGATTGTGGCTTTTACCGGTAGTCAGGGCGGCGGACAGCTCAGCCCGGTACGCCTGACATTGGCCGGTGTTGCGTTGGGTGCTGTTCTGGAAGGATTATCCACCGGCATCGCCCTGCTCAACCCGGATGTCTACGACCAGTTGCGTTTCTGGCAAGCCGGTTCACTGGATATCCGCAGCCTGCAGACGCTGAAAGTCGTGCTGGTCCCGGTCCTGATTGCCGGTGCTGTCGCGCTGTTTCTTAGCCGTGGTCTGAATAGCCTCAGTCTGGGAAGCGACACCGCAACGGCGTTGGGCAGCAAAGTTGCGCGTACCCAGTTTATCGGCCTGTTAGTGATTACCGTACTGTGCGGAAGTGCGACCGCCATCGTCGGCCCTATCGCCTTTATCGGCCTGATGATGCCGCATATGGCACGCTGGCTGGTGGGCGCAGATCATCGCTGGTCGCTGCCCGTCACTCTGCTGGCCACCCCTTCTCTGCTGCTAATAGCCGATATCATCGGTCGTCTGATTGTGCCCGGCGAACTGCGCGTCTCGGTCGTCAGCGCGTTTATCGGCGCGCCGGTTCTCATCTTCCTGGTACGCCGCAAACCGCGCGGAGGTGGCGCATGATGCATCTCTCCCGTCGCCTGATTATCAGTTGTCTGCTGCTGGTCGTCGGTTGCCTGGCCGTTGGATTGTGGAGCCTGCGCAGCGGTGCCGTTATGCTCGAGACCCAGCAAATTATTGCCGCCCTGCTCGGCGATGCACCGCGTAGCATTACGCTGGTGGTGACCGAGTGGCGTTTACCACGCGTGTTGATGGCGCTGCTGATTGGCGCGGCGCTGGGCGTTAGCGGCGCGATATTCCAGTCATTGATGCGCAACCCGCTGGGTAGCCCGGACGTGATGGGTTTCAATACCGGTGCCTGGAGTGGCGTACTGGTCGCAATGGTGCTGTTTGGTCAGCATCTTACCGCCATCGCGCTGGCGGCCATGCTCGGTGGGATCCTGACTTCGCTGGTAGTCTGGGCGTTGGCCTGGCGCAACGGCATCGACACCTTCCGACTGATCATCATCGGGATCGGCATTCGCGCTATGCTGGTGGCCTTCAATACCTGGCTGCTGCTGAAAGCGTCCTTAGAAACCGCGCTGACCGCCGGGCTGTGGAACGCCGGATCGCTCAACGGTCTGACCTGGGCGAAGACCTGGCCTTCTGCGCCGCTGATTATCGTGATGTTGGGGTGCGCCACGCTGTTGGTACGTCGCCTGCGTTTACTGGAAATGGGTGATGACAGCGCCTGTGCGCTTGGTGTCAGCGTTGAACGCTCACGTCTGATGATGATGCTGGTCGCAGTGGTGTTGACCGCTGCGGCCACCGCGCTGGCAGGCCCTATCTCGTTTATTGCCCTGGTGGCCCCACATATCGCGCGTCGGCTTAGCGGCACGGCACGTTGGGGATTAACGCAGTCGGCGCTGTGCGGTGCCCTGTTACTGCTGATGGCCGATTTATGCGCTCAGCAGCTCTTTATGCCTTATCAGCTTCCGGTTGGCGTTGTCACCGTAAGCCTCGGCGGTATTTACCTTATCGTCTTGTTAATTCAGGAGTCCCGCAAAAAATGACCGAATCAGTAGCCCGTTTGCGTGGCGACCAGTTAACGCTGGGTTATGGCAAATTTACCGTGGCGGAAAACCTTAATGTCGCGATCCCCGATGGTCACTTCACTGCCATTATTGGACCCAACGGTTGTGGAAAGTCCACGCTGCTGCGTACATTGAGTCGTCTGATGACGCCCGCGCACGGCAACGTCTGGCTCGATGGTGAACATATTCAACATTACCCCAGCAAAGAGGTCGCACGCAGAATTGGTCTGCTGGCGCAAAATGCCACCACGCCAGGCGATATTACCGTGCAGGAGCTGGTTGCTCGTGGGCGTTACCCACATCAACCTTTATTTACCCGCTGGCGTAAAGAAGATGAAATCGCGGTAACCCACGCGATGCAGGCCACGGGGATCACGCATCTGGCGGCGCAAAGTGTGGATACCCTCTCCGGCGGTCAACGCCAACGCGCGTGGATAGCGATGGTGCTGGCACAAGAAACGTCGATTATGCTGCTCGACGAACCGACCACCTGGCTGGATATCAGCCATCAGATTGATCTGCTGGAGCTGCTGAGTGAGCTAAACCGGGAGAAAGGTTACACGCTGGCCGCTGTTCTGCACGATCTGAATCAGGCATGTCGCTATGCCACTCATCTGATTGCACTTCGTGATGGAAAGATCGTTGCCGAGGGTGCGCCGAAAGAGATTGTCACAGCAGAGCTCATTGAAAAAATCTATGGGCTGCGGTGTATGATTATCGACGATCCGGTTGCCGGAACGCCGTTAGTGGTCCCGCTAGGACGTACAGCAAACAGGTAAATCGTGCCACCTCCGCAGAGGTGGCGAGTCCATTTATTGGATATCTTTGAGCACGTCACGCATGACTGGCCCAATCTTCTCGAAAGCCATCGGCGTAATGATATCGACGTGCGCGCAGTCCTGGCGATAAACATCCAGACTGGAAATCCACGGCGACCAACTGCGTTCCGGGCTGACTCCCGGCGGTAACGTGCGTTCAGCAACAAACAGCGTCGCGTGTCCCGCAAAAGGTACGCTATGTGCCGTACTCAGCAGTCGAACCGCATCGGCGTAGTTACCTTCGATAGCGCTAAACAATGCGTCGGACGCATTACCCTGTTGAGCCATCAGAAACGCCTCCCGCTCACGATCAATTTCCGCCAACACTTCCGGGTCGAGTCCATTGGCCTCTTTTTCCGACCAATTTTGCGTTTCCGGCGGCCAGGTATCCAGCAGACCGAGAAACGCGACCGTTTCTCCGCGCGCGTGTAATCGGGCAGCAATGCCCTGTGCCAGCGTACCGCCCAACGAGTACCCAATCAGATAATAAGGCCCATGAGGTTGCTGGCGAAGTAACGTTGCCAAGTGCTGTTCGCACACCGCATCCAGGTTTTCTGCTGTCTGCATCGGGCCATCCGGTCGCGGCGACTGGATACCCATAATCGACCACTGTGGGGGAAGGTAGCGCGACAACACGCTAAACTGCCAGGCGAAACCCGATGCCGGATGGAAGCAGAACAGCACAGGCCCATCGCTCTCACGCAGCGGCAGCAGCGTTTCAAATCCCAGCCGTTGCGACTGCTCGTCATCATTGCTATCCAGCAATGCGCTGAGCTGTTCGACGGTCGAAGCCACCATAATCTGCCCAGGCGTTACCTGGCGCGCAAAAATGCGACTCAATTGTGCCGCCAGCTTCATCGCCAGCAGAGAATGCCCGCCAAGCGCAAAGAAATCCGCTTCAACATCATTGACCTCACAACCCAGCAAGGCCGTAAACGCCTGAGCAATCGTGGTTTCAGTCCCTGCTCGCGGCGCCCGCCCTTCCTGACGTGACGTCAGTTGTGGCATCGGTAACGCTTTACGATCCAGCTTGCCGTTGGCGCTGAGCGGAAGCTCCGCCAGTTGCAGCAGCACTGTCGGTACCATATGTGCAGGCAGGGTTGCGCGCAGATTCTCGCGCAATGCCGGAATATCCAGCGGTAAACCCGATTGTGACACCAGATAGCCCACTAACTGGCGCGCATCGCCGCCTGTCGCTACCGCCTGATTGAATACGCAGGCATGGGCAACAGCATGCTCAACATCTGGCAACTGCTGCATCACCCGATCAATCTCGCCCAGTTCAATACGCTGCCCACGGATTTTTAGCTGGTCATCACTACGCCCAAGATATTCCACCGCACCATTTTCCAGCCAGCGCGCCACGTCTCCGGTACGGTACATACGTTCGCCAGGGTTAAAGGGATCGGCAATAAAACGGCTCGCCGTCAGATCTGGTCGGCCGAGATATCCCTGCGCCAGTTGGATCCCCGTCAGGTACAGATCACCGGCGACACCAATGGGCACTGGACGCATCATGGCATCGAGGATCCGCAAACCGGTATTCCAGACCGGATAGCCGATGGGTACGCTGTTGCCGGTCACGGCAGCGAGTTCCTCACCCCAGGCTGGATACCAGCTGACATCTACCGCCGCCTCGGTTGGCCCATACAAATTGTGCAGCGGCGCGTGGGTCAGTTGCTCCCATTCGCGGCACAGCTCTGCCGGCAGCGCTTCACCGCTACAAAACACCTGTTTCAACGTGGAGCAGCTTTCCCGCGCCGTTTCTGGCGTCAGTGAGGTCACAAACGCCGCCAGCATCGACGGTACAAAGTGCGTTGTCGTTACCCCAAACCTCGCGAAGAACTGTTGCATCGCCAGCGGGTCACGATGTGCCTCTGGTTCAGCCATCACCAGTTTTGCGCCGGCAATGAAGGGCCAGAAAAATTCCCAGACCGAAACATCAAAACTGCATGGCGTTTTTTGCGCCACCACATCGTCGACTGTCAGCGGATAGTGATTCTGCATCCATAGCAGGCGGTTAACGATGGCGGTTTGCCCCACCATCACCCCTTTTGGTCTGCCCGTCGAGCCTGAGGTGAAGATGATATAGGCCGTATGATTTGGTCGTGATAATGCTAATGGTGTGTCATCTTGCTCTGGTAGCGGCGCGGTGTAGCACAAGCTTTCCAGCCCAGGGATATCGCTAAAACGAACCCGTTGTTCATCAGTGGTGATAAGCAACGTAGGTTTAGCGTCTTCCAGCATCATCCGCAGGCGATCATCCGGATATCCGGTATCCAGCGGTAACCAGGCGGCCCCCGCTTCGACGATACCGTGCAGCGCCAGCGTCAGGAAAACGGAGCGCGGTAAGGCAACCGCCACACTGTCCCCAGGGCGCACACCGCGTTCGCGCAGCAATTTTGCCAGTGCCACCACCTGCTGACGCATTTCGCGATAGCTAAACTGATAGCGGGCATCGGCCAGCGCCGGCGCATCCGGTGTTTTGCTGGCTTGCCCAGCCACCAGCGCACTCAATGTGGTGGAAGGGATCGTCACTGCCGTATTATTAATTGTCGCCAGCTGTTCGTGCTCAGACGCCAGCAGCATCTCTGCATCACCGCAGCGTAGCGCCGGATTTGCGGCAAATTGCGCGATAAGCGCCGTTAAACGCGAAGCATGTTGTGCCAACGTAGCGGCGTTATATCGCTGCTTATTCGCCAGAATTTCAATGCTCAGCCCACCGTTTTCATCCGGGAACAGCGCCAGTTCCAGATCGTTAACCGGCCCCGTCGCCAGCGTATGGGTTTGTGCCTGCACGCCAGGAATATTCAACTGATAGTCAAAGATCTTCACGTTCAGCACCGGGCCAAACAGCGGTTCAGCCCCGGCCGCACGCCCGCTGTCACGGACAATTTGTTCGGCATCATAGCGCTGGTGTCGGCGCATTTTCTTCATCTGGCTGGCCAGTCGTTGCGCAAGCACAGGGAGACTTTCTGCTGCATCAAGTCTCACACCAAAGGGCAGGACATTTAACACCGGTCCGGTAGCGGTAAGCGCCGCTGATCCCATGCGGCGCATAAAGATAAACCCGGCGGCATAGTCCATTCGGCTGCATAAACGACCGAGCCACAATGCAACCAGCGCCAGCGCCAGATCCGCACGCTGAACATCTGGCATACGCGACGCAAGCAGGCGGAATGAACCTTCAGGTGCCGTTAACTTCATCCGAATAATATCCGCGCTGGCTGAGCGACCCGGCAGCGGTTTGTTCGACAATGAAGCCGGCGGCGGCAGTTGTTGGCGTTGCTCAGCCCAGAATGCGCGATCACGTTGCCAGGCATCGCTTTGACGATACTGTTGATACTCTTCCACGACCTCGGCAAACGGCGTAAATGGCGAGGCTGGCGTGGATTCACCGCGCAGCCACGCTGTGTAAATTGCAGCAATCTGGCGGGTAATAGCTGGGAAACTAAAGCCATCAACCAGTAAGTGATGATAGCGTTGATACCAGTACCAGCGTTTATCTCCCACCTGAATGAGCAGATGGAAGACCAACGGCTTGCCGCCGTCAACGCGAAGATCCTGTTGCAGATCCGCCCGCATCAACGCGCGTGCCGCCTCGTGCGGACTGGACTCATCGCGTAAATCGAGTATGTCAGGTTCAGCAAAGGTGAGCGTAGGATCAACCCATTGCCAGATTTCACCGTTATCCTCAGTGAACTGCATCCGCAGGGTATCCGCATGCTCCAGACCGGCCACGACCGCCTTTGCCAGCAGTGGTGCATTCAGTTCACCGGTTAATTCGACATAGTGTGCAACGCTCCACGCCGAGGGCAATGTGGAGAGCTTTTCTGCCATCCAGATCCCTGGCTGGGCCGCAACTAAGGGTAAGCGCTGAGTCATTGCGCCTCCTGTACATCGACATAGTTCGCTGGCGTCAGCGTGGTCCAGTTCGCATCCAGCCATTGCTGGCAGACTTCCTGCGACTGCGGTTCACACGCAACCGTCCAGCCAGCAGGAAGTGAACACTGCTGAGGCCAGAGGCTGAATTGACGTTGTGGGTTTTGCAGAATGTAAAACTGTCCCTGCGGGTTATCGAAGGGGTTACTGAATTCCATACTCAACTCCTGTCGTGGAACATCGTCCGGTTAAAGCGTGTCAGTGAGCGGTTGCCAGAGCGTCATCAGCCCTTGCATTAAACCGCCGCGCCAGCAAAGCGCATCATGTCCACCCTCAACCTGACGCCAGAAAATAGACTGTGGTGCAGAGGGAAATTGGGCAAATAGCGCCTGATTAGCACGAAAAATAATCGGCTCGCGGGTCCCGGCTTCCAGCACAATACGTAAACCCTGAACGCTTAGCGTTCCGGCCTTCAGTTGTTCAATAATCACGCCATCCTGATGGCCACCGCGATGCGGCCACCAATAAGATCCGGACTGACTGAGTACGCAGCCAAACCGATCCGGCCAGTTCAGTCCGGCATACAGCGAAGCCAAACCGCCAAAACTTTGCCCGGCAACCACCGTACGCTGCGGGTCGTCGCTGAATGGCGTCATAGTCTTCACCCGCGGCAATAATTCCTGCTGAACTGCCAGCCAAAAATCAGCGTTACACGGCAACTCATGGCTGCGATGCGGCGTGTCAATGGCATCAATCAGGAGATATACCGCGGGAGGAAGCTGGCCACGATGAGTGAGTGAGGTCAGAGCCGGCCAGACCGGCATACTCTGTGCCCAAAATTGTCCGTCCAGCAGAATAGCCAGGGGACGTTCTTCCGGGTTGGCTTCACCGGTGGTGAAAACCCACACCCGGCGCGTATTACCCAACCGGTCACTGTGCCATTGCAGGCATACGGCGGGCGAGCCGGGGTTTTCAGGGCGATCCCATCCCGGCTGTACGGGAGCATCTGGCATCTCCAGGGCGGACACCGCATGCCCCCGGCCCCCTTTCCAGCTTTGAGTATTGAGAGGGTCCGCAATAGCCTGTGGCAACAGTTGTCGCCAGCCTTCGCGTAGCACAGTGCGATCGGGCGTTTCACCCGGTGCCAGTGAGGCAAAAATATCGTTTCGATCGGAGGGGATAAAACAGTAGCTGCCGCGCCAGTTAGCGCTCAGGGAAATGCTCCAGCACCAAACATTCGTTCCATCAATACGTCTCATCGACTGGGGGACGGCATTTTGATGATGATCGGTAACGCCCGTGATGTAGACCCACACCCGGCGAATGGCTGACTCTTTTTCGGTTCCCTGTGGGTCACGCCACCAGAACGTTACGCGGTAATCTCCGTTGTCTTCACGCTCCCATTCCGGGCCATTTTTTGACTGCCACCACGCCTCGCTTCCCATCATTAACGCCGTCACCGTCATAACCCCATGTTTATTGTGAAATTTTATATCTGAGCGTGAAATATATTGATAATATTATTGATAACTATTTGCATTTGCAATAGCGTATTGACGCGCTGTGGGAAGCGCGCACAGTTTTTCACCACTTATAAACCGACCTGGCGCTGCGTACTTTTTCTGGAACGGAGGGTTTACGCAGATGCGGGCGACATCAGGCCTGGTGCCCAAAACGGCACACGGGTACTCGTGGCTAAAAGAAAGCAGGACATACAATGAACAACAAGATTCATTCACTGGCCTTATTGGTCAATTTAGGGATTTACGGGGTAGCACTGCCCGCGATGGCAGAAGATAAAACCGATAGCGCCGCCGTCTCTCATGAAGACACCATCGTCGTCACCGCCGCTCAGCAGAACCTGCAGGCTCCAGGCGTTTCAACCATCACCGCTGATGAAATTCGTAAGAACCCTCCGGCTCGCGACGTCTCGGAAATCATCCGTACCATGCCTGGTGTGAACCTGACTGGTAACTCAACCAGCGGTCAGCGCGGCAACAACCGCCAGATCGATATTCGCGGCATGGGGCCAGAAAACACCCTGATTTTGATCGACGGTAAACCGGTGACCAGCCGCAACTCAGTGCGTCAGGGGTGGCGTGGTGAGCGTGATACCCGCGGTGATACCGCCTGGGTGCCACCAGAAATGATTGAACGCATTGAAGTCCTGCGCGGCCCGGCAGCAGCACGCTACGGCAACGGCGCGGCAGGTGGTGTGGTGAATATCATCACCAAAAAAGGCAGTAGTGAATGGCACGGTTCATGGGATACCTATTTCAACGCGCCGGAGCACAAAGACGAAGGTTCGACCAAACGCACCAACTTTAGCCTGAATGGCCCGCTGGGCGGAGATTTCAGCTTCCGTCTGTACGGTAACCTCGACAAAACCCAGGCAGACGCGTGGGACATCAACCAGGGCCATCAGTCAGAACGTACAGGTACGTATTCCAATACCTTACCGGCCGGTCGCGAAGGGGTGATCAACAAAGACATCAACGGTATTGTGCGTTGGGATTTCGCCCCACTTCAGTCACTGGAACTGGAAGCGGGTTATAGCCGCCAGGGCAACCTGTACGCGGGTGACACGCAAAATACCAACACTAACCAGCTGGTGAAAGATAACTACGGTAAAGAAACTAACCGTCTGTACCGTCAGAACTACTCGCTGACCTGGAACGGCGGCTGGGATAATGGTGTCACCACCAGCAACTGGGTGCAGTACGAACACACGCGTAACTCTCGCACGCCGGAAGGTCTGGCCGGGGGAACAGAGGGGATCTTCGACCCGAATGCTTCACAAAAATATGTCGATGCCGACCTGAATGACGTCATGCTGCACAGTGAGATCAGCATTCCGTTGGATCTGCTGGTCAATCAAAACCTGACGCTGGGTACTGAATGGAACCAGCAGCGCATGAAGGACATGCTGTCTAACTCGCAGACCTTTATGGGCGGTAATATTCCAGGCTACAGCAGCACCGATCGCAGCCCATATTCGAAAGCCGAGATCTTCTCTCTGTTTGCTGAAAACAACATGGAGCTGACCGACAGCACCATGCTGACGCCGGGCCTGCGTTTCGATCACCATAGCATTGTGGGCGACAACTGGAGTCCGTCGCTGAACCTGTCTCAGGGTTTGGGCGACGACTTTACGCTGAAAATGGGCATCGCGCGCGCCTATAAAGCACCAAGCCTGTACCAACTCAACCCAAATTACATTCTGTACAGTAAAGGCCAGGGCTGCTATGCCACCGGATCTGCGACGGGCATTGGTTGCTACATGATGGGTAACGATGACCTGAAAGCTGAAACCAGCATCAACAAAGAGATTGGTCTGGAGTTCAAACGTGACGGCTGGCTGGCCGGCGTCACCTGGTTCCGCAACGATTACCGTAACAAGATTGAAGCGGGTACGGTACCGTTTGACAGAACCTCTATCAGCAAGAAAAACGCAACTACGGGCAAGACCACCACAACCTATACCGATATCTATCAGTGGGAAAATATTCCTAAAGCGGTGGTGGAAGGTCTGGAAGGGACGTTGAACGTACCGGTTAGCGAGACCGTTAACTGGACCAACAACATCACTTACATGCTGCAAAGTAAGAATAAAGAGACTGGCGAACGTCTGTCGATTATTCCGGAATACACGCTGAACTCAACATTGAGCTGGCAGGCTCGTGAAGATCTGTCACTGCAATCCACCTTTACCTGGTACGGCAAACAGCAGCCGAAGAAATACGATTATCAGGGTAAACCGGTGACCGGCAGCTCGGCACAAGAAGTGAGTCCGTACAGCATCGTCGGCCTGAGCGCGACCTGGGACGTGACCAAAAACGTCAGCCTGACCGGCGGCGTGGATAACGTCTTTGACAAACGTCTGTGGCGTGAAGGCAATGCCCAGACCACTGGCGATATCGTTACCGGTAATTATATGGCGGGCGCTGGCGCATACACCTATAACGAACCGGGTCGTACGTGGTTCATGAGCGTGAATACCCACTTCTGATAACGCTTTCCCTCTCCTCGCTGCGAGGAGAGGGAAATTATAACTATCATGCACACCACGCACACACCGCTCACTTTCGCAGACCACACGCTGCACATGGTCGAGTTCGATCCCAACAGCTTTCACGAACACGATCTGCTCTGGCTCCCTCACCATGCCCAGCTAACCGCTGGTGCACGTAAACGTAAAGCAGAACACCTGGCAGGACGTATCGCCGCAATACATGCTTTACGTGAATACGGCATCAAAACGGTGCCCGGCATCGGCGAGCAGCGACAACCGCTGTGGCCACATGGCCTCTTTGGCAGTATCAGCCATAGTGCATCAACTGCGCTGGCGGTAGTATCGACGCATCCCGTTGGGCTGGATATAGAAGCTATTTTTATGCCACAAACCGCAGTTGAGCTGGCTGACAGCATTATCGACAACACTGAGCGACAGGTTTTGCTTCTCGCGTCACTCCCCTTTCCGCTAGCTTTAACTCTGGCCTTCAGCGCCAAAGAGAGTCTGTATAAGGCATTTTCCACTCAGGCATCCGGGTTACCAGGTTTCACCAGCGCAAAAATTACCGCACTCACGAATCAGCAATTAACATTGCAAATCATGCCATCATTTTCGCCTAACCTCGCCAATCAGGAAATTAACGTGCATTGGTTTCAACGCGATAAAAACATCATTACCCTGTGTGTACCCACGCTGTCAGGATCGTGATCCTTTTCTCCTTTTAAGAAATTAGCTGCGCAAATCGTAGACAGTTCGATTATCTCGACTTATCGTTAATTTGAATAATAAATCATATTTGAATAAATATTCAAAGTGGAGAAAAAGATGAACAAGACCCTGATTAAATCCGTATTACTGGCCTCGATCCTTACCGCATCGGGTTCGCTGTATGCTGCCGACAACGGACTGATTGCGATTATCACCCCTTCACACGACAACCCGTTCTTTAAAGCCGAAGCCGACGGCGCGGTCGCCAAAGCGAAAGCGCTGGGATATACCACGCTGGTCGCCTCTCATGATGATGATGTCAATAAACAAAACCAACTGATTGAGACCGCCATAGCCCGAAAAGCGAAAGCCATCATTCTCGATAACGCGGGCGCCGATGCCACCGTTGGTCCACTGGAAAAAGCCAAAGCGGCGGGCGTGCCTGCATTCCTCATCGATCGTGAAATTAATAAGACCGGCATCGCAGTCGCGCAAATCGTGTCGAACAACTACCAGGGCGCGCAGCTCGGCGCAGAGAAATTCGCCAAACTACTGGATGGAAAAGGCAAGTACGTTGAGCTGTTGGGACGCCAGTCCGACACCAACGCGCATGTGCGCTCACAGGGGTATCACGATGTGCTCGACGACTATCCGGATATGAAAATGGTCGCCCAGCAAACGGCGAACTGGAGCCAAACTGAAGCGTTTACCCGTATGGAAGCTATTTTACAAACCAACCCTGATATCGTCGGCGTCATTTCCGGCAACGACACCATGGCGCTGGGCGCAGAGGCTGCCCTGAAGGCTGCTGGGAAAAACAATGTCATCGTGGTGGGTTTTGACGGCAGCGACTACACCCGAGATTCCATTATCAACAAGAGCAACATTAAAGCGACCGTCCTTCAACCCGGCTGGCAGCAGGCACAAATGGCGGTTGAGCAGGCTGATTACTACCTGAAAAACGGCAAAGCGCAGAAAGAAGAAAAACAGCTCATGGATTGCGTGCTGATTGATGAAACCAATGCCAGCAAGCTGAGTAAATTCAACCTGAGCCACTAAGCGGAGGCACTATGTCGTTAACACAATGGGGTGCTGCACTGGTTGGGTGCGCCACCCTGTTGCTGACGGCCTGCACGGTAGTTGACCTCGACGAAAACGGCAACCCCATCATCCCGGCCGACCCACAGGCCAAAGCCAGTTTCGACAATCAAACACCCGAGCAGATCGCGCAACAAACCTGGCAATCCCGCGTCCTGGATGCGGCAAAGCAACACGCTCTGGATGCGTCAGCGCTGAGCGCACGCCTGAAGACGCCCTCACCCACCGCCGAGAGCGTATTTGTACGCCTGACCAGTCAGATTGAGAACGTCGACACCACCAATGCGCGCGAGAAAAGCATTGTGATGAGGGTCAATGACGCCCCTGTCACCATCCAAATAGGCCCGGTGATGCGCGGCAATGCCATTCGCGATGCAAGTGGGTTTAAGTTTGAAGACTTCACTAACCAGGTTCAGTTTGCCCAGCTTTCCCGGGCGTATAACCGCGAAGCGGTAAAACACTTGCCCGCAGTGGACGAAAGCTGGCAAGGGAAGCGTGCCACGGTACTGTTCGCCGTAACGCTGAGTGCTGGAAAAGCGGAAAACGCGGCAGCGTTAGCGCTAGAACAGGAGGCACACTGATGAATAATTCCTCAGCAGATGACATCATCCTGCGCACACATGCCATCTCAATGCTGTTTCCCGGCACGATTGCGCTGGACAGCGTGGATTATCAGGTGTGGCGCGGTAAGGTCAACGTGATTATTGGCGAAAACGGTGCGGGGAAATCCACGCTGATGAAGATCCTCGCCGGTGTTCAGCAGCCCAGCAGCGGCGAGATGACGCTCAATGGCAACCCTGTTCGCTTCGCCAATACCCGGGACGCCGCGGCGCACGGGATTGGTATGGTGCATCAGGAACTTAACCTGTTTGAGAATCTCACCGTCGCGGAAAATATTTTCCTTGGTCGGGAGATCCAAAAAGGCATGACCCCCATTGATGAGGCCGAACAGGAGAAGCGTACTGCGGAGCTGCTAACCCGGCTCGATCAGCCCATTTCACCCCGCGATCTGGTCGGCAATCTCAAAGTTGGACAGCAACAGTTGGTTGAAATCGCCAAAGCGTTGGCGGAGGACGCTGACATTCTAATCCTCGACGAACCCACCTCGGCGCTGAGTAAAACCGAAGTCGAGATCCTGTTTCGCGTGATTCGCGAACTGACTCGCCAGGGCGTTTCGATAATCTACATCTCTCATCGACTCGAAGAATTGATGGCGATTGGCGATGTGATCACCATTTTACGCGATGGCAAATTCCAGGCCGAAGCCAGAGTTAGCGATATCGATGTGCCGTGGATTGTGCGCGAAATGTTGGGCAGCGACCCGGTGAGTAATTTTCTTGAGCCAAGTCGCTCGTTCGGCGCGCCGGTTCTCGAAGCGGAACATATTACCTGCGTCAATGCCGCTGGCAATGCGGTGGTCAACGACGTCACCTTTAACGTCCACGCGAGCGAAATTGTCGGTATCTATGGACTGATGGGGGCCGGACGAACCGAATTGTTCGAGTGCTTGCTGGGTACTGAGCGCAACTACCTCGGTAAACTGTGGCTCGACAGCAAGCCAGTTCCACAGCGCTTAACCACCGCCGACCGCATTCGTATGGGAATGAGTCTGGTACCGGAAGATCGCAAGCGCACAGGCATTTTCCCCATTTCTTCTGTTGCCAGCAATCTGACTATTGCCAGCCTGTGGCGTCGCCTGCAGCGCGGTTTTGCCATCGCCCGCAAAGATGAGGAGGCCGTCGTCGCCAGCACAATTGGTAATTTGTCGATCAAAGTGTCTTCACCGGATGTTGAAATCCAGGCCCTGAGCGGGGGTAACCAGCAGAAAGTGGTGATTGGTCGCTCCCTACTTACCAATCCCAAAATTCTGTTCCTTGATGAGCCCACACGCGGCATTGACGTTGGCGCGAAAGCCGATGTGTTTCGCATGATGGTACAGCTTTCACAACAGGGTATTGCCGTTGTCTTCTCCACCTCGGATTTAAAAGAAATTATGGCGGTATCTGACCGCATTCTGGTGATGTCTGGCGGCAAGCTCACGGCCGATATTACTCGCGATCGTGCCGAAGAATCGGAGCTGGTCACCGCAAGTGCTCAGGGGTTCTGACATGAAAACACTACAATCTGCCGTCGTCGCACCGCGAGCCGGTGTCACCTTCTCGCGGGAAAATATCCTGCTGCTGATCCTGAAATTACGTACCTTTATTGCGCTGTTTCTGATCGTCGGATTTTTTGCCTTCACCGTCCCCGGATTCCTCTCTGGCAGCAGCATGGTCATTATGATCAAGCACATCGCCATTAACGCGTTTCTGGCGCTGGGAATCACCTTTGTCATTATTACTGCCGGCATTGATCTCTCGATTGGCGCTACGCTTGGGCTGTGCGGCATGATTGCCGGATGGCTGATCACCAAAGGCATTGTATTGCCCATGTTTGGCATCGCTATCTTCCCCAGCGTCTGGGTGATTGTACCTGTCGTACTGCTGATTGGCGGATTGATTGGCGCAGCAAATGGCTGGATTATTACGCGCTATAACGTCGCACCTTTTATTTGTACGCTGGGCACCATGTACGTATTGCGCGGCGCGGCGATGCTGACCTCTGACGGACAAACATTCCCCGGACTTTCCGGCAATCCACAGTTGGGTAACACCGGTTTTGATGAAATTGGCGCGGGAACTCTGTTTGGTATTCCGTGGGCCATCTGGATGATGATTGTGCTGGCGCTGGTTATTGCCTACGTTGCCCGCCGTCTGCCCTTTGGCCGCCACGTGTACGCCATCGGCGATAATGAACGCGCTGCTGAACTGTCCGGCGTAAAAGTGAGGCAGGTAAAAATCTGGGTGTACACCCTGTCTGGACTATGTGCTGCAATTGCCGGAATAGTTGTTTCAGCACAACTTTCCGCCAGTCATCCGGCCAACGGTACAGCATTTGAGATGAACGCCATTGCCGCCGTTGTACTTGGTGGTACGTCGCTGGCCGGCGGTCGTGGCACCATCTTAGGCACGTTGATTGGCGCTTTCGTTATCGGTTTTCTGGCCGATGGTCTGGTGATGATGGGCGTCAGCGAGTTCTGGCAAATGGTGATTAAGGGCATCGTGATTATTGTCGCGGTCATTATCGACCAGATGCAAAACCGGATGCAGCAAAAAGCCGCAGTGGTTGCGCAAAAGGCGGCGATGGAAAGTCAGTAGCCCTGAAATTACGCCTGATGGCACTGCGCTTATCAGGCCCAGGTCGTGTATGACATATGGGCCTGATAATGCGCCGCCATCCGGCAGTGGGGAAATTTTATTTCATGACGGCTTCAGCCTGCCCTGCCGAAACCTTATCATCCAGTTTAAACATCATCAGCAATCCCAAACTAATGGCATGGAAAATTGCAGGGATCCCGGCAATTAAGAACATAATCGCCGTCATCGTTTCCGATGACACCGCCTCACCCGCTTTGTAACCGCTAAGGGAGAGCACTAGCCCAACCATCCCACCCGCCAGCGCCAGACCAACCTTCATCGAAAAGAGCGTACCGGCAGCGACAGCCCCAGACATTCTGACGCCGGATTTGTCTTCACAATAGTCGGCACAATCAGAAGGCAGCGCCCAGGCAGTAATCGAGCCAAGTTCAGCCATCAATACCGACAGCACCAGTAGAACACATGCCAGTGAGATTTGTTCAGGGTTAACGAAATAGAGACATAATGCCGCCACGCCACCGCCCAGTTGTGCCACCTTCAGCGTACCTAATTTCGAGAGTTTGTTGCGCTTAATCAGTTGAATAGCAATCATCGGCGCAATGATCCCCGCAATCGCTGTAGCCGAAAGCAGACCAGAAACAAAGCCATCCCCACGATTCAGGAAATACTTCACAAAATAAATAGTCACACTGCCTTTAATTACAAAAGCAATGGAGCTGGTAATTTTGAACAGATAGAAAACAACCACCGGTTTCGCTTTCAGCATAATTCCCAGTTGTTTGGTAAACGGGACTTTATCCGTTTCCACGCTAACCTGATATCGCTCCTTTGTTCCCCAGAAACAGAGCAGCATAAATGCCGTGGCCAGTACGGCAATAAAGCTCATCGCCATCATGTAGGCGCGTGCTTCATCGGTTTTTCCATACCAGGCGACGAAAATCGGCACTACCATTGAGCAGATAAGAAAGGCCATTTTAGCCAGTGGGAAACGCCAGGAGTTGGCGCTTAAACGATCCATGGGATCGGCGGTGAGTGTCGTCAACAACGCCACATACGGCACCACTGTGGAGGCATACATCAGGATCAGAAATAGATAGGTAATCACTGCATAGACTAGCTTTCCAGTGGGTGAAAAGTCCGGCGCCAGAAAGACTAAAAAACAGGAAATACCATAAGGGATCGCCAACCAAAGCAAAAAAGGACGATACGAGCCGTGCTTTGTCCGCGTGCGATCGGAGATATTACCGATAAATGGATCATAGAAGGCATCAACCAGACGGGCAACAATAAACAATATCCCCATCGCCGCTGCCGAAATCCCTAAAACATCGGTATAAAAATAGGGCAAAAACATCATCGTCATCCCAAGAAAAATGTTCGCTGACGAATCACCTAACCCATAACAGATCTTCTCTTTGATACTCAATTTATGCTGTTGCTTCATGAGAAACCCTCTTTATGAATATATATTCATTATCGAATTACTATTCACATAAAGGTTAAGCCCACGAATTTAGCGCTGGCAAGTAGTTAGTCGTGACATTGTTACCAGTATCACAATTAACCTCATTCTTTTGCTCCTAACCGCGCCGTCATCTAGTGGCGAAATGTCATCTTATTAATAAACAAGACGTTTATGCTGGCTGGCCGTTTCTCCCGTCATTCAGATAACGCTTACTCTTTTCAGCCTCACAGTAAAAATCTCACAGTAATCAGCAGAAATGGCGGCGTTTTTGTGATCGTCTGCTCATTTATTCGCCTTAACAGTGGAATGTTAACGGTAACCTCACTTACCCTCATCGTGAATATAAAATCACAATGGAATATATATTCCAAAAGAGAGGTGCTATGAGCGAACAAAGTATTGCCCTGTGGGGGCGGTTTGAGTATCAGGTCACGGACGTTGACGATCCTCGCCATTTTACCGACACCGAGCTATCAGCCACCTTTACCTGCGGTGAAGAATCCCGCACGGTTTGGGGCTTTTACAACGGTAACGGTCAGTTCATACTGCGCTTTATGCCGGATATCCCCGGCGTCTGGCACTATCGCATCAGCTCAAATATTCCTTCGCAGTCCCCTGTCGAAGGAACGTTTACCTGCGTCCCTGAAACACAGTTAACCGGCCCGGTACAGCGTGATGGCGACGGGCACTTCCGCTATGCCAATGGCAATGCGTTTTATCCTTTTGGTACCACGGCCTACGTCTGGAACTATCAACCGGACGATATACAGCAACAAACGCTGGCATCGCTGGCGGCGAGTCCGTTCAATAAAATTCGCATGTGCGTATTTCCTAAACACTATCGCTACAATCTGCAGGAACCGATGCGCTTCCCCTTTCCGGGTACCCTCGACCAAGGATTTGATTTTACCCGCTTCGATACCACCTTTTTTGCCCAGTTGGAGAGTCAAATACAAAAGCTGGATGAACTGAATATTGAGGTGGATTTGATCCTCTTTCATCCGTACGACCGCTGGGGATTTTCCGCCATGTCGCAGGAGACCGATCGCCGCTATCTCCGCTACGTGGTGGCACGCCTCGCATCGTTTAAAAATATTTGGTGGTCGCTGGCCAATGAGTTCGACCTGCTGAAAGAAAAACCGATGTCATTCTGGGATGCCGCCATAGCGCAAATCAAACGAGAGGATCCCTCTTCGCACATGATCTCCATTCATAACTGGCACAACCCGCCGATCCACTACCGCTCAAATGCGCACTGGTACGATCATCACAATCCCGCGCTCACCCACGCCAGCATCCAGCATCACGATATGCACTTTGTCCCGGAATGGCGGCAGACATTTGCCAAACCCATTGTCATTGACGAATGCTGCTATGAAGGCAATGTCGATCTCG
Organism: Citrobacter sp. R-1.5.2; assembly: GCF_035064245.1. NCBI lineage: Bacteria > Pseudomonadati > Pseudomonadota > Gammaproteobacteria > Enterobacterales > Enterobacteriaceae > Citrobacter > Citrobacter sp. R-1.5.2. Next base: position 43,327 of record NZ_JASEYC010000003.1, on the reverse strand, counting down.
GTTGGGGCAATATCACCGGAGAAAAAATGACTGCATTGTTCTGGCATGGCGTAATACTCGGCGGCTATGTCACTCACGGCGAAACATACCTGAATGAAGATGAGATTATTTGGTGGTCACATGGCGGCACGCTCAAAGGAGCAAGCATCCCGCGCATCGCTTTTTTGCGCAACATCCTTGAGGAAGGGCAGGCCAAACGCCTGGCGCCGCACCCGTGGGGCAGCCACTGGGATACGTCGATGGGGATAAGCTGCGAGGGCAACTGGGGACTGTTCTATTTTGGCGAACATTGCCCTGCCTACAAGATGATGACTATGTTGCCGGAGAATACGGCGTGGAAGGTCGATATCATTGATACCTGGGCCATGACGATCACGCCGGTTGCGGGGGTTATTCAACACGGTGACAAGCTGGATCTACCGGCTAAGCCATGGATTGCTCTACGCTTAACAAAACTCTGATGACTACAGCCAGCCTCAGGGGCTGGCGATAACTTGACTCGCCGCGGCGTCACCCTTTAACCAGATTGCGCGCTGTCGGGTAGTCGGTGATCAGTACGTCGATATAATTCCCCTGCAGCGCGCCACGGATCGCATTCTGTTTTTCTACCCCGCCCGCCAACGCTATCACATGGTTGCAGTCGCGGATCTGCGCCAGCTCCATGCCGATAACCGGGTCTTCCTCATGGCTGAGTACCGGATTGCCTGCCGCGTCGTAATAATGCAGACAGATATCCCCGACCGCGCCGCGTTCGGCCAGCAGTCGCAGCATCTCTTCGTTGTAATAGTTTCCAGAATTTTTCAGCAATTGAGAAGGTTCCAGCTCCCCGATGCCGACAATCGCCACATCCACTTCAGCAAATTTTTCGACGACCGCCGCCACGTCCGGGCTGTTAACCAGCCGAGAACGTTCTTCCACCGAATGCTCAATACTTTGAGAAGGCAACAGCCAGGCCGGGCAGCCGAGGTGTGCCGCCAGCTGTTGCGTCAGAATCGTGGCCTGCACGTTGCCGTTTGGCCCCACGCCGCCCAGTAATTGGATCACGCCTGCCGCCCGAATATTTTGCGGGTGCATTTCATCAACCATGCAGCGAATGGTGCTACTCCAGGAGGAAATACCGACCAGGTCTTCGGCACGCAGACGAGTTTCAACGTAATGTGCCGCCGCACTGCCAATGGCATGCTTAATTTGCGTACTGCTGGGGTTGTCGCCAACATCCACGACTATCGCCTGGCGAAGACCAAACCGCTCTTCAATGGCTTTTTCCAGCTCGACAAAGATATTGGTCGGCTGTACGACGGTGATTTTCACCAGCCCTTCTTTCTGACAACGCGTCAAGGCACGGGAGACAAAGGACTGCGACAAATGCAGCAGCGTGGCGATTTCAGACTGTTTTTTATTTTCGGCGTAGTAAAGTGTGGCTATCTTAACCAGCAACCGCTGTTCATCCTGCTTTGACATAGCATTCCCCCTGGTAAACTGCCTGTTATTTTTATTCATACCTGAATAGATAACAAGTCATCTGCGCCTTTCCGGTTATCGCGTTAGTGTGATCCTTTTCTCTTTTCGCCAAAAATTGCTGCTACAAGGCGTAGACAAACCCTCAGACAAGGCATATCTTTATATCATGAATAATAAATCAGTAGTGAATATTTATTCTAACCGATAACGACCAACTGTTTTAGCTGCATATTACGCAGTGGATAGCGAGACAGTTGCACTACTGCACCCACATGGAATATTTATTCACTAAGGATTAAACATTCAAGAGGTGTCTTATGAATCCGTTTTCGCTCTCAATACCAGAGCTAGTCAAGAAAGCACGTGCGGTACGTCGTCGCATTATCGTGTTGAATGCAGAAAGCCCCGCGGGGGGACATACCGGCGCTGACCTGTCGCAGGTCGAACTGCTGACAGCACTCTATTTTCGTATCCTGAATTGCTCACCAGAGCTTATAGCAAGCGATGAGCGCGACATCTACATCCAGTCGAAAGGTCATGCAGTGGGCGGTTACTACTGCGTGCTGGCTGAGGCTGGTTTTATTCCCGTGGACTGGCTGGCGACCTATCAGCACGCCGATTCACACCTGCCGGGCCATCCGGTGAAACACAAAACGCCAGGGATCGAACTGAATACCGGAGCGCTCGGTCACGGTCTGCCGGTCGCCGTGGGCATTGCGCTGGCAGCTAAACGTAACAACAGCAAGCGCCGGGTGTTTGTCGTTACCGGTGATGGTGAACTGGCAGAAGGAAGCAACTGGGAAGCCGCACTGGTCGCCGCCCACTACAAGCTGGATAACCTGATTATCATCAACGACAAAAATAACCTCCAACTTGCCGGCGCAACCAAAGAGATCATGAACACAGATCCACTGGATGAGAAATGGCGTGCCTTCGGTATGCAGGTCACAGAGTGCCGCGGTAATGATATGAGTGATGTGGTGCGCACGCTGGAAGGGTTAACCCCGGAAGGTAAACCGCACGTCGTCATTGCCCACACCACCAAAGGGGCCGGGATCTCCTTTATTCAAGGCCGCCCGGAATGGCACCACCGCGTGCCAAAAGGGGAAGAAGTTGAACTGGCGCTGGAGGAACTGAAAGATGCGTAATAGTGAACACCTCGCCACCGTGATGGTGAATACCTTAATTGCCGCAGTCGAGCGCGGAATGGACGTTGTACCCGTCGTTGCTGACTCCACGTCTACGGCGAAAATCGCCCCGTTTATGAAGGAATTTCCCGGTCGTCTGGTCAACGTGGGTATCGCCGAACAGACGCTGGTTGGCGCCGCCGCCGGCCTGGCGCTGGGGGGCAAAATCGCCGTCACCTGTAATGCCGCTCCGTTCCTTATTTCGCGGGCCAATGAGCAAATCAAAGTCGACATTTGCTACAACAATACCAACGTGAAGCTGATCGGCCTGAACGCGGGCGCCAGCTACGGCCCCCTTGCCAGCACGCATCACAGTATTGATGACATTTCCGTTTTGCGCGGTTTTGGCAATATTGAAATTTACGCCCCGTCCTGCCCAGTGGAATGCCGGCAGATTATCGACTATGCCTTAAGCCACGTCGGCCCGGTTTATGTTCGCCTCGACGGAAAAGCCTTACCGGAACTGCACGACGAAAATTACCAGTTCACCCCGGGTAATATCGATATTCTGCGGAAAGGAAAAGATGTCGCGCTGGTCGCGATGGGCTCAACCGTCCATGAAATTGTCGAGGCTGCCACAGTGCTGGAACAGGCAGGTATTGATGCTAGCGTAATCAGTGTACCGTCAATTCGTCCCTGCAATACCCAACAGCTTTTGGCAGCAATCGCCCACTGCAAGGCCGTGGTCAGTGTGGAAGAGCATAACATTAATGGTGGCGTGGGAAGCCTGGTGGCGGAAGTACTGGCAGAAGCTGGCTGTGCCATTCCGCTGCGCCGACTCGGCATTGGCGATGGTCAATATGCCATTGCGGCCGACCGGGCGGCAACGCGTGCCCGCCACGAAATTGACGCCGCTGGCGTCGTGAAAAACGCCGCCGCGCTGTTGCAGCGCCACACGATAAAACAATAACAACAGAACACTTATTGGAGAAAGCGATGTCACGAATTCCTCAACAGCTGACCATGGCGGTGATTATTGGCAATCGGGGATTTTTCCCAAGCTATCTGGTTGCTGAAGCCCGCGAACAAGCCAGCGCGCTCTTTGCGCGACTGGGCATTAAAACCATTATGCTCGACGATACGCAAACGGAACTCGGCGGGGTAGAAACCCGCCAGGATGCGAAAGTGTGCGCCGAACTTTTCCGCGCTCACCGCGACGACATTCACGGCGTGGTAGTGCTGTTGCCGAACTTTGGCGATGAAAAAGCAATAGCCGAAACGCTGCGCCTGTCTGGCCTGAATGTCCCGGTACTGGTTCAGGCGCAGGAAGATAACCTTGATAAAATGGGGCTTGCCACTCGCCGTGACAGCTTCTGCGGAAAAATCTCCCTGTGCAATAACCTGCGTCAGTACGGCATTCCATTTACACTCACCACCCAGCATGTCTGCGATCTGGCCGGTGAGGTTTTTGCTCAGGATCTGAAACGTTTCGAACAGATTTGCCGTGTTGTCAGCAGCATGCGTGGCGTACGCGTCGGCGCTATCGGTGCTCGTCCGGCTGGATTCAATACCGTTCGCTACAGCGAAAAACTACTCGAAAGACTGGGTATCGCCGTTGAAACACTGGATCTGTCTGAAGTCTTTACCCGCATCAAATGTCTGCGCGATGACGATATCCGCGTGGATGAAAAACGTCGTCTGCTGCTGGATAACGCCGATGCCAGCGCCATTCCCGCCGACAAACTCGTCACAATGGCAAAACTGTTTGTCGTCATCAGCGAATGGGTCATCGCTAACGATATAGATACCACAGCGATCCAGTGCTGGACTTCGCTGCAGGAAAATTTAGGTATCAACGTATGCTCAATTATGAGCGTGATGTCCGGGCAGTTAATGCCCAGCGCCTGCGAAGTGGATGTGATGGGCGCGCTGTCAATGTACACCCTCGCCAGCAGCAACTTAAGCCCGGCTTCTATTGCCGACTGGAATAACAATTTCGGCGACGAGCGTGATAAATGTGTGCTTTTTCACTGCGGTAACTTTGCATCAGCCAGTCTGGAAAACCCCAAAATGGGCACAGCGGATATCATCGGTACCACCGTTGGGAAAGAGAACACCTGCGGTGCAGTACATGGACGCATGAAAAGCGGCACGCTGACCTATTTCCGCCTGAGCACCGACGATTTAACCGGTGAAATCAAAGCGTACGTCGGTGAAGGCCAATCGGTAGACGACCCGCTGGATACGGTTGGCTGTCGTGCAGTAATCCAGGTGCCGCATCTGGAGAATTTACTGGCGTGGATCTGTCGTAACGGTTTTGAGCATCACGTGGCAATGAACCATTCCGCCAGCGCCGAGGTGCTGCATGAAGCCTTCACCCGCTATCTCGGGGTGGATACGTTGTTCCATCGCTAATACTCAGGGAAACAGAGAGGCTGGAGAAAACGATGTCAGCAACGAAAGACATTATTATTGCGCTTGATGAAGGCACCACCAATGCCAAAGCCGTTGCGCTGGACGGTCGGGGAAATGTGGTCGCGAAGTTCTCCCGCGCGCTGGCGATCCACACGCCTCGCGAAGGCTGGGTTGAACAGTCCGGCGACGCGCTGCTGGAGGCCTCTCTGGCTGTAATGGCGCAAGCAGTTGCCGCCGTAGGTACGCAGCGGGTGGCGGCGCTGGCGATCAGTAATCAGCGAGAAACGGCAATCGGCTGGTATCGCGCAAGCGGGCGTCCGATCGGCCCCGCCATTACCTGGCAATGCTCGCGCACGGCTGACTTTTGCCGGGCGTTGCGCGAGCAAGGTCATGAGGCGAAAATAAAATCCACCACCGGATTGCCCGTCGCCCCGCTCTTTTCCGCCTCTAAAATGCGCTGGCTTCTGGAGTCCGTCCCCAACGGCATGGCGCTCGCGCAGCAAGGCGAAATTTGCCTCGGCACTATCGATAGCTGGTTACTGTGGAATCTTACCGGAGGTGCGGCGTTTCGTTGTGACGCCTCCAACGCTTCGCGCACGCAGTTGCTCAATCTACATAGCGGCCAATGGGATAGCGAGATGCTGGCGCTGTTTGGTATCCCGCAACAGGCGCTGCCAGAAGTTTGCCCTTCCAGTCATCATTTTGGCGTGACGAAAGCTCTGGCGACCATCCCCGATGGGATCCCCATTCTGGCGATGATTGGCGATTCTCATGCCGCGCTCTTTGCCCACGGGCTAGGTGCTGAAGGTTGTGTTAAAGCGACCTATGGCACCGGCTCATCGGTGATGGCTCCGGTATCTTCAACGCAGTCTGCGGTGAATGCGCTGGCAACAACTATTGCCTGGCATGATGGCGATATCCGGGTCTATGGTCTGGAAGGCAATATTCCCCATACCGGCGATGCTGTGGCCTGGATGGCCGACAGTACCGGCTTAAGCGAACTGCCGGAGGAGCAACTGTTACATGAGCTCAATACTCTGCCCGCCACGGTCGATTCGACGCTGGGCGTCTATTTTGTTCCGGCACTTACCGGGCTGGGCGCGCCCTGGTGGGATGAAAGCGCCCGGGGGTTAATTCATGGCCTCAGCCGCGGCGTGAAACGCGCGCATCTGGTGCGCGCCGCGCTGGAGTCTATTACCTATCAAATTGCCGATGTCGTACAAGCGATGCACCAGCACAGCGGTTTCAACCTCAGCGCGCTGATGGTTGATGGCGGGCCGACAAAAAATGATTGGCTGATGCAGTACCAGTCCGATCTGCTGGGTTGCCCGGTGATGCGCAGCGACATTCCCGAGCTTTCAGCCATTGGCGCCGGACTGCTGGCACGCAAGGCGCTGCTCGGTACAGAAACCGCTCAGCTACGCCATTTTTTGCCCGACCACATATCATTTCAGCCAAACGCAGAGCGTCACGGTCGATTGCAAAAACGCTGGCACGAGTGGCAAAGCGCCGTTGAGCGTACGCGCTGGCAAACACCTTAGCGAGTCAGCAATCATGATAAATTCGCCCGCAGTCACGACTGAGTGTGGGCGCTAATCGCGAACAAAGTCACCAATCGCCAGATAGGTGGCTTTTGCTTCCTGCAGAACTTTGTCCTCCAGCATCAGATAAGCATGCGTCATCCCAGGAAAGTGAACATGCTGTACGGGTATCCTCTCAGCTTGCAGTCTGGCGACAAAAGCAAAATTCTCATCCCGTAAAGGATCCAACCCACCACTGGCTACCAGAGTGGGTGGAAAATCCTGGCTCAACGGCAGGTAAAGCGGAGACGTCTGTTTACGATCTTCTCCATTGCGGAAATATTGCTGAAAATACCAGCGTATTTTGCTTTCATCCAGTAGCTTTTCTGCGCCGTTCTCCTGCACCGACGGCCAGTTCAGCGTGTAGTCCAGGCTCGGATAAATCAGCACCAGGCGATGAATAAATCCTGGCTGCTCGCGGGAAAAGTAGGCCGCCAGCGTCGCGCTAAATGCGCCGCCACCGCTGTCGCCGATAAGCGTGAGCTGGCGGCTGTAAGGAATATGCTGACTTTCGAGCAGCGACCAGACGTTTTCTATTACGGCTTTTGCATCGGAAAGACCAGCCGGATACGGGTTTTCTGGCGCACGTCGATAATCAACCGACACAACGATATTCCCTGTCGCCATCGCCAGATGACGGGTAACCGGATCATACACGTCCACCGAACCGCTCAGATGCCCACCGCCATGGATAAACACCACCACCTTCGGCTCTCCGGTCAGTGCCGGGCGATAAATCCGTACCGGGATGCGACGCTCTCCGGTATCCACTTCAGTATTGATAATCGCCGCCATCGGTTCTGAGGTGGACACATTTGCTTTTGTCAGTGCTGCTAACCCTGCTCTTGAGCTGAGCGTGTCGTAGCAAAGGTTGGGATTGCGAGGTTGTGCTGCGAGTAAATCAGCCAGAAGCGCGGGCGGTGTTTGCGTCAGCGAGCCGTGTTCCTGTTGCCAGCGCTGTTGATAACCTTGCTGTTGCATCTGCACAGTCTCAGCGTTGGCTGTCTCACAGGAAAAGCACTCTGCCATCGACTGGCGTTGCCGTCCGTTTTCATCAAAGTTGTCGACAGCCAGCCAACGCTGCAAAACAGCGTCACGCTGTGGCCACTCATCGTCAATCATTGATAGCCAGTCGCTGTCGCGGTTGCGCCCCTTACGCACCATTTTCTGGCGAAAGCGCCCTTCATGGATAAACCCTAAACGCTCCGCCGCACGGCGGGATGCGACGTTCAGGGAATCGCATTTCCACTCCACGCGGCGATAGCCCAGCGCAAACGCCTGGCGCAGCAACAGCCAGACGGTTTCTGTACCCAGTACCGTATTCTTCATTCGTGGCGACCAGGTCACATGGCCTATCTCGACCGAGCCATTTACAAGGTCGATCGCCATAAATGAGACTAACCCCACGGCGCGCCCGGATTGTAAATCAATCACCGCATAGGGAACCAAAGAGGCATCCGTTGATTTGCCCGTGACCCAGCGCGCGGCCTCTTCTACGCTCGCAGGACGCGTGCTGGCAAGCCAGGTCCAGTCACGTTCGTCAGGTGCCTGCGCGTAGGCGTCAAACAAATCGGCGGCATGGCGGTCAGCGTCCAGGGGCTCCAGACGGCAATATTGTCCAATAAGCACACTCCGTGGCAGCGCGGTTGCGCCATTCCAGTCCGGCAGGGCATCACCCACCGTCTGCCCATACAGATTTATCTCTGGCACTGTTCAACCCCTGTTATGCAAGCAAAAACCACGTTATAGCACCCGCCATTTCACCTTCAAAGCACTGGTCAGGGATTTTTCACGCAGAACAGAAAATCGCCGCCCCTTCTATACTGATTAGAAATCAACGCTCAGGAGAACACGATGTCACTACCCGATTTTCATGTTTCTGACCCCTTTACGTTAGGCATTGAACTGGAAATGCAGGTAATCAATCCTCCGGGCTACGATCTGAGCCAGGACGCGTCCAGGTTGATTGACGCCGTGAAGTCAGAACTCACTGTCGGCGAGGTGAAGCACGATATCACCGAAAGTATGCTGGAAATGGCGACCGGGGTGTGTCGCGATGTTGACCAGGCGGCCGCGCAGTTTTCCACCATGCAGCACCTTGTTTTGCACGCAGCCCAAACGCTCCACCTCGAAATCTGCGGCGGTGGTACGCACCCGTTTCAAACATGGCAGCGTCAGGAAGTGTGTGATGACGAACGCTATCGGCGGAACCTGGAGAACTTCGGCTACCTTATTCAACAGGCAACGGTTTTCGGTCAGCATGTTCATATCGGCTGCGCCAACGGTGACGATGCAATTTACCTGCTGCACGGCCTGTCGCGATTTGTCCCCCACTTTATTGCGCTCTCTGCAGCCTCACCCTATATGCAGGCCGCCGATACACGATTTGCCTGTGCACGGCTGAACATTTTCTCCGGATTTCCTGATAATGGCCCGATGCCGTGGGTGAGCAACTGGCAGGAATTTACCGGGCTCTTTCGCCGACTGGCGTACACCAGCATGATTGACAGCATTAAAGATTTGCACTGGGATATTCGCCCCAGTCCACATTTTGGCACGGTAGAGGTGCGGGTGATGGACACCCCGCTGACCCTTGAGCACGCACTTAACATAGCTGGGCTTATTCAGGCTACCGCCCACTGGTTACTCACCGAACGGCCATTCAGGCATCAGGAAAATGATTATCTGTTGTACACGTTCAACCGTTTTCAGGCCTGTCGTTTTGGTATGGAAGGAAGACTTACCGACGTGAATACCGGGGATCACCATCGCCTGGCGGATGACACGCTACGCTTACTGGACACTGTCGCAGCGTCGGCGGAAAAAGTGGGAGCTGTCAGTGCCATAAACACCTTACATCAGCAGGTAAGAAAGGGGCACAATGAGGTCCGGCACATGCGTGATTTTGTGGCAAACGGTGGCTCGCTGAGTGGACTGGTGAAAAAACACTGTGAGATCTGGGCGGGACATTAAGCGCGACGTTTGCGTTAACCAACGATATCCCCGACAATGGCTTTTTAACTCAAGTTTAACAATGTCATGAAACACCCGCTTGAATCACTGATGACCGCCGCCGGGATACTGCTGCTGGCTCTGCTTTCCTGTCTGCTGCTGCCCGCCCCTTCGCTTGGCCTGGTGTTGGCGCAAAAGTTAGTCACAACCTTCCATTTAATGGATCTTAACCAGTTTTATACTTTGTTGTTTTGTTTGTGGTTCTTGCTTCTCGGGGTGATTGAGTATTTTGTACTACGCTTCATCTGGCGGCGTTGGTTCTCGCTGGCAGAATAGACCCGCGAGAACCCGTATACCGTTAATGTGTGCGGCTGTGATTTTCTTTACGATACGCCCCAGGCGGCTGGCTAAACGTACGGGTAAAAATACGCGTGAAAGTCTGCTGCGAATCGAAACCATACTTCAGGCAGATATCGTAAACTTTTTGGTCGGTATCGCGCAGATCGCGTGCCGCTAATAATAGCTTACGTTCACGGATATAACGCCCGAGGCTCTCGCCTTTGTACTGCAGAAAAAGGCGTTGCAGATGCCATTTTGAATACCCCGCATGGCGCGCAATATCATCAATGCGCAAAGGTTGATTCAAATTATCATCAATCCATTCAACAATCGTATCAATTACCTGAGCAGAAATCGTCATCATGCTCTCCCCTCTGTTCATTGCGTTGCCTGCTGCCACCAGGCCGTAAACTGTTGGTCCGGTTCGGACAGTGCTACCGGCTCACCCAGCATTGGCGTCAGCAATCGGTAATGTTGGCGGCGACTGGCAAGTGCCAGTCTTTTGTAAGGATCATCCCAGGTGTGTTTTGCCAGAACGAAGCGACCCGCATGTCCGGGTAATACCGCTTTCGCGTGGAGATCGGCTGCGGCCTGGGCGGTCTCTTCCGGCATCATATGAATGAACTTCCAGTCCTGGTCATACTGGCCATTTTCCATGATTGCCAAATCGACCTTGCCAAACTGCTCGCCAATCGCTTTAAAATGCGGCCCGTAGCCAGAGTCGCCGCTGTAGTAAACATTCTGTTCCGGCGTTTCAAACATGAAACTGGCCCACAGCGTTTGGTTACGTTTAATCCCCCGGCCAGAAAAATGGCGGGCAGGCAGGACATGGACGATCAGTGAATCCGTCACTTTGACGGATTGATTCCAGTCGCGTTCCTCAATGATCTCGCTGTTCATTCCCCAGTAACGCAGGTGCGATCCCACGCCAAGTGGCGTAATCACGCGCTTAATCTTCGGCATCAGGGCCTTGATGGTGGCGAGATCCAGATGGTCGTAGTGATCATGCGAGATAATAAGAAGATCGATCTCCGGCATCGTCTGCGCGGTCCACGGATACTCACCGGCAAAAGCTTTATTCAGGAATGAAAACGGTGCGGCATAATTGCTCAACACCGGATCAATAAGAATACGCTGGCCTGCCAACTGTAAATACCACGAGGAATGCCCCAGCCAGACAAGGGTATCCTGCTGTGGCGATAAACTGGCAAGATCGGTCGCAACCAGTGGTAACGGCTGCGCGGGTCGCGCGTTTTCTCGCTTCGCGACCAGAAACTCCCACCAGGCCGCCAACATACCTTTGTTGCCGGTATAGCCCGGGGTCGGCACCTGATTATGAAACTGTCCATCACGATAGTGTGGCGACTGTTCAACCTGACTCAGTTGTGCTCCTTGCGGCGCCTGACCAAATCCGGCATTGAATACAAACGGTAAACTTGCTGCTGCGGCAATGAGCATAATAACAACCACACAAACTGTGAGACGCTTCATATCCTGACCTTAAACGCGCTCCCTTTCCGCTGGGTTGCGCGACTGACTCTTGATTATGAGTGAGTAAGCACTCATTATAGAAATCGAAAGTTTGTCGTCAAGATGATTTTCAATCTTTGACATTCGCCGTTGCGGTGCTGCAAAGGCCGTGATTCAATCCTATTTTTTTACAGACTTAGGGGTAAAGTGTAGTGGCTCGTCCGAAGAGTGAAGACAAAAAACAGGCATTACTGGAAGCTGCAACCACAGCATTTGCACAATCAGGTATTGCGGCCTCTACCGCCGTTATTGCCCGAAATGCAGGTGTCGCAGAGGGAACGTTGTTTCGCTATTTCGCAACAAAAGATGATCTGATCAACGAGCTTTACCTCCATTTAAAGCAAGATCTCTGCCAGTCGATGATGGCAAATCTGGATCGCTCAGTAACCGATGCCAAAACCATGACTCACTACATCTGGAACAGCTACATCAGTTGGGGTCTGAACCATACTTGTGGACATCGCACTATCCGCCAACTGGCCGTCAGCGAGAAAATCAGCAAAGAAACCGAACAGCAGGCTGACGATATGTTCCCGGAACTGCGCGATTTATGTCATCGTTCCGTTCGCCCTGAATTTATGTCTGACGAATATCGTGCCTTCGGTGATGGGCTTTTTCTTTCACTTGCAGAGACAACCATGGAATTCGCCGCCCGCGATCCTGCCCGCGCGAATGAATATATTTCGATGGGGTTTGAGGCCATGTGGCGCGCACTGACCCGCGAGGAAAAATAATGGACGGCCAAACGCTGCATGCTTGTGCTAAACGTATCGCACTCGAACTCCCTTTTACCGAGCAATGCTGGCCGTTCGGCCCGGAATACGATGTCTTCAAAGTTGGCGGTAAGATTTTTATGCTTGTCTCAGAGCAGCGCGGTCGTCCGTTGGTGAATTTGAAGTCAGACCCACAAAAATCACTGCTGAATCAGCAGATTTACCGCAGTATCGAACCGGGCTATCACATGAATAAAAAGCACTGGATATCCGTCTACCCCGGCGATGATATTAGCGAGTCATTACTGACCGACCTGGTGAACGACTCATGGCATCGGGTGGTAGACGGCCTGCCTAAGCGGGATCAAAAACGCCTGCGGCCTGGCTGATTTATCGTTAGCGTCGATAAGTGTTTTTGCATTTTTCGGTCTTATCATTTTCCCGCTAACCCTGTACCCTGCTGAAACAAAACGCACCCGCAGGGTACGAAAAACCACCAGGAGTAGTTATGGATATTATTTCTGTCGCCTTAAAACGTTACTCCACTAAGGCATTTGATCCGAATAAAAAACTGACCGCTGAGCAAGCAGAAAAATTAAAAACACTGCTGCAGTTTAGTCCGTCCAGTACCAACTCTCAGCCGTGGCACTTTATCGTTGCCAGCACTGACGAAGGAAAAGCACGGGTGGCTAAATCCGCAGCCGGCGGCTTTGTGTTCAACGAACGTAAAATGCTGGATGCTTCCCACGTCGTGGTGTTCTGCGCCAAAACGGCGATGGACGATGCGTGGCTGGAACGCGTGGTGGATCAAGAAGAGCGCGATGGACGCTTTGCTACCCCAGAAGCCAAAGCGGCAAACCACAAAGGTCGTACATTCTTTGCCGACCTGCACCGCAAGGAACTGAAAGACGACAACCACTGGATGGCGAAACAGGTGTACCTGAACGTCGGTAACTTCCTGCTGGGTGTGGCGGCGATGGGTCTGGATGCTGTACCGATTGAAGGCTTTGATGCGGACATCATGGATGCAGAATTTGGCCTGAAAGAAAAAGGTTACACCAGCGTTGTTGTGGTCCCAGTGGGCCATCACAGCGTAGAAGACTTCAACGCTGCCCTGCCAAAATCACGTCTGCCGCAAGAAACGACGCTGACAGAAGTCTGATCCCCACATTTGCATAAGCTCCACACAGCGGTCATCATAGACCGCTGTTTATTAAGGAGACATTATGCAGGAATTGATATCTCAGGTTGAAGAACTCGGCATTGAAATAAATCACACCACCTCGCTGGTGATGATTTTTGGCATTATTTTTATCACCGCCATTATTGTTCACGTTATTTTGCACTGGGTGGTATTACGCGCATTTGAAAAGCGCGCCAACGCCAGCTCCCGCCTGTGGCTACAAATCATCACGCAGAACAAATTATTTCACCGACTGGCATTCACCCTGCAGGGTATCATTGTCAATATACAGGCCGCACTCTGGCTACAGAAAGGCAGTGAAGCCGCAGAAATATTAGTGACCTGCGCGCAGTTGTGGATCATGATGTACGCCCTGCTGTCTTTATTCTCCCTGCTGGACGTGATTCTCAATCTGTCGCAAAAACTCCCTGCCGCATCACAACTGCCGTTGAAAGGAATATTTCAGGGCATCAAGCTAATTGGCGCAATTATCGTCGGAATATTGATGATTTCCCTGCTGATTGGCCAGTCCCCGGCGATACTGATCAGCGGTCTGGGTGCGATGGCCGCCGTCTTAATGTTGGTATTTAAAGATCCGATCCTCGGACTGGTCGCCGGTATTCAGCTTTCAGCCAACGATATGCTCAAGCTGGGCGACTGGCTGGAAATGCCGAAATACGGTGCCGATGGCGCGGTTATTGATATTGGCTTAACCACGGTAAAAGTACGCAACTGGGATAACACCATCACCACTATCCCCACCTGGTCGCTGGTATCAGACTCGTTTAAAAACTGGAGCGGGATGTCGGCTTCCGGTGGTCGACGCATTAAACGTAGCATCAGCATCGATGCCACCAGCATTCATTTTCTCGATGAAGATGAACGCCAGCGATTGCATAAAGCGCATCTGCTGAAACCCTATTTAACCACGCGTCACCAGGAAATCAGCGAGTGGAACCAGCAATTAGATGCGCCTGAGTCCGTATTGAATCATCGCCAGATGACCAATATCGGCACCTTCCGCGCTTATCTGAACGAATATTTACGCCACCACCCGCGCATTCGCAAAGATATGACATTAATGGTGCGCCAGCTTGCACCCGATGACCACGGTTTACCGATTGAAATTTATGCGTTTACCAATACGGTGGTATGGCTGGAATATGAAAGTATTCAGGCTGATATCTTCGACCATATTTTTGCCGTCGTCGAAGAGTTTGGCTTACGCATTCATCAATCCCCTACCGGAAATGATATTCGTGCACTGGCAGGTGTCTTTCAGCGTTAATCGGTAGCATGAAGAAAGAACCGATCTCATCACCAGGATGAGATCGGTTAGATATTAGCGAGACTTGCGACGCAGCAGTTTGAATGCCACGAACAGGAACAGGATCCACACCGGCAGCAGGATAGCGGACAGGCGCATATCATCCATAGTGCACATCAGCACCAGAATCATGCCGAGGAAGGCGATACACACGTAGTTACCCGCCGGATACAGCAACGCTTTAAACTGAGTATCACGCCCTTTACGACGCATTGCTGCCCGGAAACGCAGGTGCGCCAGACAGATCATAATCCAGTTCAATAGCAGCGTCGCAACCACCAGCGCCATCAACAGGCTGAAGGCTTTTTGCGGCAACACATAGTTGATCAGCACCACCAGCGACGTAATCGCGCCGGACAGAATCAATGAATTCACCGGTACGCCACGACGGCTGACCCGGGTTAAGAATTTCGGTGCATTTCCCTGTACCGACAAGCCAAACAGCATACGGCTGTTCGAATAAACACCGCTGTTGTAGACCGACAGCGAAGCCACCAGAATGACAAAATTCAGCGCAGATGCCACCACGTTACTGTCAAGATTATGGAAAATCATCACGAACGGGCTGCTATTCGATTTTACTTCCACCCACGGATACAGCGCCAACAGCACCACCAGTGAGCCGATGTAAAACAGCAAAATACGATACACCACCTGGTTTACCGCTTTCGGAATGCTTTTTTGCGGGTCCTGCGCTTCGGCAGCGGTAATCCCGATCAGTTCCAGACCACCAAACGAGAACATAATTACCGCCAACGACAGGATCAGTCCGTTCCAGCCAGTCGCGAAAAAGCCGTTATAACGCCACAGGTTATCGATGCTTGCATGTTCGCCACCGTTGCCGGAAAACAGCATCCAGATACCAAAGCCAATCATGCCGATAATCGCCAGGACTTTGATCAGCGCAAACCAAAATTCCGTTTCGCCATACAGACGCACGTTGACCAGGTTGACCGCATTGATAATCACGAAGAAAGCCGCGGCCCAAATCCAGGTTGGGACATCAGGCAGCCAGTACTGCATATAAATTCCGGCAGCGGTGAGTTCTGCCATGCCAACCAGCACAAACATCACCCAGTAGTTCCAACCAGACAAGAAACCGGCGAACGGCCCCCAGTATTTATAGGCAAAGTGGGCAAACGATCCTGAAACGGGTTCTTCAACCACCATTTCGCCCAACTGGCGCATAATCAGAAACGCGATGATCCCGGCAACACCGTAACCGAGTAATACAGCAGGTCCCGCCATCTGAATAGCCGGGCCGATTCCCAGAAACAAGCCTGTACCAATTGCGCCGCCCAGCGCAATTAACTGAATATGGCGGTTTTGCAACCCCCGCTGAAGCGTCGGTTCATTCGTCGACGCGGCATCGGACACGCTGGTGTCAGATGCAGTTGACGCGTTTTTCACGCCCTACCCCTGTGTGGTTTTTATTGAAGGGGCTTCTTTTAACATTTCAACCTGGTTGTCGCAAGGCGCAATCGTTTGGATACGCCGGGCATCCTTGCCCAACGCACCGAGGCCCAGGAAAAAAAATCAGAAGTCGTAACTGACGGAAACCTTCAGCGTGCGTGGCTCACCCTGGAACAGATAAGTCCCGGTATCATCAATACCTGACCAGTAATTCTCGTTGGTGACGTTATCGACCCCTGCACGCAAAATCATCTGGTTCTGGTTTTGATTGAGTGACATACGGTAACGCACACCTAAATCCAGTGTGGTAAAACTGTCGAGTTTCTTGGTATTTGCCGCATTGGCATACTGAGCGCCAGAATGGTTCAACCGTGCCGTCGCGGTGAGTCCTTCAACCGGTTTAATATCATATTCAGCCCCCAGCACCGCATAGAAGTCCGGTACGCCGATTGCCGTGTTACCGTCGTTGACGCCGTTTTGATTTTTACTGAGCGTCGCATCCAGCCACGTTGCACTGGCGTTCAGCCGCAATCCTAACACCGGCTCACCAAAAACATTCAGCTCCACGCCACGGTTACGCTGCTCACCGTTGATTGCGTAATACCGGGTCTGGCTATCCAACTGCGCAACCGGCATTTTGATTTCAAACAGCGCCAGTGAACCGCCTACACGCCCAAAGTCTGTTTTGACCCCAACCTCATTCTGTTTTGCATGGATGATTCCGGTGCTTTGACCGTAGTTCACCGCACTACTTGGCGCGGTGCTGCCTGGCTGTAGTGATTCGGTATGGTTCGCGTAAAAAGAGAGTTCCTGCCACGGCTTATATACAACACCGTACGTCGGCATCCAGCGGCTGTCATCAAAACTGTTCTTAACGTTTTCAGCGCCAGTTTCTTTGTTGTAATCACGTACCACGACCTTTTGGTGACGTGCGCCGACAGTAAACAGAAGCTGATCATCAAGTACGCCCAACGTATCGCTGAGTAACCACCCCTGACTACGCGTACGTCCACTGGTTAGCGGATCGCTGTAGTTACCTCCCGTTGCCGTCACCGCGGGTTTTGCTACATCTTGCGTATCGTAGATATTGACGTCCGGACGTGCGGCACGTGACCCCATGCGCCAGGCGATTTTGTCTTCTTTAGTGACGGCGGAATAACCTACGTTCACCTTATGCGAAACAAAGCCCGTATCAAAATTCCCGCGCAGCCCTGCCATCCCACTGAACGCATCAATAATACGATTGGTATCAAGGCGTCCGGCTTTCGCATCACCGGCCTGGTTGTATATTTCCGGGGCACTGTACAAGCCAATCTCATGCGCGTGCTGCGCACCCAGACCGGCATAAGCGGTCCAGTTATCAGTCAGATCATATTCCGTGCGCGCCATTCCGAACTCATTTTCAATATCGCTATAGCCCCATCTCTGGCTATAGTTGTGCGTATTTTTCGGCAAATCGGGGACAAATGGCACATAGTAGACATTGATTCCCATGTTGCCGCCGTGAAACGTCTTTTTCTGATACCCAACGTCTAATGAACTGCGGAAACGGTCGCCACGGTAATCCAGCCCCAGCGATGCCAGCGTAGTACGACGTTTATCGTCGTCTACCGCCCCCTCCCCTTCACGATGCAACAGATTCACACGGGCGCCGACCTGGTTATTGTCACCAAAACGGCGTCCGGCATCGAGCGACGTTCCCACCTGTGAGTCACTGGTGTAATCCATACCGAGGCGTGTGATCGGCGTATCGTCTGCATGCTTGGGTTCAAGATTAATCATCCCGCCAACGCCGCTACCGGCCGCGCCATTGAGCAATCCATTCGCACCTTTAAAGATTTCAACGCGATCGATCATCTGTGTATCCACCACCTGACGCGGCAGCACACCGGATAATCCACCAAAAGTCATATCATCGCCGTCAAGTTTCAGACCGCGAATACGGTATGTCTCTGCGTAGTTACCGTAGCCTTGTACCGCCTGCACGCTCGCGTCATTGGCGACAACATCGGCTACGGTCTTAGCTTGCTGATCTTCGACCAGTTTTGAGGTGTAGCTTATAACGTTAAATGGCACATCCATGGCATTTTGCTGACCAAGCATCCCGAGCCTACCGCCATTGGCAACCTGACCGTCGAGAAAAGCAGGCAGTAACGTATCACCACCGGGTTTAAAATCACGTCCCTCTGCAGCCTGTACCACAATGGTCTCTTCCGCTTCTGTCGGGGTCTCAGCAGCATTTACCGTACCGGAAAGCGCGCCAATAGTAGCGGCCAGCACCGTTTTTCTCATTAAGTGTGCGTATGTTTTAGTGTTGTCCATAGCCATGCCATTAAAAGTCTGACGACGTTGCCGGAGAACGCCCCGGCAACATGGTGTTATTATTTATTCAGTTCGATACGCACCACGTTATCTGGCGCGGAGGTGGAGTGGTCTTTATTGAATTTCTGTTTCACTGTGACAAACAAGGTTTGGCCATCAGCAGAGAGCAACAGGCTGTTTGGATTGGGGAGGAGATCCCAGCTTTTCTTCACGCTGTAATCCGTTGCATTCAGGCTAAGCAATTTTCCAGAATCACGCTGGGTAATATAGATTTCGTTGCGTTTTGCATTGAATTTCACCGCCAGCGAATCCCCGATATCCAGCTGTTTAAGCAGCTTGCCCGTATGAATATCCAACACCAATGTCGTTTTCGCTTTGGAATTGTCGGTGACAAACAGGCGACCGGTTTGCGGGTCCTCCGCCATATTCAGCAGCAATGCGGGCTTATCGCCCAGCGGCTGCCAGCGTTTTTCAACGCGCTGGGTACGCGGGTTGATAACGAGGATTTCGCCGCCGCCGTTTGCCGCATAAATACGCTGCGTCATTTCTGAGTAATGCAGTCCGGTCATCCATTTACCGGTATTTTTAATCCGGGTTTTCAGTTTCAGTGTTTCGGCATCGACCACCCAAATCACCGCCGGATCGGCAACGGCGCCAATATAGAGCAGACCGTTATGCAGCAGTACCTGGCGCGCGCCATAGGGGAATCCTTGCGGATTACGTTCCGGGAACAGGATACGGTTTTTGACTTTGCCGTCAGCGGTATTCAGCGCGCTTAACCCTCCATCCAGGGAGTTTGTGACATACACTGTTTTACCGTCTGGCGAGATAGCCATACCAAAGTTTTTCAGATCGGTGTGGCTCAGACCGAGGGTCTTCAGCGTTTGCGGATCCAGCTTGTAAACTACCCCACCCTGAACATCTTTGAACCCTTCCGCACTGGCGACGTACAGCGCATCACCCGCTGGACTCAGCGCCATTTCATACAAGCCGTCAGCCAGTGCGCGCTGCTGAATATCCGTTGCTGCCGGGGCGATTGTTTTTTCCTGTGCCGCCGGGTTACTGGCTGGCGTGGCGTTAGCTGTGCAGCCGCTTAATGCAACGGCAGCCAACAATGCCAAAGCGGATGTTGTTTTTTTCATTGTCGGGATCCTTACCAGAGTTCACGCAGATTGTTAATAACAAAAAGAGAATGAGAACTATACGCATTATCTTTATCAGATCAAGAATAATTAGCCGGTGAATAAAAAAGATGAAACGAGGGTTTAAAGACGCGGAGAAGTGCGCGGTAGTACCGCTTTTTCATAATTACAGTGAATTATTCTGGACGAAAAGGCATCGCAGGCCACAGAATGCACTTTACTGTTTTTCCAACATTTTCAAACGGGTGAACCTGCCGTGGTTCAGTCACTCGTTTTTGAACCACGCCAGGCAACGACTGTCATGAATAAGATCATTAAACGACTTGAGATCGTCAAAAGCGCTATCGAACTGGAAGATGAAGAGATTATTTTCCAGCAATTGGCGCATCTGAAAAATGAACCTTTGCCAGTCATTCCCGGCGTCATTGTGCAGGCGATTGAAGAACGGCGTTTCGGCGATGCCCTGCGTGAAATTACACACTGGCTACAATCCCAGCGCGCAGTATCAACGTGGCAGGACCCCGGCATTGCCGCCAGTAAGCTCGAACTGAAAGCGCTTGAAACCCAACTGCGTGATCTGATTGATAAGCGCAATACGCGTATTCAAATCCTCGATGATTTCAACGACCTGTACCATCTTCGCCTCGGACCGTTGATGAGCCGAATTCTCGAACTGCGTAAGCAGCTGGCTGCCAGCGCGCAACGGAAGCAGGAAGCAGAACGAAAACGTCGGGAAAAAGATTATCAGTCCTGCCAGCACTATATTTCACAGGCCGTTGATCAACTGGCGAAACTCAAGCAGCACTGGGTAAATCTGAGTTCAGACTCCCGCGAATCCGTGGAAACTCGCCAGCGCATTCAGCAACAGACTGAGCTTATCACCGCCCTGCTGGCGGAAATTCGTGAACTGGAAAACGACTTTTCTCGCCAGGACGACAGCGCGACCCGTCAGGCACAGGAGGAAGCCAGCCATGAATATGATGAATATCAGGAGCAACAGCAGGATGCACAGCACCGTTACACCCGCGACCAGCGGCTTTCAACGGATGAACGTAATGAATTAAAACGCCTGTGGCGCCAGGCCAGTCGTCTTTGCCACCCGGACGTGGTAGCGGATGACCTGAAAGAGAAAGCCCATCAGATGATGGTGCAGCTTAATCAGGCACGACAAAATGCCGATCTGGCCGCGGTTAGGGCATTGCTGACCCAGTTACAAACCGGACTCGAACCGATGATGGCAAGTGACCGATTAAACGATCTGCAGCATTTACGCAGCAAGATTCAGCAGCTCAGGGAGCAAATTAATGCACTGCTCAAAGAGATTAGCGATCTGGAAGCGGAAAACGCCTGGCGCCTTGCCACTTCAGTAACAGACAAAGAAGCCTACTTTTCCGATCAGCAACGAGCACTGACAGAAATCCGCAATACGCTGGAAATGCAGGTACAACAAGTGGAGCAAGAGCTATTGGCTGGCTGAGAAAATTCGCGTACAAAAAGCAGACAAAAAAGCAGCTGCAAGACTGATTTTTAGATTAAGCACGAAAAGCTTACTTCAGGTTAAACATCTTAAAACTCATAAACAAAAAGAATATAAATCTAAATTATTTTCATTTGCAGCCCATTAATTTAAATCAAACACTATTTTCTTCTTCTGAACATTTATCTCCTTTCCGACCCTCTCTTTGATTAAGAATTCTCCTGGTTGTTTCCCTCTCCGTTAAGAAAATAACATATCTGCTTGAAATTACTAATAATTAACAATATTCCCCCTTCTAAATCTATAGGAATCCCCTGTCATTATCGAATTGGCGAACACAAAACCTCGCTGATCAATAAGCGAAATCTATCAATCATCTTCGCAGAGGTGATTTAAACGATTTATCTTAAATTTTAACAAAGTGTAATATCTACTTTAAGAATAGTTAATGATTTAAATAAAGACAGAAAATATCTGTTGATATCCGAATAAATAAGGATGCGTTCAAAGTAAAGAGCGAAATATACCCGTCATATTTCAAGTTGCCTATGCGTTGGCTGCGTTAGTTCACCTCAGCCACATCGTATCTGTGTGCCTGGGAATTCACTCCCCGGACTTCCTGCAACTGGAATTATTTAGGGCATACGAGAATTAATTAACATTTCATGCATCGCGAGAAACTCTTTTTTAACTAAAAAAAGAGGCGACTGCTTGCACCAAAATTTCAAGGAGATCGTTATGTCTAAAGCTATTTTTTTGGGTGACTCAATTTACCCCTGGCTAGGCATGCGAGAAATCCTACGTGGCTCATCATTATATATTGATATCGCGTACCATTCCTCCCAGACGCTTTCTGCCGTCCAAACGCAATCTCATGAAACGGATTGCATCATTATTAATCCTGACAAATCAGATTTTTTAAAATATGCCAGGATTATCCGCAACATGGCTATACGACCATCCACAACGATCATCGTGTTAGCCGATGAAGCCACTTTTTCTATTTTTCAAACAGTGTGCGGAATGGCCCTGCAGTTCCTCGATCAAGACACCAGCCTTGATCAGCTATTGCAAACAATCACGCGTATCACCGATAACAAAAATACGCGCAATATCAAAGAGCTACAAACAAAAATAACGACCAACGAATTCAATGTGATGATGATGCTAGCCCGGGGGTGGTCACTGACACAAATCGCCGGCGTATCACAAAAAAGTGAAAAAACAATCGGGGCGTACAAAAGCAACATTGCCAGAAAGCTGGGTAAAAGTAATACCCGGCTCAAGTACACCATTTCTCACTATAGCCAGCCGTAACTGACTTATTTAAGGATAGTAATCACGGTTAATTATTAACAGATTTCCTTTCGGCTCATTTTTTAATTCCGCCTGGCCCGGAAGGGATCGCTATTTTCGAAAATAGACATACCGGGTAGCACATCCGCGTGCCAACCATAGCCAACAACTCAACGTATTAACACATACATAACAGGAATGTAGACGAGGGTTATATATGAATAAGGTTTACAGCATTATTTGGAACGCGGCACTCGGTATCTGGGTTGTCGTCTCTGAATTAACCAGAGGTAAGAAAAAAAGCAGTTCACGTAAAACTGTTGCGGTACTGGCAGCCAGCGCATTAAGTGGCGCTACGATGATGGCCTCAGCGGCGCAGATTACCGCTACGGGCGCGCGAAATATTTCTGACGACTTCCAGAACGGTATTTCTGCGGGCGTTTATCAGGCTCCCCACGACTACGGCTTCTTATATGAAAATAATACCGCCAGTCAGGAACTCAATATCAGCGGCGCAATCCCGACGATTAATCCCGGTCAAAGCGGCGTTGTAGAATCAACCACCATCAGTCAATTGCTGCAAGAAAAAAAAATCACGCTGCAGGCCACCAGCCCAGGCCAGGGTGCCAAAACAATCACCACACCTGAAGAACTGGCGGAATACCTGACGTATAACCAATCGGCAGAGCCTTCTCAAAGCGAAAACTTCACGGTGGTTGACCCCGCATTCCCGGACGGTTCAGAAACCATTAAAGTCTTTGATACCAATGTGTTAAGTAGCTTTCTTACTAAATCGCAAATCGGCGATTCCGTCTTAAATACTTATGATGCAACCAAGTCTGAAATCTATAAGCAGTTTGGTATCGCGCTGGCAACCCATGGCGCCACGGCCAACCTGAACATAGGTAATGACTCGCTCCATGTACGCGACAAAGCCAATACCATTGAGTTACTGGCCAAAGACTCCTCCTTACTGGAAGCGCAAGGCGCCAACAGCCAGGTAAACTGGCAGTCTGACAACTATATAAAATTTAACGCAGCACCCGTGGTCCCCACACAAACGTTCACCGGCTCAAAGCAAACCTCTGTCTTTGGCGAAGATGTGACGCTGATGACTTATGGCTATGACGCCGATGGCAAGGTTATCGAAACCGGGGTGCGCACATTCACCATTACCAGTACGCAGGAGTTGGCCGATTTTAACGACTTCCTGTTGGGCAGAAGTGACGACGCCGCAGAAAATGCCAATGGGGATAAGGTCAGCCAAATCCAATTGTGGCTGGATGCTAAAGAGGTCACAACCGTTACAGCAGCACAAGCAAAGTATGCCGGGTATATCGATAGCTTAATTCATTCCAGTCAGCCGTCTGACGAACTCACCTGGGACTACAAAGTCTGGACCGATGGCGACTCACATACCAACAACGCCACTGCCGCGCGCGGTGAGTTGCATGCCATTTATGCCAACGGCGCTGGCACTACCGGCACCCTGAATAAAGGGGCGATAATCGCCGTTGACGGCAGTATTAATGGCGTCATGAAAGCCATTGACGGTGGGGTTATCAACAACCTCGGCGAGCTGAACGCGCTACGCAGTTCTGGCGGGCAAAGCCTGGCGATTGGCATGTTGGCGCTAAACGCCGAGGCAACCAACCACGGGACTATCAACTCAGGTCTGTTCATTGATAAAGATGGTAATCAAAACGTCAACAGCTACGGCGCATTCGGTATGCAGGGGCAAGGTACCAGCGTTATCACCAACGAAGGCACCATCAACCAGGCGATCACCACCGATAACTTCGGCACCGCATCTGCCGCCGATCCCTGGAGCAAAGATGTCCCGGATGCTTCGCTGACGCTGGCCATTGGTATGCAGTTGTCCGGCGAGGCAAAAGGCGTCAATAACGGCAATATTAACGTCGTCGACGGACGTAAAAACGGTGCATCTTACGGTGACGGCACCGCCTTTGGCGTGGAAGTTGCGGGAAATGCGACCTTTACCAACAGTGCCGATGCCGCTATTTACCTGGGGCGTGACGCAAGTAACCTGACCCAGGATGTCATCATGCCAGGTGGTGCCAGCCTGAGCGCCGGGATTATGACCAAAAGTACCCAAGAGGTTATTAACAACGGTCTCATCACGTTGGGCACCGGTGTCCGTAACGCGGCAGGAATTTTGATCGGCAACGCAACCGGTAACGTACTGAATACGGGCAACATCGTCATCAACGGTAATGGGGATGCGGGAAACAGCAAGAACTACGGTATCTCCGTGCGTGACAGCGGCGCGGAAAATAATCAGCAAATCAGAAACGACGGCAAGATTAACGTCAACGGCACGAATAACGTGGGGATCCACGTCAGCGCCAACAAAAAGAACGCCGCAGTGACCACCAGCGATACAGGTTCCATTATCGTAGATGGTACGGGTGGCATCAACGATCGTAACTATGCAGTCTGGGCTGAAGGTGGCACCAACGGACAGGCGACAGTCAACGTCTATTCCAACATCATATTGGACAAGGTCGGGAATATCGGCGTGCACGTACGTGATAACGCCATTGCTAACGTCGACAACCTGAGCAGCCCGGTGTTCAACAACACCGATCAGATTGGCTATTATCTGTATGGGAAAGGCGCTACCGCCAATATTGGTCAGGCGGTGATGAATGACAACGGTAAAGAACGTACCACCATTTTCCGTATTGCCAATGGTGCATTGTTGTCCGGCGACCCCAACGATCCGCAGAGCCCGACCCAATCCAACCTTGATCTCACCTTAAGCGGCAAAAACTCTGTTGGTGTTCTCGCTACCGGCGCAGGCAGTAAAGTCGATACTGGTGAAGCCACATTTACCGTGCAGGGTAGCGATTCCGCAGCGCTGGTCATCGAAGGCGGCGCAAGCGGTAATATCAGCGACAAAACCACCATTAATTTAACCGGTGAACGTACCGTTGCCGGGGTGGTTGATGGCCAGGCGCATCAGCTCAATGGTCGTAATCAGGACAATGCCACCAGCACGACGCTTACCTCAAACGCGAAGATCACCTCTGAAGCCAGTGGCAATGAAGTGATTGCTTATATAGCGAGAAATCTGGGTAACCTGATCCTCGATAGCGAATCGAGTATCAATCTTGCCAGCGTCGACAGTATCGGCGTGGACGTTCAACAAGGCGGGAGTCTGACCAATAAATCCGCCTCCGCTCTGCATGTCAGCAACGGTATCGGCGTTCGCGCGTCGGGTGCCAGTGCGCAAATTAATCAACTGGGCCAGGTTAAGGTTGATGATGGCACCGCTGGCGTATTGCTGACGGAAGGGGCCAGCCTGCAGATTAACGGCATTAGTGGCGACAGCATTACCACCAACGGCACCGCCGATGGCATTCGTCTGGCAGATAAAGCCGGCGACCTGTCAGCGCAGCATGTGAAGATCCGTGCTGATGGCACAGGCGCAGGTATTCAAAACGATGCTAACAACACCAATATCACACTGCAAAATGTGACCATCGATGCCAACGACGGCGCGGGGATCCGCACCAGCGTTGCCCTGAACATGAAAGATGGGCTTGATAACATCCTTAACGTCAATGGTAAAGGTACCGGCTTCGCTTTTGAGCAGCACGACGGGAGCGCGACAACGGGTAACCTGGCCATCGGTAAAGGCTATACCATTGAGGTACTGAATAGCGAAGGCAGCGGTATCCGCGCCAACACAAACGGTAAAGTCACTACCAGTGCCGATATCAATGTGCGAAACGCCGCCGGTGGCTCTGCCATCATCGCGAAAAACGTCAGCGCGTTGACCAACAGCGGAAAAATTGTCTCAGCCAGCACCACGGCTCCAGTGATTGACGCCAGCGGCGACAGTAATAAAACCATTACCAACACCGGTACCCTTCAGGCCCTGACCGACACAGCGGTGGCTATCGAATCGGGCAAGGGCAATGACACGATTGATATCAGTAAAGGCACGACCAGTGGCGTGATCAACACGGGTGAAGGCACTGATACCTTTAACTGGCGTAGTGGCTCTTTTGCGGGCGAAGTGAATTTCGCGGGAGCCAACGGCAACAATAAAGCCAATATTGGCGACGTTGAACTGAATGAGACCCGCCACATCACTACGAAAGCCGGTAGCGGCAACGCCCTCACCTTCACCGATACACACGGCCTCAGTGCAAAAATTGGCAGCCTGAGCGGCGATAACCTGACCACCGGCACCAACATCGGCACGGGGTGGGATTCACTGACAATTAGCGGTCAAAAGGCGGATATGCGTATTGTCGACCGTCTGGAACTGGCCAGCCAAACCATTGCCGTTACCGGCGGTGCAACGCTGCGTACAGGCGATCACGGTGAATCCACCAGCACCGCGGCAACGATTGCTGATTACGATGTGACGACTCAAGGCCCAGACAGCCGGGTCATCTTTGATACCCAGGGTGATAACACCGCAGCGCAAATCTATAACGGTACTATCAGCGGCGACGGGAAGTTCGAACGTGCGGCAGGCGGTACCACGGTATTTACCGCCAACAACAGCTACAAAGGCTCTACCACCATTGAGCAAACAGGTACGTTGCAGTTAGGTTCCGGCGGAAATACGGGTGAAGTCAGCGACGTTTCTGACATCATCGATAACGGCATACTGGTAATTAATCGCGCCAACGACGTCCTGCTGAACGGCGTTATTTCCGGTATCGGTGCACTGCAGCAAATAGGTGGCGGCATTACCCGTCTGGCCGGCAACAACATCTATACCGGCGACACAACGGTCACCCACGGCACGCTGTTGGTGAATGGCGATCAAAGCGCGGCACGTGGCGCAACCACCGTCAGCGGCACATCCACACTGGGTGGTAATGGCATTATCGGCGGCAACGTGTTGATGAACGATGCCACAACGATTAGCGCTGGTGACGGCGGTGCGGGTACGTTATCCATTAACGGTAATCTGCAGCTTGGCAGCAAAACGACGTCCGCCTTCGAGCTGGGCCAGGCCTACACACCGGGCGGTAGTCTGAATGACCTGATCAACGTCAAAGGCGATCTGCAACTGGACGGGACACTGGATGTCACCACGTCATCGGGCGGGAATTTCGGTCCTGGTGTGTACCGTATTTATAACTACGGCGGTACGCTGAATAACCAGACGCTGGAGTTAGGTGCGGTACCGGACACTCAGGATAAGAGCAACATTTTTGTCCAGACCTCTATCGACAAACAGGTCAACCTGGTAAATGCCAATGGCGTGACCCTGCAATTCTGGGATGGCGCAACCACCAGCCAGAACCACGGCTTAACGGGCATCGAAGGCAACAGCAAGATTGACGGTGGCGATGGTAAATGGATGGCGATCGGTGCTCAGGGTGACAACAACTGGACGACAGCGACCGGCGAGGGCAACGCCCCGTGGGCGCAGAAATCCTTCGCCGTGTTCACCACCCAGGGTGGCACTGTTACCGTGGATAACGCTGCAGGTGACGTCAACTTCTCTGGTGCGCAGTTTGATGCCGATGGTTACGTCGTAAAAGGCGATGCACTTAACGCCTGGGCCACCACAGAAAATGCCACCCATGCGGGGCAGACACCGGGAACCGGTGAACTGTTGCTGCGCGTAGGCGCCGGTGGTGCGGGACAAAACTTTACGGCAACCATTGAGTCAATCCTTCGTGAAGCCAGCACCAACGACAAACTGACACTGGTGAAAACCGACCTCGGCCGTCTGATCCTAAGCGGGGATAACACATATCGCGGCGGCACGCGAATTGATGGCGGTACGTTGCAGATCTCCTCTGACAGCAACCTCGGCCAGAGCGGAACCGATTTGGCGATTAACAACGCCTCGACGCTGCAATTAGGCGCAGATTTAACCAGCAATCGCACCATTGAGCTGGGCGCCAATGCTAATGCGGCCGTATTCGATCTCAATTCGCACCACTTCACGCCGACCGGCGAGATTACCGGTGATGGCAAACTGAAAGTCACCAGTAGCTCAAGCGATGCGGGCAGTACTCTGACGCTCGACCGTGCCAACAGCTACAAAGGCGACACAGAAATTGCCGGTACCGGTAATAGCAACAATGTGACGGTCAATGCCAGCAAAACAGGGGTATTCGGCAGCAACGAGAGCAGCACCATCACGGTTAATAATGGGGCAACGCTTAACGTCAGCGGCGCAGACACCCGTCTGCAATCACTGACCATGAACATTGCCGACAGCCTGTTAACGCTGGCGGATACCGTCACCGCCGCCAGTGCCAAACTGAATCTGACAGGTAAAGCCAAAGCCGTACTCTCAAACAAAGCAACAGCCGGTGACGCGACGGTCAGCGTGGCGAAAGACAGCACACTGGCGCTGGAAGACAATGCCAGCGGCGGGAATGCCATTGTGACCAACAGTGGGCTGATGACCATGGCCGATGAGGCAATGGCAGAAAATACCCGCGTGGCCAACCTTGCAGGCGGTCTGGTAGATGTCAGCGCAGTAAACAGCGAGACCGCCATCGGTTCGTTGTCCGGCGCAGGTAACGTCGAGCTGGGTAATAAGCAACTGTCGCTGGGGAATCTGCATCTTGCTGACACCATCAGCGGCATTATCAGCGGCAACGACGGCAGCCTGGTGAAAGTGGGTAACGGTACGTTGACCCTGACAGGCGACAACACCTACACCGGTATCACTGATGTCAATGAGGGGGTATTGCTGGTCAACGGCAATCAATCTGCTTCTACCGGTCAGGTCACAGTGAAATCGGGTGCCACACTCGGCGGTAACGGTATTATCGGCGGTGCGGTCGATGTGCAGGATAACGGCCACATTACTGCCGGTGCCGCCATCAATAGCGTGGGTAAACTGACTACCGGTTCTCTGACGCTCAGCGATAACGCCCAACTGGATTATCAGTTTGGACAGGCTTATACCCCGGGCGGTGCTTTCAACGACTTGATTGACGTGAATGGCGATCTGACGCTCGACGGTAAGCTCAACATTGAAACCTCACCGGGCGGTAGCTTTGACGTTGGCGTCTATCGCGTCATCAACTACACCGGCACATTGACTAACAATGTGATGGATATTGCTGACGCGCCGGAAGCGGCTGACAGCCTGTACGTGCAGACGTCGGTGAAAAATCAGGTCAACCTGGTCAACCATGCTGGGCTGACGCTGCGCTTCTGGGACGGTACCGGCGGTGAAAATGGCGAGCTGAAAAATAACGGCGTCATCAACGGCGGTGATGGTATCTGGCAGTCAAGCCAGGGGAACGACAACTGGACGACGGATGAGTCTACGCCAGAAGGCGCGCTGAACGCACCGTTTACCGATGCCGCATTTGCCGTCTTCCAGGGGGAAGCCGGTAATGTGACCGTCGATAACAGCAAAGGCGACGTGATCATCAGTGGCGCACAATTCGCCACCGACGGTTATCGTGTAGGCGGTGAAGCCATCACTACCGATACCGCCAATACCTTGATTCGCGTCGGCGATGGCACAGTCGATGGTATCAACTACACCGCAACCATTGATAGCGTGATCCGCGGTACCGGTGGTCTGAATAAAGGCGACCTCGGTACATTAATCCTGACAGGCAACAACACCTACAGCGGCGGTACGACTATCACGTCAGGGACGCTTCAGGTTGCAGGCGATACCAACCTCGGCGCAGCAGAGACCGGAATCACCTTTAACGGCGGTACGCTGAAATATGGTGAAGCGTTTGATACCGCACGTCAGGTTACGCTGGAATCTGGTGGTGGGACATTCGACACCAACGGACATGATGTATCCCTGCTGACGGAAGTCGAAGGTAACGGTCAACTGACCAAAACCGGTAAAGGTTCACTGACGCTGACACTGGATAACACCTATACCGGCGGTACCACCATCGAACAAGGTGTATTGCAGCTCGGTACCGGCGGTACGATAGGTAGCATTGAAGGGGATATCGTTGATAACGGCGTGCTCAACGTTAATCGCGCCGATACGCTGGCGTTAAGCGGGAACATCAGTGGTACAGGCCAGCTGCATCAGACCGGTAATGGTACGACGGAGCTGCAAGGTCAAAACAGCTACAGCGGTGCAACACTCATCACCAGCGGGGTATTGCAAGCCGGTGATACCAACACCCTGAGTGCCGCCTCGCACCACTATGTTGTCGCGGGCACCACCCTGAATACCCAGGGTTATAACCAGACAGTCGCCGGGCTGAGCAACGGTGGCGATGTATCCCTTATCGGCCAGCAACCTGGCACAACCTTAACGGTTAAAGGGGATTACAGCGGCGAACAAGGCACTATCAACATGGCTGCCCGGCAGAATGCCGGCGGCACAGGTATTGCTGACCGACTGATTATTGATGGCGGTAAAGCCAGCGGAAGCACGTTGCTGGATGTCGACGGTTCCGGGCTCGGCGCACCGACCGTGGGTGATGGTATCGAAGTGGTCACGGCGCTTAATGGCGCAACGACGACGGCGCAAACGTCGCAGGATGCCTTCCATCTTGCCGCTGAGCGTATGGCTGCGGGTGCCTTTGAGTATCAGCTCCACGCCGGGAATGCACAGGGTCAGGGCGAAAACTGGTACCTGAGGAGTGAATATCGTCCGGAAACCATGCTGTACTCCGGTCTCGCCAGCGTGGTTCGCCAGGGTGACATCAGTCTGTTGGGCAACATGCACCAACGTATGGGTGATGAGGTTAAACCGGGTATTGATGAAGACAATCGCGCCTGGGCGAGAATGATTGGTTATTCCGGTAAAACCAAACTGGATGATGCAGCCGGTACGCAAACCAGCTCCCATACCATGGGTATTCAGGTCGGCGTCGATATGTACGCCAATGAAAGCTGGAAAGCCGGTATGTACACCAGCATTCTGGATATCGACAGCAATGTGAAAGGCAGTAAAACGGGCAGCAACGGCAAAGGCGGCAACATCGACGACAACGCATTTTACGTTGGCGGTTATGCCACCTGGTTCTCTGGTGACGGTATGTATGTCGATAACGTTCTGCAGTACGGGAACCATAAGTCCCGCCTGTCGGCATCGGGTAACAACGGCTCTTACACCGTCAAAGGCAATACGCTGACGGCCTCAACTGAAGTGGGTAAAGCATTCCGTTTAGGTGCCAGCGCCTGGAGCCTGGAACCGCAGGCCCAGTTGATCTATCAGTACAGCGACTTTGATAACAACACGCTGGATGGTGTAACCCAAACGAGAGTGAATATGGATACCGCCGATTCATTTACCGCGCGTCTGGGCGTGCGTCTGGTCGCGGACTACGACACCAACCACGGCAAGTTCCAGCCGTACGGCCGGGTAAACGTCTGGCAGGGTCTGGGTTCCAAAGATAAAACGCACTTCAGCAATGCGGTCGCCACCACCACGCTGGAATCTTCACAGCAGTACTCCAGCACCGAGGTTGCAGCGGGTCTGTCGTGGTCTATCGATCGTAATCTGCAGGTCTACGGCGAACTGGGGACACAGTTCAGCAACGGCAGCAATAAATCGCAGGTTGAAGCCCCGGTCAATGCGTCTATTGGCTTTAAGAAATCGTTTTAAGCAGGCATAACCTCGCAAGCCCCCTATTCACAGGGGGCTTTTTTTTGCCGTTCAGGGCCGCCTGATGCGCTACGCTTATCAGGCTGACAGACTTACCAGCAACGCGGAACAATCAAGGGATTGGGAAACGTAAATAAGGAGGGATTAACGGTTATATTGCGCTAACAGTGAAGGGATTTCTTCTGCCAACACCGGGGGAGAAATGAAGAAGCCTTGAATTTTGTCGCAGCCAATCTGCGTCAGGCGATCAAGTTGAGACTGGGTTTCGACCCCTTCGGCCAGGACTTCAATGCCAAAATTGTGCGCTAAAGAAATGATACCCTCAATAATCCTTGTCGATTTAGTGTCGGGCTCTATTTCGGTGACAAACTCTTTATCAATTTTTAAGGTATCAAAAGGATATTTCAGCAGATAATTAAGATTAGCGTGCCCGGTACCAAAATCATCGAGCGCTAATTTGACCCCTATTGCCTTCAGTTCCGTCATATTTTTCGCCGCTATTTGACTGTCACACAGCGGCGATGTTTCCGTTACTTCAATCTGGCATCGATGAACCGGAAGGCCGGAAGCGGCCAGGTTTTGTCTTATTCGTTGAGGTAAAAGAGGATCGCAGAATTCAAGCGCAGAAATATTTACTGATAATACAAGAGGTTCAGGCCAGGCACTCGCAACATTCCACGGTGGACTGGCAACCATATCTTCAATTGAAAATATATTGCCACTGTCTTCCAGTAACGTGATAAACACATCAGGAGAAATCATACCCATCTGAGGACTGTTCCACCGCATTAATGCTTCAAACCCGCTAATACACTCGGTATGTAAATTAAAAATAGGCTGATAAACCATATAAAGCTGACTGGTATTCAATGCCTTTTCAAGCGCGGTGAGCACCTCATCGGAATTAAACATTCCCCTCTCCCTTTACAAATCATATACATTAAAAACCAGTCAAAATCACTCCCGAGTTGTACCTGCTGTTAAGTGCGCTACATCAGAAAAGAATAGCCAGGTTAGGGTAAAAAAGACATGCTATGGGTAAATCTGACAATCAGTTTATTCAGATCAGATGTATTGGTCAGTCCCAGCTTGGCGACAACTCTCATTTTATGCGCCTGAATAGTCTTATAGTTCAGACTAACCAACTCAGAAATTTCCTTGGCAGAATAACCACTTACCAATAGACTGAGGATTTGTTGTTCTCTTTCCGTCAATCTTTTCTGCGAGCGATACAGCCGGGGATTCCATTTCCCGACCGATAACGTTGCCAACTGAGAAAAATCACGTAATGAGGATTTCTCAGTCAATACTATCGTTTTTTCAACGTATAATAATTCAACACATAATTTCGCCACCAAACTATCAGCGACGATGACGACGACGCTATTATAAAACTTGAACCGGTTTTTATTCAAAAATTGCACAATGGCGGAACACGGCTGTTCATTGTTAATGATATTAAAAACCATTGTCTGATGCTGGCATAATGACGACTGCTGCAACATATCCTCAAACTGGAATGTTTTTATCGGCACATGTTTGCTTGTCAGGTAGGCAAACATACCGTTGCCCACAAAATTATCACTGCCACACATCAACATCCTGTTCATCGCTCCTTATAAGCTTCTAATTTTATTACTCATTAAAAATTTAATAATGGTTTTCTCAACTTCAGCCTCTTCACGACGGTTCTTAAAATCGAACTCCCAAGAAACCTGATGACAGGAATACAATTGATTATCCTCATCAAATTCGTTGATCGCGACGACATCAATGACCTTTAAATCAAGCTGAAAACTGCCGAACGTATCAAAATCCAGAGCAGCATTTTTAATCACTGCATCCTTGTAAAGAAAACGGGCATTAACATCTTTAGCGATTAACGCACAGCCACCCTGAGAGATGTTTTTAATCTTAAGTGAGTAGTTCTCTCCGTTTTTGTAACGACCAAAACAGAAAAAATCGAACCCCTTCAGAAAAGAAAACCGCTGATTCTGTCGCTGTTGGGCAAAGAAAATCATATCCGGGATGAGGTAGGATAATCCTGCCTCAGCACCTGTTGATGGGGTTGCTTCAAATCTGGCGCTAAATTTTATAATCCCGCTGTCACTGTGCAGGATAAAGTACTGGATCTTTTCAGGAATGATGTCTTCATGACCGGTGACCACAAAGCGTTCGAAATCGATCCTTTCTAACTGCGTGATGACGCTGGTGTTTTCACATAAAACTTCCAGCTTCGTCTTCTTATGCAGCTCTTCACGAAGGATAGCGATGATCTCAAACTTGTTGTCCTTTGCTAATCCAAAGTTCATTCTAAAACCCTTATTTCCATATTTAAGATATGTCTCGGCCCCGGTCTGATGACAGACAAAAACGCGAGATCAGCATCCACCCCTGGCGCCTAATTACCATAGTGGATTCCATGTCGAACAGTTGATTAAAACTTAAGTTTTTAACTATCTTTTGTCATTTATTGATACGTAAAAACATTTAATCAGAATTAATTTTAGCTTAAGCCATGCCTAAAACCATGCAAACCTACGCAATAGCTATAACAAAAGCGAATAACAAGACTTATAAAAATGCGATTTTGAGATAATAAATAGCAATAATCGCATAGAAATAAAATAGAAAAAATGCTGTAAAACTAAGGGGTTGACAACACAGAGCGTGGACGGGGGGGTGCTGAACCTATAGGCACGATATCCAGCGGGGATTGATACCAATACCATAACCTCTCATTTCACAGGGAAGAATGCATTATTCAGGTATATTAATCGTAATTTAACTTAAGTGATAAAAAAGGCCAGCATCATGCTGGCCCCGGTAAATACCGAATTAAATTAGAGTGGCAAACTATCTTACAGAGGGTACAGCGTTAAAAATTCAATACCGTTGTTTAACGATTGCTCGGGCAGAATCAGCAATTATCATTACTGCCCCAGCCAACATTAACGTATCTTTTAGCACCAGACGTCCCGCCCCCGATAAATACGGAAAGCCGTGGTGTAAATCACCCAATGGCATAACCCATGCTTCTGGTGTGGTAATTAAAAACGACAAGGTGACAACCGGTGTTGCAAATGCCAGCACTCCCCCCATCAATCCTAACCACCGGCTGATCGGATTAGCAAGCACCAGCAGCGCGATAATAATTTCAACTACACCGAGCCCATTAGAGAAGCGATACGTATTATTCGCAGTTTGCCATTCTCGCTCTTGCGGTTTTAACTCACCTTCGTGCGTCAAATGCTGTTGGTATTCATTCGGATGTTCATAAAAGAATGACATCAGCGGGCTGTTTGCCACAAACGGTGTTATACTGTCAGCTTCATAAGGTATAAATTTCAATAAACCAATCCAGATAAAGACAATCGCAATACTCAGGCGAATCAAGGTTAATCCAATTCGATCCCCCTGCCCCAGTAAACGAAGATATTTTTCCATGACAGCAATCCTACTTGTACAAAATGGCAGTGGCATAAGTACTGCCATCAATTCTCATCGAGGTAATTTTCCATGAGGATGCCTGCTTTTCTTGCGCCAGTTTAGCAATGGCCGCTTCGACAACAGAAGGTGCCGCTGAAACGGCGGAGACACTGACGTGGGCCAGTTCGGTTGGTGTCTGGGCCAGTACGGAAAAAGTCACTGGTGCCGCCAATAACGTTGTCATCAGTAGCGTCGTTTTAACCATGTTCATTTCTATTTCCATTCATTCGTAATTTCAGTACCGATATAATAAAACACAGCCACTAATTTCATTTATTCCAGAACGCCAGAATAGCTGTTCGATAGTATTGCTTTATAAAAACATGATAAAAAAAAGCCCCACACAAGTGAGGCAAAGATGCAGACGCTATATTTATTATTGAACGAGAGAAAAAAGATCGTTTAATGACTCACTCATACTTGGATGGGTATATATTTGGTCGCGCAATACGGTATAAGGTAAGCCGGCATCCATCACCGTTTTAATGATATTAATCATCTCATGCGAATCCACACACAGCAGTGAGACACCTAATATCCGCTGCGTATCCGTGTCCACCACCGCTTTAAGTACACCACGCGTATCATCCATGACTCGCGCCCGTGGAATCGCAGCGACGGGAAGCATCACCACCTGTACCGCCGCACCGCTGGCACGAGCCTGCTCTTCAGTCATCCCCACGCGGGAAAGTGGCGGTATCATAAACACGGAATATGGCACATTTTGCCGATCGCCGGTGTTTCGCAGCCCTTCGCCTAACAGGCCATCACGCACAATACGGAAGTCGTCCAGTGAGATATAGGTAAATTGCAGCCCCCCTGTTACATCTCCCATCGCCCAGATGTTATCCGCCGATGTCCGCAAATACTTATTCACAATAATGCCGCCACGATCGTTCACATCGACACCGGCTTTTTTCAGTTGCAGCTGTTCGGTCGCCGGCTTGCGGCCTGATGCGACAAGCAGTGCGTCAACAACCTGTTCCCCTTCCGGCATCTGTAGCTGCACCGCGCCATCCTGAGACGAAACCGACTGCACCTTAGCATTGAGGATCAGCTCTACGCCTTTATCGCGTAAAATATCAGCGATCGCATCGGCGATATCCCGGTCCTCACGGGGTAAAAACAGTGGTGCAGCCTCAAAAATAGTGACCTGACTGCCGAAGTTGGCAAACATCGACGCAAACTCAACGCCGATATAGCCCCCTCCCAGGATACCCAGGCGCTGTGGGCGTTGGGTCAAATTCAGCACCCCGGTGCTGTCAAAGACGCCTGGCGTACTGGATAATCCCTCAATATCCGGAATCGTCGACTGTGCACCGGTATTAATAAAAATCTTCTCACCGCTCAGCTCAAGCGTTCCTGTCGACTGCATTACCCGCACGGTATGGTTGTCAACAAATTCAGCACGCCCTGCAATCACATCCACATTTTCCAGATCGGCCAGATTATGGAAGTTTTTATCGCGCAGAAAACTGACCACGGAAGTTTTACGTTGCATCGCCGTCGCAAAGTCATGCTGAAGCTCAGCATCGTGCACCAGGGTTTTGGTTGGAATACAGCCGATATTAATGCATGTTCCGCCATACATGGTGTTGGACTGTTCAATAATCGCTACCCGCCAGCCCGTCTTTGCCAGCGTAGCCGCCAGCGTCTTACCTGCTTTGCCAAATCCAATAATGATCGCCTGATACTGTTTCATACTGCCTCTCCGCAAAGTCATTGTTCATTTGTTACTCTGGATTATAGGCAGTGCCCTGTCAGGCCAGCATATCCATAACGCGCAATATTCTGTTCAATCGTCTACAGCCATATAATAAAAACTAAAAACCCCCAAAACAAAATGCAAAGTAACCATTTGATGGTATTACTTTAATGTGAAAATATGATGATAATCACGGTTCTATCAACGACAATAAAAATTGTTCAGGAGTCTTTATGGATGCACTTAGCCGCTTGCTAATGCTTAACGATCCGCAGGGTTCTATTGATCAAAACTGCCTATTGAGCAGAGACTGGCAACTCCCTCATGCAGCAGGTGAGTTATCCGTGATCCGCTGGCATACGGTAACCCAGGGTAGCGCTTTACTGGAGATGCCTGACGGCAACACTTATACACTGCGTCCTGGTACGGTAGTCATCTTGCCGCAAAACTCCGCGCATCGGTTGTGCCAGTCAGGTGAAGAGCAAACGCATATTGTCTGCGGAAGTCTGCAACTACAGACATCCTCCCGCTATTTCTTAACCGCGCTGCCGGAAGTTTTGCTGCTGGCACCTGGCGAAAATAGCCCCGCTTACCACTGGCTTAAGGCGATGATTGGGCTGATGCAGCAGGAATCATTGAGCATGCTGCCCGGTTCCAACGTTGTGTGCAGCCAGCAATGCGCCACGCTTTTCACGTTTGCCGTTCGCGAATGGTTATCTCAGGCTCCCCCCGCCAAAAATGTGCTGAATCTGCTATTACATCCCCGACTGGGAGCCGTGGTGTTCCAGATGCTGGAATCACCCGCACATCCCTGGAGTGTTGAAGAACTGGCGCAGCGCGCGCATATGTCCCGGGCCAGTTTTGCCCAACTGTTTCGCGAGGTTTCAAACTCCACGCCGCTCGCCGTACTCACCACATTGCGCCTGCAATTCGCCGCCCAGATGCTGTCGCGCGGCGCCCAACCGTTGGTCGTGATTGCCGAATCGGTGGGATATGCCAGCGAGTCATCTTTTCACAAAGTTTTTCTGCGTGAATTCGGTTGCACGCCTGGCGAGTACCGTAAACGGGTGAAAGCGCTGGAATCATAGCGCTCACCTTCAAAGGAATGAAAGCGAGCGCTAGCAGGGGCTATTTCTGGGTGCGATGCCTGTGTAGCCACATCAGCTTATACGCTGCCGGAATGATGAACAGTGACAGCAACGGTGCCGTGATCATGCCGCCAATCATCGGTGCAGCGATACGGCTCATGACTTCAGACCCGGCTCCCGTTCCCCATAAAATCGGCAGCAGACCCGCAATGATGACCGCCACAGTCATTGCTTTAGGACGCACACGCAGTACCGCTCCGTGGTACAACGCCTCATCCAGTTTATCCACGGTAAAGGTTTGCGGATTTTCCAGCGCAGGCTCTGCTTCAATGGCGTGGCGCAGGTACATCAGCATCACCACACCAAATTCGGCAGCCACGCCTGCCAGTGCGATGAATCCAGTTCCGGTCGCGACCGACATATGGAATCCCATCCAATAGAGAAACCAAATTCCGCCTACCAGCGCAAAGGGCACACTGGTAATAATCAACAGGGCTTCACCAAAACGACGGAATGCCAGATACAGCAGCACGAAGATAATCATCAGCGTCATCGGCACCATCAGTTTTAGCTTGTGGCTGGCGCGCTCAAGCAGCTCAAACTGCCCGGAGAATGCCACGCTGGTCCCCGGTTTTAGCTGGACGTTTTCCGCAATCGCTTTTTTCAGATCGTTCACCACCGACACCATGTCGCGATCGCGGGCATCAATGTAGATCCAACTGGTTGGCCGCGCGTTCTCCGTTTTCAACATCGATGGCCCCGAAACCACCTGCACATCCGCCACATCCGCTAGCGTGATTTGCTGTTTCATTGGCGTCAATATCGGCAGATTGCGTAGCGTTTCCGGGCTATCGCGATAGCTTTGTGGGTAACGAAGATTGATCGGATAGCGAGCGATACCTTCAACCGTTTCACTTACCATGGCACCGCCTACTGCTGAGGTGATAAACAGTTGCACATCACCGACGGTCATCCCATAACGGGCGGCCTTTTCACGATGAATATCTACGCTAAGATAACGCCCGCCGACCAGACGTTCAGCCAATGCGGACGCCACACCAGGCACCGTTCTTGCGACTTCTTCGATTTGCTCTGCCGTGGCGTCAATATCCGACAACACGGTACCCGAAACTTTAATGCCGATAGGACTTTTAATCCCCGTAGAGAGCATATCGATACGGTTACGAATTGGCGGTACCCACAGATTCGCCAGCCCCGGTAAACGAACGGTTTTGTCCAGTTCCTCAATGATTTTGTCCATCGTCATCCCCGGACGCCACTGATCCTGCGGCTTCAGTTGGATGGTGGTTTCAACCATTTCTAACGGTGCGGAGTCGGTCGCCGTTTCAGCTTTACCGGTTTTACCAAACACGCGCGCCACTTCAGGAACCGTCATAATGAGCTTATCGGTTTTTTGCAGCATATCCGCCGCCTGTGCTGCGGAAATTCCCGGTAAGGTTGAAGGCATATACAACAGATCGCCTTCGTTAATCTGCGGTAAAAATTCGCCCCCAACCTTATTCAGCGGGAAGATAACGGTCAGGATCGACAGCACCGCCACCAGCAGGGTCGTTTTCGGCCAGTGCAGCACTTTCAACAATAACGGATGGTAAATACGAATCAGGAAACGGTTAAGCGGGTTGCTGCTTTCCGCTGGGATCTTGCCACGGATCCAAAACCCCATCAGGATCGGGATCACCACAATGGCCAGAAACGCAGCACCTGCCATAGCGTAGGTTTTGGTAAATGCCAGCGGACCAAATAACCGTCCTTCCTGCCCTTCAAGCGTGAAGATGGGGATAAACGACAGTGTGATAATCAGTAAGCTAATGAACAGCGCCGGGCCGACTTCCACCGAGGCATTGGTGATGACTTTCCAGCGCGTGTCGTTATCCAGCTTTTCACCCGGATGCTGATGCCCCCACTCTTCCAGCCGCTTATGCGCGTTCTCAATCATAACGATTGCGGCATCAACCATCGCCCCGACCGCGATGGCTATCCCCCCAAGCGACATAATGTTGGCGTTCAGTCCCTGGAAATGCATCACGATAAACGCGATACACAGTCCCAGTGGCAGAGAAATTATGGCCACCAGCGCCGAGCGGATATGCCACAGGAACAGCGCGCACACCAGCGCCACAACGATAAATTCTTCCAGCAGCTTGTAGCTCAGGTTATCAATCGCGCGATCGATCAGTTGACTGCGATCGTATGTTGTAACTATTTCAACGCCTTCCGGCAGACTGCTCTTCAGCGTTTCAAGTTTAGCCTTAACCGCGGAGATCACCTCGCGCGCATTTTTACCGGAGCGCAGGATGACTACGCCGCCTGCCACTTCGCCTTCGCCATTCAGTTCGGCGATCCCGCGGCGCATTTCCGGCCCAATTTGTACGCGGGCAACATCACGCAGATAGACTGGAACGCCATCAGCGCCGGTTTTCAGTACGATATTATTGAAGTCATCAAGGGACTGCAGATACCCACTGGCGCGGACCATGTATTCCGCTTCGGCCATTTCGACAGATGAACCACCGGCTTCCTGGTTTGAGGCATCCAGCGCCGATTTCACCTCACCCAGGCTGATGCCATATTGCGTCAGCTTCATCGGATCGATGACAACCTGGTACTCTTTAACCACACCGCCCACCGAGGCAACTTCCGCCACGTTAGGGATAGTTTTCAATTCATATTTTAAGAACCAATCCTGCAGCGAACGTAATTCAGCGAGATCATGTTTGCCGCTGCGATCCACCAGCGCATATTCAAATATCCAGCCGACCCCTGTCGCATCCGGTCCCATTTCAGCACTGACGCCTGCGGGTAATTTCCCCTGCACCTGGTTGAGATATTCCAGGACACGGGAGCGCGCCCAGTAAGGATCGGTACCGTCTTCAAAAATGACATACACGTAAGAGTCGCCAAACTGCGAGAAACCCCGCACCGTTTTCGCTCCCGGCACCGACAGCATGGTGGTGGTCAACGGATAGGTCACCTGATTTTCAACAATTTGCGGCGCTTGCCCCGGGTAGCTGGTTTTGATGATCACCTGCACATCAGAGAGATCGGGCAACGCATCAACCGGCGTATTCACGATGGTCCAGGTGCCCCAGATGCTGAGAAACAGCGCCCCCATCATCACCAGGAAACGGTTTGCCACCGAGCGGCGAATAATCCATTCAATCATTTATCATGTCCTCAGTGTGAATGGCTCGCCTGGGCTGGCATCGCGGGTACAGCGTGTGTCCCGTTTGTCTGGGCGCGCATACGATCCAGAGCGCCAGAAATATTCGCTTCGGAATCGATCAGAAACAGACCGCTGGACACCACCTTTTCACCTTCGCTCAGACCAGAGCGGATGGCCGTTAACCCCTGAGACTCATGGAATACGGCAACCTGCTTAGGTACAAATCGCCCTTCATTATCGACGGTGATAACCCGCTGTTCAGTACCGGTATCAATCAGCGCTTTAGACGGGATCAGCAGCATCGGCTCGCTTTGCGTTTTTAGTTGCAGATAGGCATTCATTCCCGGCTTCAGGGCCTCATCCGGGTTATCAACCTGCAGGCGAACCTGGAGCGTGCGCGTCGTGGCATCCACACTCGGCAAAATACTCCATTTGCTAATGGTGAAGGGTTTACCCGGCCAGGCAGGCACGGTAATGGTGAATTGTGAGGCGTCTTTAATCAGCCAGGCGATAGATTCCGGGACTGAAGCACTGACCCATACCGGATCCATTCCCTGAATTTTCGCGACCACATTATCTTTTGAGATATTCATACCAGTACGTAAATCAAACGCGGTAATCACCCCATCAATAGGGGCCTTCAGGGTAAAGCGAGTCTGAATTTTCCGCGTCGCTTTCAAGCGTTGAATGTCCGCCTCTGGCATTCCCGCCAGGCGTAATCTCTCCAGAATGCCTTCAACCTGCGTCGCACTGCCGCCCGTTTCCCGCAGCAATAAATATTCACTTTGTGCTTCTACCCAGTCAGGGATTGTCAGATCGATAAGCGGCGAGCCCTGCTTAATTTTGTCGCCCACGGTCAGCGGATAGACCTTCTCGATAAAACCTGCCGAACGCGCCTGAACAATGACAAATTGATATTCGTTATAACTGACGTTCGCCGGGAAAGTTTGTGCATATTGCAATGGCCCACGACGCACGGGTTCGGTTTTTAGCCCCAGATTCTGGGTCTGTGTCGGGTCAATACGCACACCCGGTGCGGATGTACTCGCTGTCTCTTCATCGGCATATTTCGGGATCAGATCCATATCCATAAACGGTGATTTACCCGGTTTATCAAACCGCGTGTTGGGATACATGGGGTCGTACCAGAATAAAACTTTACGCTCTTCTTTTTTTTGAGCAGCGCCGGTATCGGCCGATACTTTTGCGGATGAATAATAGGTATACACACCGACAGAAATAATTCCGCCGACAATCATGCTGCCGAGAATAAGCGCGGTATTTTTAATATTTAAAGACGCCATAGTGATTTCCATTGCGCGATAGTCTCGCCCGTGTTCAGGAAAACCCGGGCAAGAATAAAAGAGACCAGCGAGATCCGTTATTTACTGATGTGAATATCGCGTAAGACAGAGAGATTTCCCTGCTGAACAAACGTAAATGCAACTTTATCACCTGGCTGAATATCGTCGGCCTTGGTATCAGATACCAGCGTGAAACGCATCGTCATTGCCGGCCAGTTCACTGCGGGAATCGGTTCATGTTTAATCGTGACTTTTTTGCTATCCATATCAATAGCGTCAATCACGCCTGTCGCACTAATCACTTGCTCCTGCTGGGCCGCAGGCGCCATATTCATCATCTCGCCATGCTGATGTTCATTGGCCTGAGCGTTAAACATGACGACAGATAACACAGTAAACAAAGCGGCTTTAGCGGTAGTTTTCATGCAATATACTCCTGAGAATTTAAGATTAAAGATCATTCAACCCAGCCACCGCCTAAGGCAGCAAACAGCTTAATTTCATTAACCTGTTGGGCATAGTTAAGGTCGAGTAGCGATTGCTGTGTAGTGAATAAAGAACGCTCGGCGTCCAGTACTTCGATATAACTAACAGCACCATTTTGATAGAGTGCACGAGCACG
Organism: Citrobacter sp. R-1.5.2; assembly: GCF_035064245.1. Taxonomy (NCBI): domain Bacteria; kingdom Pseudomonadati; phylum Pseudomonadota; class Gammaproteobacteria; order Enterobacterales; family Enterobacteriaceae; genus Citrobacter; species Citrobacter sp. R-1.5.2. The sequence goes on along the minus strand of NZ_JASEYC010000003.1, from coordinate 102 downwards.
TTGCAGCGTGATTTGTAATGAGTCCAGGGTAATGACTCCAACTTATTGATAGTGTTTTATGTTCAGATAATGCCCGATGACTTTGTCATGCAGCTCCACCGA